>DATGKW010000048.1:0-35669 GCA_035294465.1 Ktedonobacteraceae bacterium | reverse complement strand
CCGCGACCGGCTTTTTTGCCGGTCGCATCCAGGAGTACATGCCCATCTGGTGTCCTGACCACGCGCAGGAGTTCGCGTTTGGGCTTGTTTTCACGGCAGGCAATACACGTGCGCATAGGGATATGTTTGACTCGTTTTGGCTGAGTTTTTGCCATGCTTTTCTCGCCTTTTTCCCTCTCTACCCGAGGTTATTCGTCGTAATCGCGTTGTGAACTATACCTGTTCCGACTATGCGAACTACTTCCGCTACGCCTGCGTTGCCCACCCCGCTCGCCTTTGTCGCGGTCGCGATCCTTATCCCGGCGCCCGCTGTTATGGAATCCCCCGCTCTGATGGGACGAACCTGCCGGGCTCTCCTCGAACATCTCCTCGAAGATTTCCCCTTCAGCAGGCTTGGTGACATCGACTCGCCAGCCCGTGAGCTTGGCAGCTAGGCGCGCGTTCTGCCCATCCTTGCCAATAGCAAGCGAGAGCTGTTTCTCCATCACCGTGACCAGCGCGGTGTGATCCGCTTCCCGCAGATCTACCTTGAGCGGCTTGACCGGGCTAAGAGCGTTGGCGACAAAAGTAGCCGGGTCGGGACTCCACTGGATGATATCGATCTTCTCGTCATTCAGCTCGTGTACAATATTGTTGATACGAGAACCACGCACGCCGACGCAGGAACCAATCGGATCCAGCCCTTCTTGCCGCGCCACGACGGCCACTTTGGAGCGGCTACCTGGCTCGCGTGCAATGGCTTTGATCTCCACAGTACCTTCGAAGATCTCAGGAACCTCGGACTCAAACAGGCGGCGCACAAGATCACGGTGAGTGCGCGAGACCAGAATCTGCAGCATGCGTCCCTGTGTGCGTCTCAAATCATAGACATAGACGCGCAAGCGCTGCCCAACGCGATAACGTTCGGTTGCCACCTCTTCGCCCAGCGGCATCAGGCCCTCCACCTTCTCGGCTTTGTCAAAGTCCAGCAGCCAGCCGCGAGCCGGGTCACGCCGGGTAAGCGTGCCCAGGCGAATCTCGCCAATCCAATCCTTTAATTGCTCATGGAGATATTCGTGCTCAGCTTCGCGAATGCGTTGCAGAATCACCTGTTTGGCAGTTTGCGCGGGGATACGATCAAAAATGGAGGAAGAATCAACGTCCATTGTCTGACCAAGGGCCGCATGTGGGTCCAGACGCTGTGCCTCTGCCAACGAAATCTCATCACTTGGTTCGATTACCTGTGCTACAACGCGTTTCTCAGCCCACACCCGCACCTCTCCGTTTTTATCGACCTCGATGCGGATGTTCTCTCCACCTCCGAAGCTCTTGCGGTAGGCTGCGAGCAATGCATTGGCCACGGTTTCCATTACTACTTCGCGGGGTAATCCCTTCTCGGCAGTTAATTGCGCGATGGCAGCTTGAAATTCGCTCCTCATAATGCCTTTCTCCTCCCGCTTATCGGCCCGGTAGACAACTACATGATTGTTAAGAGAACGTAACCGGTCCTTCTACGCCTTGCTCGCTGGACCAATTGGGCAAGCGAAAAAGATTCCTGCAAACAGAAAAGTGGGTGAAGCCCCACTTTTGTTTGAGATCTTTCCGTTATTCCTGGCAAATTATACCACATTGAAAAGGTGAACGCAACCGCGAGCAAGACACAGTTTCATCGATCTGCTGCCTCATGCGCGCTTCATTTACGAAGGATTCTCTTGCGCCTTCGCTGCGGCATACAGCTTCTCAAGGGAAGTCATCGGCTGAAGACTTAGAAACTGTCGGATGCGAGTCGCAATGAGATCGCGTATGTGCCGAAAAGCCTCCAGGCGTTCTTCTTCGCCCCCCTCGACCCGACTGGGATCAGGGAACCCCCAATGCACTTGCAGACGTGCATTGGGAAAGTACGGACACGCTTCCGCGGCTTCATCACACAATGTAATTACCAGGTCCATCGGCGGCAGATCACGAAACTGTTCCAGGCTTTTCGCTCGGTGCTCACTGATATCGATGCCAACCTCCCGCATAACCTTGATCGCCAGTGGGTGGACCACACGCGGCTCAGTGCCTGCGCTAAATACCTCGTAGGCAGCCCCACCTCGTGAGCGGAGCAAGCTCTCGGCCATTTGTGAGCGAGAAGAGTTGTGGGTACACAGAAAAAGCACACGTATCGGTTGGAGTACGAATTCAGTCATGATGCTCCTCCTGAGCAGATGCAGGTAGCGGAAGCGTTCCCGCTTCACGCATCCAACGATAGACAAGCGCGCCTGCGCTGGCACCCAGAAAGGGAGCACTAAGGTAGACCCATTGAGCAGTCCAGGTGAAACTGACCAGCGCCGGGGCAAGAGAGCGAGCAGGATTCATCGAAGCTCCAGAGATCGGCCCGGCAAATAACGCTTCAAGAGCGACCGTGGCTCCGATAGCGAGTGCCGCAGCCTGACCAACCGCACGGGTGTCGGTAGACATGGCCATAATAACCACCATGAGGAAAAAGGTGAGCAACACTTCAAGAACAAAGGATTGCCAGGCACCGCCAGAGCCTGAAGGTAAAGTCGCGCCCAGGTGAACGACATCGCCCAAAAGCCAGCGGAGACAGAGCGAGGCCAGTGTAGCTCCGATGAGCTGCGCGCCCCAGTACACCCACAAGCGCCGCACTGGAAAATGACTGGTCAGCACAAAACCGAGCGTGACCGCCGGGTTGAAATGTGCGCCGCTGATATGGCCGAAGGCATAGATCATGACGGTGATGATCAGGCCAAAGACCAGACCTACACCAACGTGTGTGATCTGGCCATGGCTGATCGCGTCGATCATGATTGCTCCGCATCCTGCAAACACCAGGCCGAACGTACCAAGACCTTCAGCAAGCACACAGGCCCACAACGACGCCTCATCTGAACGCTTCACTTCTTGCGTGGTAGGCCGCTCCTGGATGTTGGACTGCTCAACGAGGGTAGAATGACTCATGAAGTGCTTTTACCTCCGATGTTCTCGCTCTAACAGGATAATGAGTAAACGAATGCGCGTCGCGAGCTGGAGCGAGATCTGCTCGAAAGCGCGGATGCGTTCTTCTTCCGACCCCGTAACTTGCGCCGGATCAGGAAAACTCCAATGAATACGTTCCGGGTCGTCGGGAAAGACCGGGCAGACTTCCCGCACACGATCACAGAGAGTGATAATGGCGTCAAAACGCTGGCCGAGAAAGGCGTCGAAATGCTTTGGACGCACCTGACCCATCTCCATACCTGCCCGCTTCATAGCTCCCACTGCCAGTGGATGCACCTGTTCGGCTGGACGGCTTCCCGCGCTCATAGCTTCAATGGTTCCGTGACTCAGGTGCCGCAACAAGGCTTCCGCCATTTGCGAGCGGGCGCTGTTGTGGATACAAAGAAACAAAACACGCAATGGTGGATGGAGCGTTCGGTCTTGCAGTTCTTTGCGCTCTGGATCGATGGAATACTCTGTGAGAGCAGGATGAAGCTGCTCTGCTGCCTGAAGATAGAGCGAGCGAAACTGCTCCAGATCCAGGCTGTAATAGACCGATCGTTCATCAGCGCTACTTTTGCGTTCGGTGACGAGATTTCCGGCGCGGAGCTGGCGCAGATGATACGAGACCAGATTCTGAGGAAGCTGTAACAAGGCCACAAGTTCCTGCACACGGTAATCCGATCGTGCCAGGCGCATCAAGATACTCCAGCGAATCGGATGTCCCGCGAGCTTAAGCACTCCTGGAGGAGAAAGGAGTAAACCGTTCATTACATTATCCCAATCTTGTTTGTATCAAAATAATTTGATATTATAGAGTAAATATACCAGAACAGGCTTCCAAAAGCAAGAGGATGGTGACGACCAGCGAGTGCTGCTCAGTTGAGCACAGGCTCCTGATACATCCTGCGGGAATAATAGATAGAATTCCCTTTATACAAGCAGGGAAGCGTTTTCAGCTCTTTTGTATACTGTAAATAAGAAGTGTCTATAACTCAATGGGCAGAAAGCTAGCTTCTCCCAAATGTTCGAGAAAACTTTTTCGAGGGACTGATAAGAAGATGAATATGCTGGTGGGGAAAACCCTCGGTGGGTATCGCCTGCAAAGGCTGATCGAAAGTGGTGGCATGGGTGATATTTATCTGGCTCAACATGCACGCATTGCCCGCAAAGTAGCAATTAAGGTAATATGTAGTGATCTGCGGGCGGTACCGGAGACTCCTGAGGGCAAACAGGCCGCGGCACGTTTTGAACGTGAGGCCAGGGCAGTAGCTGAACTTGAACACGACCATATTTTACCGCTGTATCATTTTGGCGATGAGCTACTCGATACGGAAAGCTTACCCGTTACGTACCTGGTGATGCCCTATTTGCCTGAAGGCTCTCTCTGGAACTGGCTGCAACGGCGCACCCAGTTCTTCAATTTCCCCTGGCCGATCTGCGCAGAAGAAGCCGGCTACTACTTGCTGCAAGCTGCGGCTGGCCTCCAATGCGCTCACGATCATGGGATCATTCATCGCGATATCAAACCAACAAACTTCCTCATTCGCGTTGAACGCAGCACTCCCAAACCCGGTCAGGATCCTACGCTGGCGAAAATCTTTCCGCACGGCAGGCCACACCTCTTGCTGGCAGATTTTGGCCTGGCAGCGTTCTATCGCAGCGGGCGCTCGCTCCATCGCTCGGTTGGCACACCACTCTATATGGCTCCAGAGCAATTCGATGATCCTGCGCTGGCTACATCGGTTCATGTTGGCCCGGCCGCGGACCAGTATGCACTGGCGGTGATGATTTACCAACTGCTCACCGGCCGCGCTGTTTTTGAAGGAACGGCTGCCCAGCTCCTTCACCATCACCATTACACGCCTCCTACGCCTCCAAGCATGCTTAACCCATCGATTCCTAAAGAACTAGACGCAGTTTTTCTCAAAGCCCTGGCCAAGAAGCCGGAGCAACGCTATCCAAACATTCTCGGCTTCGCTCACGCCTACGAAGTAACGCTTCAGGAGGTTTTACAGGCCCGCTCAGTCCAACAGCGTGCTACCCGCAGATGCGTGAGTGAAGTCAGGCAGGAAGTAAAAGCAGCAGCGCCCCTGGCTATCTCTCAGCGGGAGTTCTCAACAGTTCCCCTGGCATCTGTGCCAAAAGCAACGGTGCCTCGGCGGACGCCACAGCTAGTCGCCGTTTCTTCTTCCAGAGCGCCCGTCGCCACTCTGGAGGCTGACAAGCCACAGCAACAATTGCTGGAGCCAGGGCCAGCCGAAGTATCAGAACAGGACCAGCCTCCCAGCGGCTCCCCGCGCAAACTCCCTGATTTGCAGCAACAATTGCTCGCCCTGAACCTTGCCTGGCTCAACGAGGCCAGATATTTTCACAATCGGCGTCTGGCGCTGGCTCTTTTGCTGGCCGCGCTCGTCATTCTGCTTGGTCTGCTTGGATTGCTTTTTTTCGCCAACGATAGCCACGGAATTCCAGGTGCGTCTTTGCTCATGCCTATGCTCGCGCGATACGTAATCACACGACAATAGCAGGAGAGGATGAGATATGCATTTTACCCAGTCCTCTCCTGCTCATCAGAAAATTCTGAAAATGCTGCAAATCCACAAATAACAACTTTTGTTATATCAAGTCGATCCAATAGCAAGAGAGCGTCTCGCCCGATTCCGGCGCGAGACGCTGCCATGCCAGCTTGCCAGCATTTTTCTCGATCACCCGCACAGACGAGGGATTCTCGCCATCTATGGTCAGCATAACGCGGGTCAGTCCTTGCTCTCGCGCCTTGTCCAGCACGAGAGCAAGCTGACGAGTGGCGTAGCCACGCCCGCGTTGAGAGGGACGGATGTTATAGCCAATATGCCCGTTATGCTGCTCGAATGGCTCTGTTAAGCGCGGGCGCAGGCGGATCTCGCCCAGGACGTTCACGCCATCTTTGACAAGCCAGTAGGTTTGCTGTGGTACGACTCCCGGAGGCAGACCAACCCCCTGCTCTTCCTCCTCCAACTCGCGTACAAATTCTGCAAAATTTTCTAAGGCCAGGGGAAAGTTGGTAAACCAGGCTTCATCCGTTTCCATAAATTCACGGACCATAGCTACGTATTCTTTCTCTAAAGCCACAGTGGGTTTGACTAGAGCGAGATCTTCTTGCTGCATCTACCGTTCGCTCCTTCCAATCTCTCCTTATCATAGGAAAGAGCCAAAGCTTTACGTACGCGCTGGCACAATGGGTAAAATGATATATGATGGGTGAGCCTCGTCGTGCAGAATCGTCTGGCGCGCGGTCGCCAGTTCCGCGTCGGTCCCGAAGGGGTGGCCGGTATTGGGGTTGCGGTCCCAGCGCGGGAAAGAGCTGCTGGTTACATCCACGCGTATACGGTGCCCCGCCTTGAACAGGTTGCTGGTTGACCAGAGATCAATCTCGTATTCGTAGGCCCGACCAGGCTCAATCAGGCTGGGCGCTTCTCCCTGCTCAAAATGGCGGTAACGCGCGCGAATAATGCCGTCGGTGAGATTCTGGGCGTAGCCATCAGGATGGACATCGACCAGACGCGCAACAAAATCGGTATCTGGCGCGCTTGACGCCGCCCACAGATGAACCTTGATCGGTCCAGTCACCTCTACATCAGTTGAGAGCGCTTCGCTAGTATATACCAGCACATCTTCGCGAGCCTCTACCGGACGCTGGTCATATGGACCAGGACGATACTCAGGCGTCATCAGAAGAGCACCGCCGCGTGTGGGTACGGGGTTAGCGGGATCATAGATGTACTGATCAGAGATAGCCTCTGATGATGCTGGTGGGTGCATACTGAGGGTACCATCACCATTCAGGCTGTTGGCGTGCCCGCCGCTGTGCAGGTAGTAACGGGTTGCTACGGCGCGCGCCAGAGGCCATTCGTATTCGTCGCGCCAGATATTTGCTCCCATGACGAAGAGCTTGATTGGCGCTTCGTTCAACATACCCGTGTCAATGCCCTTGAGCCAGTGATCGAACCAGCGCAACTGGTAACTGACCAGGTCCATCTTGAGATCAATCAAGGCCGCGCTGGCACCGAAACCAAAGTTGAGTTCGCCGATTGGATTGGCAAAGCCTCCATGCGCCCAGGGTCCGATAAGCAGTTTGCTCTGCCTGGCCTCCGGCGTGCTCCCCTCTTCGCGCATGGCCTTGAAATGGGTAATGGTATCCTGCACAAAGATATCGTACCAGCCGCCAATATTCAGAGTTGGCACAGTGACATCGTGGTGGTGCCCAATGATGTGCAGCGGGCGCACCAGTTCGTAATCACGCTCCATCGGATGATTGAAATTCTCAAAGAAGTAAGGGGCTATGTCTTGCTGCTTTAAGGGAGCAAAATCCTTCAGAGGCAACGAGGCATAGCCACTGGTCCCCAGCGTATCGATTTCCCTGACAAGCAAATAGATGGCCTGGCCAAGCGCCTCTGGATTCCCCCGGTGGCGGCGCATGAGCACGTCCAGTGCCATATTCAACTGCCAGGAGCCAGAGGAGCCAAGTTCTTGCGCGCCGCCACGAAAGAGCACTCCATTAAAAGGATCGTTCCAGGTCTGGGCAGGAATGATCGCTTTGAGCGCTGGTGGCCGATGGATCGCTGCCGCCCACTGGGTAAAGCCAAAATAGGAGATACCATACATGCCCACCTGGCCGTCGCTGTAGGGCAATTCAGAGGCCCAGGCAATCGTATCCACACCATCTTCTGGTTCGTGAATAAACGGAATCCATTCGCCCTCTGAGGTCATACGCCCGCGTGTATCCTGGACAATTACCACATAGCCGCGCCGCGCGACCTGTCCGGGATCCATCATCGAGGAGCCAATGGGAAAGTCTTTGCCGTAGGGCAAGCGGGTTAGCAGCACTGGCCATTGCCCTTCGCTCGCCGGGCGAAAAATGTTTGCGCGTAGCGTTACGCCGTCGCGCATCCTGGCCGGCACGTCATACTCAACAATAACCTGCTGATTGCTTTGCATTGCCATTGAAGAATCCTCTGCTCTCATTTCAAAATCGTTGCTATTGAAGAATGGAGAATCTGACTCATCTTACAACGCCGTAGGACAGGGGCGCAATTTCTTAGCTCAATCCATGCTATACTGAACAGACAATCATCGAGCCACAGCTTCTGCTAGAAGAACTGATACGAGTGCGTACACAGGCACCGGGCAGCAGACTTCTCAAGCGCTGTGCTCTGTGATGAGCAGCGTGTATATTCCTTACTTCAGGAAGTATTCTCAATGGCAAAACAAAGCAAAGCAAAAACCAATGCAATGCGCCTGCTGGATAAACGGCATGTGCCGTATACGACCTTCACGTATCCAGAGACGATTCATTCCGCCGAAGAGGTTGCT
The DNA here is from genome assembly GCA_035294465.1 of Ktedonobacteraceae bacterium. Classification (GTDB taxonomy): domain Bacteria; phylum Chloroflexota; class Ktedonobacteria; order Ktedonobacterales; family Ktedonobacteraceae; genus Paraktedonobacter. The sequence goes on along the minus strand of DATGKW010000048.1, from coordinate 27,356 downwards.
CTGCTGCTCGGCGTGCCAGCCGGCCATGTCTTTAAAACCCTGGTCACGCTGGCCGACGACAACCGCCACCTGCTAATCATGGTGCCCGGTGATCGCGAACTCAACCCGCGCCTGGCCGCCAGAGCTGTCGGTGCCAAAAACCTGCAGATGGCTCCGCAGCGCGAGGCTGAACGCCTGACCGGCCTGAAAGTAGGTGGCATCTCGCCCCTGGCCTTGCTGGACAAGCCGTTTGAAATGTACCTGGATGCCAGCGGCGCGCAGTTAGAAGAGCTTTTTATCAACGGCGGCCAGCGTGGGATTAACCTGCGCCTGCGCGTAGCCGATTTGCTGGCCGTGACTGGCGCAACCGTCATCAACGCGACAGTTACTCCCTCGGAAGAAACAGAGGACTAAGATGGAGCTGTGCCTGTTCTCCACATATGCGCCGCTGATTGCAGTCAAGGGTGCCGACGGCCTTACTTCGGCGAGGCCGCCCGGTCAGATGACGGTCGAGGGCGTGACTGTGAGAACATCCAGATAGGCAGAAAAAAAGCCAGGCTTTCTGCCTGGCTGCCTGCGGGGTAAGGAGAAGAAACGCTCCTCGCCGGAAGAATGCGGCTGACCAGATCAGCCGCCTACAGGACCACCCGATTCATTTCACACACTCTCTCACTTACCTGGTCCCTCACTCTCACTTCCGGGAGGAGATGCTCTCTGTCTTCCTAGAGACAGAGATAAGGTCTCATTATTTGCCTGGGAACCTGAAGAGGGCGCTCACATCGGTTGCGAGCAGCATACATGGTTCCCTGGAGGGATTAGCGGCTCGCACCTGCTTCGGCCAACTGCTCCGCTGGGCCGGTGATGCTGATCCGCCTCGGGCGACTGGCCTCGCTTACTGGCAGCGAAATGGTCAGTACGCCGTACTCGTAGTGCGTCTCGACCTTATCGGGATCGATGGGCCGGTCGAAAGTGATCGTGCGCTCAAAGGAACCAGAGCCAATCTCATGTACCAACCAGTTGACCTGTTTCTCATCTTCAAGGAAAGCTGGATATTGCCCCTTGATTGACAACTGGTGCTGCTGTACTGAGATATCGATATCCTCTGGCTTGATTCCAGGTACGAGCACCGTCACCTGATAGCCCTGCTCCGTCTCATAGGCATCCACAGGCGCACCGAACACTCGTGCGCCAGTTCTCCACCAGGTCGGACTTACAACGCTCTGCTCAAAGAGCAGGTTCATCGCATCGCGTAAGCTAAGCACTTCATGGAACGGATCATACTTTGTCAACAAAGCCATACATCTTCACCTCCTTCAGCAAATGACAGATAGAAGCGTGATGATGGGGACCAGGGCGCTTCCCGCCTGACCCTTCTATCCTTTCCACCTGCTAACAACAACCGTGTATCTTTTTTTATTCCCCAAAAAGGAGGTATGTAACAATCACCGGTTTTCGTTCTGGTCTCCTCTCGTTGAGGGAAAAGGTGCGTCTTCGGCTGCTCTTCTTCTCCCCGATCTTTTATAGCAACGCCGGTATAGTGACGTTCATACCGTCCACTTTTACCTTATGCACGAATCATTTCAGGCTCTTCGTTGCCGGCCGGAGCAGCGCCAATCATGCGAGAGTCAGGATATACGCCCGGCTGCATGCCAGCACTCACCTGGCGATACAGGGCAAGGTAGCGCTCTGCCATGACCTGGGAGGAAAAGTGCGTCTCGGCGTAGGCGCGAACTCTGGACCGGTCGAGCAGGCCAATTTGCTTGATAAAGCTGGCCATTTCATCGACATCCTGCGCCAGAAAACCGCTCTCACCATGCGCCAGGATCTCAGGGGCCGCACCACGAGGAAAGGTAATCACCGGACACCCCGTGGCCATAGCCTCGATCATTACCATGCCGAATGGTTCTTCCCATTGAATGGGATTGAGCAGCGCACGCGCTCGGCTCAGCAGGTCCCTTTTGTCTGCCAGCATGACCGGCCCAACATAGCGAATCTGGCACCCGTCGAGCTGCGGCTCGATTAGTTCGCGAAAATAGCGCACAGCCTCGGGAATATGGTGATCGACGATTCCGGCCAGCACCAGCGGAACCCCTGCTTTGCGTGCTGCGGCAATCGCCAGATGCGGCCCCTTGTCAGGAACCATGCGGCCCAACCAGACAAAGAACTCGTCGGGAGCATCAATGGTTGGCTCAAAGAGCTTCATAGGCACGCCATGATGCACAACGCCAGCGACGTTAAGCTCAGGGGGAAGCTGAGATCGTGCGCTCTGGCTAATCGCGACTGCGCGAATTCTGCTGGCCCATTTGAGGTAGTAGGCATCGGCGTCACCGATCCAGTTCCCTACCCGATCAAACGGGAAGCGACTATGAATCGTCATCAGGTGGGGTGTAGCCAGATCGGCTGTTAAAGGAAACAGATACATATCCGCCGATGAAGATAGATGCGTATGCAGGATATCAAATGCATGATCTTTGACATACTCCACCGACTGATGCAGATGATAATAAGCTTTCAGATGAGCGTGCCAGGGTATTCCACTGTCGATAAGCGACTGCTCGAAAAACGAAACCACTCTGGCCGTCGTTTTGGCATCTCCAGGGGCCAGTAAGATCACTTCGTGCCCCTGTGCTACCTGCTCCTCGATCAAATGAAACAATACCGTCTCCGTTCCGCCATAGTGTTTGGGAGGGACCGTGAACCATGGCGGAGCGATATGAGCAATCTTCATCTTTCTCCTCCTTTTCATGTTTCTTGTCGACACGAAGAAAAAAGAACAGAAAGCGAGAACATCCTCATAAGGCAAACGGGGAGGTCAGCTCTGACCGGTCGCGCGATGGCGCATATTCATTGGGCGCGTCATCCCCCTCTCCACAAAGCTCCTCAGTAGGCTGCTTCATTGCGTTCCGCATGGTACCCACTTCTAAACAACATGCTCAGAATCAATCTTCTCCCTGGGCGCAGCACGGAACAATGGGCGCCATAGACCATAGATAGAAACCAGCCGGGTAACTCGTCTCTTTCCCATCCCTATAGATATATACAATCGTATACCAAATCTTGTCAATTTATCTAACAAATAGATAACGGGATATTAACAAAAATCTAGCAGAAAGGCGGGAAAGAGACCCCTCTTTTTCCGCCTTTCTGCTGCACGAGGGCTTTTCAAATAGCCCTCTGCGGACCTGATTTTCTTCTGCCCGCGCCTCTTTTTTCAGCTTGCATCGTTTCCTGATTACTTTCTTTCAAGAAGAATGCTGCTCGCTGTCACGATTGAGCGGAGAGCTCCCCTAGCGTGACGGGCACCGTCATCCGCTGGTTTCCACGAACAATCTGGACCTCCACCACAGCACCTGGAGAGGCTTGGGCGAGAAAGTCCTCCAGCGACGAGGCGTCAGGGATAGAAGTCGTGTTGATTTGCACGATTACGTCTCCTACCTGGAGTCCCGCTTGTTGAGCAGGGCCTCCCGCCTGCAAGCTAACGATCAGTGCTCCCTGATCCACAGCCAGATTCTGAAGTTCGGCCAGGTAGGGTGTCACCGCCTCAACCTCCACACCCAATGATGCCCGGCCTGTGTGCAGCACTTTGCCGTACTGAATTACCTGTTCCGCGATGAAGCGGACCCGATTTGAGGGAATAGCAAAGCCGACGCCAGCTGCTGGAGTGTTGAATTCGGGATCGATTGCGGTCAACGTCGGAATACCAATGACATTCCCTTGCAGATCTACCAGAGCACCGCCGCTATTGCCCGGGTTGATGGCCGCGTTGGTCTGGATCGCATCGGGAATCGTCGCGGCTGTTTGCCCCGCCGACGACTGCCCCTCCGAGACGGTACGATTCAGCGCGCTAATAATACCATTGGTCACCGTTTGCGTAATGCCCAGGGGATTGCCAATTGCCAGCACATCTTCGCCAACGGCCAGCTTTGACGAGTCCCCCAGAGTCGCCACCACCAGATGCGATGGGGAAGCGATCTTGAGAATTGCCAGGTCATCAGGGGCATCGGTCCCCGCCACGCTCGCCTGAAGTTGAGTATTATCGTAGAGAACTACCTGGACACTTTGCGCGCCAGCTACCACGTGATTGTTGGTGACGATGTAGCCACGCTTGTCAATAATGACCCCTGAGCCAATGCTGGTACTACCCGGCATCTGAGCAACCACCTCCACTACCGCCGGGCTTACCTTCTGGATAACAGCCTCCTGCACCGCTTGCAGATTATTCCCATTCAACGCGGGGATGGTAGCGACCGGGCTTGCCCCTGGCTCTAATGTGGCCAGGGGAGTTGGTGCGCTTACAAGCTGGTGCAGCGCTGAGTCTCTCCCATAGACCCAGCCGGCAAAGAGTCCCACGCCAAGCACCAGGAGCAGGACCAGGGCCAGAAACACCCGGGAAGCTGCGCCCCTTCCGCGCGCTCCGAACACAGAGCGATGCCGGGCCTGGTGTTCCTCTGGATCACGAGGCAGCAGGTCTTCAGAAACATGCGACATAGTTATCACCTCCTTGTTGGTACCTGCTTTTGCACCTGTTCTTGAGAAGAATCGTATCTTTTGTTTGTAAAGAAATCTAACAAAATTTGTAAATAAATATCTATAAACGCACAATGCTTGCGCACACTATCGCCAGCTTTTTCGCTGTTACGCCGATCCCTTACTCCTATTTTGTTCTCCCCTCCATTAGATTTATATTAGAGTTGTGTTATATATTTGTTAGATTACTTGACAAATTTTGGTAGATGACATATATATTTTTCGGAATGAAAAGGAGACGATGGTGATAGGAAATGGAGGAAAAGAGCGCAGGCTACCGGCCTGACTTCAGCTTCATTCCTCTCAAAGAGAGGGAGGTGAGCAGATGTACCAACCAGAGAGAGTTATCGGCAACTTTGCTGATCTGGAAAATGTCATCCGTGACCTGTGCCATCAGATTCAGCAAGTGGCCTCGCGTCTACCCGAAGAGGACAGCCGGGCCTATGCGGAGGCTGCCCAAGAGAATCTCTGGCGCATGTACGAAAGCGCACATCACACTGCTCTCGCCCGCACAGGGCTTGGGCGATGAGTGCAAAACGCGTCCTCCCGCTGGGATGGACAGATAAGCCCTTTTCATATAGATGGGAAGAAAAGTAACGAAAAACGGATAACGGACAGAACAAGTATAGCAGAGAAGGAGGATACCATGATAGCACTTGCTTTTGGACTCCTGCTAATTCACCTGACTCTTGGACTCATCTTTCTTGCTCATGGAGCGCAAAAGCTTTTTGGTGTTTCCGGTGGACATGGATTGCAGGGCACGATTCATATGATAGAAATGCTTGGCCTGCACCCGGCGAAGTGGTGGGCCATCGCGGCAGCTGGAGGTGAGTTCATCGGTGGCCTGTTGATGGCTCTGGGACTGTTTACCCCACTGGCTGCGCTGTTAATCGCCTCGGCAATGCTGGTTGCCATCATCCGCGCACATGTGCCGAAAGGATTCTGGAACAGTCAGGGCGGTTACGAATATCCTCTGGTGCTGTTCATTGTAGCGCTGGCGCTCGGCGTGATCGGAGCTGGACCCTACTCACTTGACGGAGCAATCGGCTTCGCTGCTCTCAATCCGGCGTGGTTTATCGTGGGTCTGCTGTTTCTGGTGATCCTGGGCCTGGTAACATGGTTGCCCAGCACCTCCTGGGTGCAGAAGCACTGGCATGCCCTCCAGCCATAAGCAACGGGCCTGCCCGCCTGACTGCTTCCTAGCGGGCAGGTCATGCGCTGCCTATGCGGATTCCGCTTTTTGCTTCGGAGAATGAAATAGAAGGAAAAACATTGTTGTTAAAAGGACGTGGAGAAGTGAGGAAGATAAGCAGAACACAGACGATGGAAGGAGGCAAGAGCTATGGCTAAAGTGCTGGGAATTGACCTGGGAACGACCAATTCGGTTGTGGCCGTGATAGAGGCTGGAGAGCCGACCGTTCTGGAGAACGCTGAAGGAGCGCGGTTAACTCCCTCGATGGTGGCTATCACTAAGGGAGGAGAGCGACTGGTTGGCCAGATCGCCAAGCGCCAGGCAGTGACGAATCCTGAGAATACCATCTTTTCGATCAAACGCTTGATGGGGCGCAAATATGACGATCCCGAAGTCCAGCGAACTCGCCAGATGGTGCCCTATCGGATTACCCGCGCGCCTAACGGAGATGCACGAGTTACCCTCGCCGGGCGCGACTACAGTCCACCGGAAATTTCCGCGATGATCCTGCAAAAGCTGAAAATGGACGCGGAAGCTCGCCTGGGTGAAAAGGTGACGCAGGCCGTGATTACCGTACCAGCCTACTTCAATGATGCCCAGCGCCAAGCAACGAAAGACGCGGGCACTATCGCCGGCCTGGAAGTATTGCGTATCATCAACGAGCCGACGGCAGCCTCCCTGGCCTACGGCCTGGATAAAAAGAGAGATGAGCTCATCGCGGTCTACGACCTGGGCGGTGGCACCTTCGACATTTCGATCTTGCAGTTGAGCGAAGGCGTCTTCGAGGTCAAAGCCACCAATGGCGACACGCACCTGGGCGGCGATGATTTCGACCAGCGCATCATCCAGTGGATGGCCGATGAATTTCAGCGAGAGGAGGGCATTGATCTGCGGCAGGATCGCATGGCGTTGCAGCGCTTGAAAGAGGCAGCAGAGAAAGCCAAGATCGAGCTTTCTTCGGCACATTCCACCGAAATCAATCTGCCGTTCATCAGTGCAAATGCCAGTGGCCCCAAACATCTAGTGATGACGCTCACACGCGCTAAGCTGGAACAACTGGTTGGCGAGCTGATCGAGCGCACACGTGGTCCGGTGCTGCGTGCTCTGGAGGATGCGGGTGTGAAAGCAAGAGACATAGACGAGGTGATACTCGTTGGCGGCCAGACCCGCATGCCGGCGGTCATCGAGATGGTACGCACGCTCTTTGGCAAAGAGCCACATAAGGGCGTCAACCCAGACGAAGTGGTAGCAGTTGGTGCAGCCATCCAGGCCGGCGTTCTCAAGGGTGAAGTGAAGGATGTGCTTTTGCTGGATGTCACGCCGCTCTCGCTGGGCGTGGAAACGCTGGGTGGAGTAATGACGCGCCTGATCGAGCGTAACACAACGATTCCAACTCGCAAGAGTGAGCTATTCAGTACGGCAGAAGATAATCAGCCGGCGGTGGAGATCCACGTGCTACAAGGAGAACGCGAACTGGCCAGGGATAATAAGAGTCTGGGCCGCTTCCGCCTGGAGGGTATCGCTCCTGCCCCACGCGGGGTGCCGCAAATCGAGGTGATTTTTGACATCGATGCCAACGGTATCCTGCATGTCACAGCCCGTGACAAGGCTACCGGGCGCGAGCAGAAGATCACAATTACTGGCTCCAGCGGACTCTCAAAAGACGAAGTCGAGCGGATGGTGCGCGAGGCAGAGCGGTACGCGCAGGAGGACCGCCAGCGCAAAGAAGAGATTGAGGCACGCAACCGCGCGGACAGCCTGGCCTATCAGGCCGAGCGGACTCTCAAAGAGACCGGCGAGAAACTCTCTTCCGGGCTACGGAGCGAGATTGAGGATAGGGTAAGAGCTGTGCGCCAGGCGCTTGACAGCAACAATACCGCCCGTGTGCGTACCGAGGCTGACGCCCTGGAGAGCGCGATGCAACGCATCGGACAAGAGATATACAGCCGGAACGGGACATCTGCCGGAGCCAATGGATACACACCGGAAGGTGAGCCCGGCACAATTGAAGGAGAGTTTCGCGAGGTGTAGGCGGACTCCTAAATAAATCGCCCTGCTATAATAAACTGGATCGTAGTTGTCTACCATCCAGTTTATTATAGTTGCTCAGGATTCATTCAATGACTACCCTAAAAACTTCACTAACTCAGGGAGAGCCTTCTTACGGCTATATGAATACATGATTGCTGAATATGCGAACTTTTACGAACCGGGCGGCGGCAAGGTTGCCTACGCGACCTATCAAACAGAGCGACTGCGAGTGCGCACGCGGGTAGGAGGATTCGCCCTCGCCTTTCTACGCGCAGTTCGTCGAGATCGAGGTCGATACAGAGACCGGCAAAGTATACGTTACCCGCGCGGTCAACGTGTTAGATCTGGGCAGGGCTATCAACCCCATTCTGGCAACAGATCAAGTTGAAGGGACAGTGGCGATGGCACCTCGCTACGCCTTGACAGAGGGGATACAATTCGATGAGCAGGGGCGTATACGTAACGCGGGTTTTGTTGATTACAAAGTGGTCTCCACTATGGATATGCCAGAAATGATTACTCTCCTCGTTGAAGATCCAGAGGAAACCGGCCCTTTTGGCACGAAATCCGCCGGGGAAGTACCGATTATCTGTATAGCTCCCGTTATCGCGAATGCTACCTATGACGCGCTGGGCGTCTGTATAAGAACCCTGCCGATCACGCCAGAAAAGATTCTGATTGCGCCTGGTGCGGTCAACAGAAAAAAAGACATGGATGAGTAAATAGCAAAGAATGAGGCTGCGACACTATTTTTCGGAGATCTGGACAGTGTATGTTGATGAGAGGGAAGTCATGCCAGAAGAGCAGTTTGATCAGGTATCCACCGCGTACCTTGTGATGAAAAACGGTCCACAGATAGGCAAGCGCGTGGAACTCTGGAAGAATGTGACAACGATTGGACGCAGCCGCGAATGTGATCTCTTTCTAGAGGATCTGGCGGTTCACCGCAAGCAAGCCAGCATTCTGCGCACAACCGAGGGCTATATGCTGCGCGACGATCACGGCGGCGGCGATAGCTTCGTCAATAGCCAGCCAGTCACCGGGCACCTTCTGAAAGACGGCGATGTGCTCAGTTTTGGCAACACTACCCTGACATTCTACGCGCACGAAGGTACACGCCCTTTCCAGCTCCCCTCGTCGCGTGGGCAGGAACTCAAAAAGCTGAAAAAGCCTGATCCCGAAGCAAGCGCTATCGCCAAACTAGCCCTCTCGGACGCACATGGCTCGCTTGGTAGCTACGAGCTGCAGACCCCTGAAACAACCATCGGACGCAGCCGCGAGTGCGATATCTTCTTGGAGGATCTCGCAGTCAGCCGCCTGCACGCCACGATCCGCTCGCTTTCCGACGGCAGCTATGAGATCGAGGATCACCGCTCCGCCACTGGTACGTTTGTGAATGGAATGCGCATTACGCGCTACCGCTTGATCGAGGGCGATACCGTCCAGATCGGCGCTAGCCGTCTGACGTTCCAGTATGTCCGTTAGCAATCAGGGACTGAAGCTCTCGCGTGCGTTCGGCATAGACATCGCGTTCCGTGCCATCATCCAAGCGCAAGGGCGGGGCATAGGGGCGTGTGCGCAGGATAAACTCGCGCACCTCCTCTGGTACTTCGTCCGGCTGGGCTTCGACGCGCGCGTGGGTAGAGGACATGTAGCGAAACTTCTCTTCCAGTGGCAGTAGATGAATAAACCTGGCGAAGGCTCGATTCTCCGGTCGCGCCAGCAGCTCTTTTAGCTCGTTTTCACCTTCTGTGCCGCGTGGCGCGACCAGCAACTGCGCCAGGGCAAAGAGCTCGTTGAGCGCGACTTCGCGATTTGTGTAGTAGTGTGGATCGAGGATCTGCACAATTTTATCGAAGCCCACCAGGAAACGCAGTTGCCGCACTCGTGGAAAGGCTGCGCGCATCCCCTGAGCCTGTTCGACGTACAGCCCTCGATTGAACAAGAGAACGCCCGCGTCTTTGACCTGATTCTTTAAGACTCGTTCCAGCACAACTACGCGATCCAGCAATGTCATTCGTTCGACTTCTTCTTTATCAACAATTTGCTTGCTCAGAGCCGCGTAGACGTGCCAGCGAGCCCCGCTCAGCTTACGCGCCTGGCGCAGCATAGCCATGTGCGCCAGCGTCGGCGGATTAAACGAGCCGGGAAACACAATCGTATCGCCACGCGCCGGCAGCGAACCGGGCGAGGCAAGCGCCCAGGGCCGCGCTTCAGGGTCCAGGCTCTCCAACGCGCGGGCTATGTGCCGGTAATACCGTAAAATGTGTGGAGCTATTTGTATGCCCATAATAGAATTATAGCCACACTTTTCCGAAAAATAACAGGGGAGGGTTGGCCGTGGAATGGGAGGCGCTGCACTTCATCCCATCATCTGGCTACCTTCACCAAAGACAGAACAGCATGAAAGATATTTTACCAACGAATAGGGCCAATCTATGAAAAGGCTTGACTCTCCCGTAACGGGAGATGGTAGAGTCTGCGTAGAAGCAATTGCTGGACACAAACGCGACCCGTACGGAGCACACGCATGATTAAGATTGGTGATTTCTCAAAGCTGAGCCGAGTTTCGATCAAGGCCCTGCGTTATTACGATGAGACGGGGCTGCTCAAGCCGATTAGCATCGATGCCTCAACCGGCTACCGCTATTACGAGGCCAGCCAGGTTTCCAGGCTCAATCGTATTCTGGCTCTCAAAGACCTGGGCCTCTCGCTGGAACAGATCGGTCAGGTGCTCAAGGAAAACGTCTCATCGGAACAGCTCCATGGTATGCTGCGCCTCAAGCGCGCCGAGTTGCAGCAGCATATCACCGTGGAACAGGAACGTCTGGCCCGTATCGAAGCTCGCCTCAGCGCTATTGACATGGAGGATGTTATGTCAAACTATGATGTTGTTCTGAAGCAGGTTGAACCGCAGCTAGTCGCCGGTATTCGCGATACGCTCACCAGCTACGCGGAGGTTGGTCGCCTCTTTGATGAGCTTGGCGGCTACCTGGCCCGCTTCGGCGTAGACGGGATGACCCTGGCCGGAGTTGCAATCTGGCATGACGAAGATCACAAGACCAGCGCTATTGATGGCGAAGCTGTTTTCTACCTGAAACAGCCTGTGCCTGCCGGGGATCGCGTCAAAGTCTACGAACTGCCCGGCGCCACCATGGCCAGTGTTGTTCACAAGGGAGCCTACAACAAGTTCAGCCATGCATACGAAGCCGTCTTACGCTGGATAGACGCCAACGGCTACACAGTGGCCGGCCCTAACCGCGAAGTCTATCTGTACTGCACCCAACCGGTACGCCAGGATGACGAGTCCTATGTGACCGAGATCCAGTTCCCGGTCGCAAAGAAAGAGTAACAAGCAACGCCTTTAAGTTCTCCTAATTCTATGGACCATGCATTTCGCGCATATTCTATAGAATAGGAGAACCCCTCTGCGCGGCTTCGCCGCGCAGGAACCTTTAGCGAGAGTTCGGCATTCCAGAACCCCGGTCCTTTACGTTACCAGCTAGTATACTCTGGGAACGATATTCGCGCTGATCGCCGTGCTCAACTGCGCGTTGGCCTATGTATGGAAGGAAGAGGTATGGTAAAATTATTCCTGAGTTAAAATCCACCTATAAGAAGGCTTTATGAAAATCAGAAAAGCTGACCGCCTTGATTGGCAGCGTGTGACAACCAGACGTTTTGCAGTCAAGCGTATCGATACGCCGGAATATCATGGATACGCGACTTTGCTGCACATCGATGACGTAACTGAGCCGCTGTACGCCACCTTTAACGGGCAGCAGGTGCGCATTGTTGATCGCGGCTTCGATTGGCTGCAACATTTTCCCGATGGCGCGCATTATGTCCTGCTGGCCGCTTTCGATGAGCGCGGCAAACTGGTCCAGTGGTATATCGATATCATCGGGCAGATGGGAGTGGATGAACGCGGCGTGCCCTGTTATGAGGACCTCTATCTTGATATTGTGATCTCCCCAGAGGGCGAAACACTTTTGCTTGATGTAGATGAACTGGACGAGGCCCTGCGCCTGGGTGAGATAACGCAAAGCCAGTATGATTTCGCGTGGCACGAGGCCAGCGCACTACTGGATGCGCTTGAGGCAGATCTATTCCCCCTTCTCTGGTTAAGCGAGTCCCATCACGCCTTGCTGGAGAAGGAGATTGACAGGCATTAGGGGTGGATGTTGGCCATCAGAACCTCTCTGACGGTCTCGATTAATTGCTCTTCTGTGAAGGGCTTGGGGAGATAGCGATCAGCTCCCTGGCGCAATCCCCAGCTCTGGTCAATCGGCTGATTCTTGCTGCTAATCAGAATAATTGACAGATCATGTTCAGGGTCCAGTGAACGCAGGTGGCGGCACAAACTGAAGCCGTTTATGCCGGGCAAAACGACATCCAGGATGACACAGTGGGGACGCTCCTGGAGTGCTTTAGCCAGCCCATCGTTGCCATTCGACGCCAGCGAGACCTGGTAGCCGATTTTTTGGAGCGCGCGGGCCATAATCATGCGCAGCGTTGGGCTATCATCAACAATCAGAATTCTGGGCGCGATTCCCATGAGACTTTCCTTCTGCCCTGAGTTAAACTACTTTCTGCTCCGCTAGCACTATATACGTTACCAGACATATATACGTTGCCAGACTACACGAATAGGGCGAGTATCTGCTCTATTTCCCGCCCTATTCTCCTATCGCTCTATCTATTCTACAACAGCAAAGCAGATTTGCCTATCTCGATGGTAATTTGCCCACCTTCTTTGCTATAATGCCTGTAGGATAAGCATAGGGAGAAGGAAAATCGTCAATGTATCGCCGGGTTCGTCCACGAAGCACACTTGCAGAAAATCTCAGGCTAGCCAGGCAAATCCTGCCCTGGCGTTTGTTTCTGCTTATTCCCTTTTTGCTCGCTTTCGCTATTCCAGCCTTTTTATTTGGGACTAGCATGGGTCATCGGCTTCTACCTAATTTAACGCACGTTTTCTATGTTATGGCCAATCCAACGCCTCAGATAAGTCCGACACCTATGCCTCCAATGATCCAGCTTTTGCCTCAGCCCGGCGCTATAACTTATACAGTGCAGGAAGCGGACTCCTGCGATGAAATCCTGGCGACGCATATGCGCATGAGCGATGCTGGAGAAATTTTTAGCCAGGCCGCGCCCAATACCGTTACAGCCCTGGATCAGGTTATGGGCCAGAACTGCAACGATTTACAGCCGGGCGATACTGTAACCTTGATGCCGCAATATCCGCTCGTTGCCCTGGGAGGATTGGTGTTGAAGGTTTCGGCTCTTTCACCCGCTGCTCCGATTCCAACTCCGCTCATTCCCGTTCAGCAGCAGAAACAGCCCGGCGTGGACTGTACAAATGGCTGTCTGCTGACTGTACGCATTACCAGCGGAGTCGAAGTTAAGCTCTCGGTTACAACGGCCATTCCCGTGCCGGTTGGAGCCTGGGTCTGGGCGCAGGCAATGTATCCGCGCAAGAAGATCGCGGGTTTCGCGACGTATCCTTACCCTGATCCCACAGCCTCGCTCAATGGCGCAACGCTCCCTGTCTGTGACTTTCAGGTCAATGACACCCATGATGACAACTCGCTTTCCTGTGATCAGCTTACACCCAATACTATTGACGATGATGGCGGATCCTGGCTCTACGCAGTCACCGGCCCGGGCGGCCTGGATCACTGGAATTACCATCTGCATCTGCCGGAGGGAACTCAGGTACTGCTCTGGCTCACAGAAAATAGCAATGGCAATCTGGTTTATCACCCCGGCAATCCGCTCTACCGCTATGACCAGGCCCAACGCCTGTACGTACCTGCCTAGCATCTGTTATAATAGGCGCTCGTATCTGGCCATACTTTTGATTACCTGGTAGAGAGAAGGATAGAGCATCTATGCAGCAGCCACAGAGAGATCTACCTGACTGGCGGGTTCTGTTGATCGGCGGAAGTTCGGGTGTAGGCAAAACGATGGTAGCACAGGCTATCGCACGCAGGCTAAATCGCTCGATCCTGCTGGCAGACGACATTCGCATGGCCATCCAGCAAGTAACCACGCCAGCAGAGCAGCCTGGCATTCACTATTTCCTGGCTCACCCTACTATCTGGCAAAAACCGCCAGAGGCGCTCTGCGACGGCTTCATTACCGTCGGCAAGGCAATGATGCGCCCGCTCTCGGTTGCTATTGCCCATCATGTGTTCGTGCAAAGCGCTGGCCCGGTGATCATCGAGGGCGATAGTATCCTGCCCGCGCTGGCCGCGCGCCGCGATTTCTCCAACATCCACTTCACGCCCGCGCAGGTCACTACAGAGGTACGCTCCGTCTTCATTATCGAGTCCGACGAGAAGGTGCTGCTAAACAATATACACATGCAGGGGCGTGGTTTCGGCAAAAATTCCATCAAGGAACAGGAAACATTTGCCAGTGCCTGCTGGCTCTATGGACACTGGTTGCGTCGCCAAGCCGATCACTACAATCTGCCCGTCGTCGAGGCCCGTCCCAGGGAAACGCTCGTCGAACGCGTTTTACAGATTATTGAACAATCTCCATTACCTCCACTCTCTCCAGAGTGAGAAAAAAGCGAAGAAATCGGCAAATTGTCTCCGAATCCCATGCATTCCGCGTGTAATATTCAGCACAACTGCACACCTAACTTTCTTGCAACGAGCGTTTTCTCGTAAGTAGGCCGTTTACTGACATAGTGTCCACTTTAGATACTACCTACTTGCCTGTACATGCAGATCGCTGCTGCTGTGAGCAAACAACAAGTAGATAAAGGAGGGTTAGGGATGTTCCTCGCAGACCTTTTCACTCTAAATATGAACATCGGCTCGGGGTTTTTCACACTGGCTATTGACATTGGCAAGAATAGAACTTTTGCCGATCTGCTTTCCATCACCATTTCAGTTGCCGGGTACACCATCACTTACGACTTTCTTGATTTCTTGCTGATACTCGGCATTTCCGTTATCGCGGCGGTAATCGTCGAGAAGCTCATGCGTCAGACCACCCCTGGCGGCTTCATCGGGGCGTTCTTCATTGCTTTGATCGGGATATGGCTCTTCATTACCTTTGTCCCCCTCACTTGGAATCAAGACTTCAGGATACCAACGACACATATCCCGCTGATCACCTCCTTTATCGGAGCAGTCATTTCGATTCTGGTCGTTCACTTCTTCGCGGCCCTGGGAAGGGGAAAGAAAAATGCAGCTCCGGCAAAGGCATCATAGCCCATTACTCTGAAGCGGCCAGGACAAGGAACTGCGCGCGGATCGTCTGGAGCTTAGCCAGGTCAAATGGGGCCAGCAGCTCAAATCCCTCGGTCCGATCCGATCCCTGTCCCTGGGACACGCCCCTAATAGAATGAGGTTCAGATGAGATTTGAGAAGGAGATGCGAGGTTACCTACGCGGGGCAATGGTCCGGTATCAGAAGGAAAGAATGTACGGAATAGCAAATATGGATGCTGGGTATTCAGTTGTGCTTGAGCCGTAAAAGAGGCACCCCCTGGAAATTTCAGGGTCAGAAACAGGCGATGCAACTGCTCGGCCAGTGTACCCTCCTGCTTCTGAAGGTCCCCGTGCAAAATGGCCTGGAGCAAGGTGTTATCTGCTTCATCCTCATACCCTCCAAAGACGAAGAGGGAAAGGCCCTGAATAGTTCCAGCATGCTCGCGTTTCACCCTGTGAACTTTTGCTA
The DNA here is from genome assembly GCA_035294465.1 of Ktedonobacteraceae bacterium. Taxonomy (GTDB): domain Bacteria; phylum Chloroflexota; class Ktedonobacteria; order Ktedonobacterales; family Ktedonobacteraceae; genus Paraktedonobacter. The sequence goes on along the minus strand of DATGKW010000048.1, from coordinate 11,927 downwards.
TCCGACGCTGCACAAAAAGGTCATCTATGTCGAGCGGATAGCCCTGCTCGCGGTCAAATGGGGTAAGCACTACAGAACGTTCCTTCGCGTAAGGTGCAGCTACACTCGACAGAGCGAGATTTCCAAGCAAGCCCGTTTCCAGGCGGATGCTGGATCGCAAGCCCACGAAAAGTCCATCGTCTGAGTAACGGATGTGGGTATACTTTCGGCTGGTGTCGAAGAGCAAAAAATCCTCTCTCAGTCGCACACGTTCACCCTCATACCGGGAATGTTCTCCCTCGTTCAAAGGCTGGTTCTTATTCCTCGTCATAGTGCTTGCTCCAGAGTGGGCTTGAATGTAATTCTGGCATTTATTATACCAACTGACCAGCCAAAGAGGAAAGAGCAGTGACCTCCGTCTCAGGGAATCAGACGCCTTTACTGATCGCCAAACGTGTAACAAAAGGAAGGCCCTCAGAGGGCACTTCTCTCACATGAAAGAACGCGTTTGAAGAGGAAGGATGGTTCAATGCAGAGAAGAGACACGATGACCAATACGCAAATACCTCCTACGCCGCCGCAACCGGTGCCGCCGCCACAGCCAATACCAGATCCGCAACCACAGCCCCAACCAGTGCCGCTTCCACCAACACAGCCAGTCCCTGTCCCACAACCGCAGCCTATTCCCGTTCCAGAGCCACAACCAGCGCCCGTTCCTCCAACACAGCCGGTGCCAACACCCGATCCTACGCGACCCTCTACCGGGGCGAGCCAGAGTTAGTAGTACGGCCGATGCAACAGACTTTCTTACTTGCCATTGCCAACTAGAAACTTTTCCGGTGCGCGCTCGAATTCGCGTTTGCAGGCGGGGCAGCAAAAGTAGAAGACGTGCCCGGCATGGGTACTGGTGTGGCGCGCGCCCGCGATTTCGACGGTCATGCCGCAGACAGGATCGATGGCGGTGGCTTCTGCATCTTGCACAATAGCTGGCGTGTTTCCTTCTGGAATACTTGCCGGCTCAACTGCGCTCTCCTTGCTCGCGTCATACCGCGCCGGGTGGCGGCGAACCTGGACCAGTTCGACGAGGATGCTGGCCGCGATCTCTTCGGGGGTGCGCGCGCCGATGTCCAGGCCGGCGGGAGCCTTAAGACGCGCAATATACTGCTCGCTCATACCAGCTTCGCGCAGATAGGCCCGGCAGGCTTCGGCCCGGCGCATGCTGCTGACCATGCCGATGTAGGCAGCGGAACTGACCAGCACCTGTTCAAGGACGTTTTCATCGTACTGCCCGTGCGTGGCGATCACGATGTACGTGCGTTCGTCGATTGACACCTGTTTGAGATTGGTGTCATTGGCCAGCGTCACGCGGAAATCAAGCACAGGAGCCAGACGTTGGAGTGCAGCAATGATGGGCGAGTCACCAATCAACAAAAGTTGTAATTGCGGTAAATGCGGCTCCATATAAATATCTAACGCTCCCCCGCTGGCGCAGGTCATGGGAAAGGTGCGCACGCTGCTCATATCCCGCGTCTCGGCTTTTTCTGGCGTGCCCAGGCGCAGCAGATAGGGCTCGCCGCCTTCACGCAGAATACGCTTAGCCTCGCGCAGCACGATAGGCTGCGTACAATTGCCGCCCACCCAGCCGATCATCTGCCCATCCTCCTGGATAATTGCCTGCGCGCCCGGCTTCGCAGAGGTTGGTCGCTCGCACCACACAACGGTTGCCAGCACAAACGGCCTGTTCGCCTGCGTCAATTGATAGGCCACCTCTAACAGGGATCGAGACATGAGATCCTCCAGGAACCTTTGCACATGGAGCAACGCGAGGCAAGCAGCGTCGCTCCATGTACAAAAAGACTAATCGGTTGCCAGCCCTTTCTCTTTGAGCACCTGCCAGACCTTCCAGGGTGTCAGAGGCATGTCAATGTGGCGCACACCGGTATGGGCCAGGGCATCGACAACGGCGTTGACGATGCCCTGCGGCGCACCGACGGTGGGCGATTCGCCGACCCCCTTGGCTCCGATTGGATGGTGCGGTGAGGGCGTGATGGTGCGATCAAGCTCCCAGCTGGGCGTCTCCATCGAGGTAGGGATCAGGTAGTCCTGGAAGGAGCCGCTGAGCACATTGCCGTTCTCGTCGTAGGCCAGTTCTTCGTACATCGCCGGGGCCAGTCCCTGCGTCAGGCCACCGTGGATCTGCCCTTCGACGACCATCGGATTGATGATGGTGCCGCAGTCGTCCACGGCCATGAAGCGGCGAATGTGAACCTGCCCGGTGCCACGGTCGATGTCGACGATGCAGATGTAGCTGCCAAAGGGATACGTGAGATTGGGCGGATCGTAGTAGTTCACGGCCTCCAGGCCCGGCTCCAGGTATGGCGGGCAGTTGGTGTAAGCAGCGAAGGCCAGTTCCTGGATAGTCTTGCCCTTGTCCGGCGAGCCTTTGACGTAGAAGCGGCCCGGCTCCCATTCAAGATCCTCCTCGCCAACTTCTAGCAGGTAAGAGGCAATCTTCTTGGCCTTGTCGCGCACCTTACGGGCTGCCAGGGCGGTAGCGGCTCCTGCTACAGGTGTGCTGCGGCTGGCGTAGGTACCGAGGCCATACGGCGCGGTATCGGTATCGCCATGCTCGACATCTACATCGTCGGGCGACATACCCAGCTCGGCGGCGATGATCTGAGCGAAAGTGGTTTCGTGCCCCTGGCCCTGAGTCTGCACGCCGATGCGCGCCAGGACCTTGCCAGTCGGGTGAACGCGCACCTCGCAGCTATCGAACATCTGGATGCCCGCGATGTCGAAGTGCTTGCCGGGTCCCGCGCCGACGATCTCGGTAAACGAGGAGATACCGATGCCCATCAGTTCGCCACGTACCCGCTTCTCTGCTTGCTCGCGGCGCAGGCCCTCGTAATCGACATTCTTCATCGCCAGCTTGAGTGCCGCTTCGTAGTTGCCGCTATCATAGGTCCAGTCGAGCGCGGATCGATAGGGAAAGGCTTCTGGCTTGATGAAGTTCTGCATGCGCAGTTCTGCCGGGTCCTTGCCCAGCCTGTGCGCCAGCGTGTCCATTGTGCGCTCGATCAGGTAAGAGGCTTCGGTGACACGGAAGGAGCAGCGATAGGCAATGCCACCAGGCGCTTTGTTGGTGTGTACCGCGTCCACTTCCACAAAGGCTTTCTTGAAATCGTAGGAGCCAGTGCAGATGTGGAACAGACCAGCTGGGAATTTAGTTGGCTGAGCGGCAGCATCGAAAGCTCCGTGATCGGCCAGGGTGTGAACGCGCAGTGCCTTGACATTGCCATCTTTGTCGCTGGCAATTTCGGCGTGAATGTGGTAATCACGTCCAAAGCCGGTGCTGCTCAGGTTCTCGGTACGGTCCTCGATCCATTTGACGGGCTTGCCTGTAGTAATCGAGGCCACAACAGCGCAGACATAGCCGGGATAGATAGGCACTTTGTTGCCAAAGCCACCGCCAACGTCGGGCGAGATGATGCGAATGCGGTGCTCCGGCAAACCTGCAACAATAGCGAAGAGCGTGCGATGTGCGTGGGGTGCCTGCGAGGTCATCCAGACGGTCAGCTTGCCGGTGGCAGCGTGATAGTCAGCCACACAACCGCAGGTCTCGATGGGAGCGGGATGGATACGCGGGACGTACATATCCTGACTGACTACGATCCCGTTGGCCTCGGCCTCGGCAAAGGCTGCGTCGGTGCCCGCCCGGTCGCCGGTTTCCCAGTGATAAATGTGGTTGGTTGGTTGGCGATCCTTCTTGTCGGGGCGCAGCAAAGGCGCGTCTGGATCAAGCGCTTTCTTGGGGTTTACGAGCACCGGCAGAGGTTCGTAATCGACCTCGACAGCCGCCACACCATCGGCTGCTGCGTAGCGGCTGGTGGCTACGACAAAGGCCACTTCCTGCATCTGGTAATGTACGCGATCCAGTGCCAGCACTGCCTCGGTGTCGTTCGAGAGCGTGGGCATCCAGGCCAGACCCGCCGCGTCCAGGTCTTTGCCGGTGATTACGGCCAGAACGCCGGGTACCTTGAGCGCCTCGCTGATATCGATATGTTTGATCAGCGCGTGGGCATAGGGGCTGCGCACGATGTCTCCGTAGAGCATCCCCGGCAGGTGTACGTCGTCAACGTAATTGCCCTGCCCACGAATGAAACGAGCGTCTTCTTTACGTTTATATGCCTCGCCCAATCCATGAACATGCCTGGCTTCAGTTGCCATTAGTCACCTCCTCCTTCCCCGGTAGCAACCGGCGTCTGCTGGGTCTCGCGCATCTTCTCCGCAGCGTACTTGATGGCCTTAACAATATTAACGTAGCCGGTGCAGCGACAGAGGTTGCCGGAGATGCCAACGCGGATCTCTTCCTCGCCCGGATTGGGATTACTGCGCAAGAGGGCCAGGCCGGTCATCATCATGCCGGGAGTGCAGTAGCCGCATTGTAACGCGTGGCATTCGTGGAAGCCTTCCTGTAAGGGATGCAGCTTGCCGCCCTGCTCCAGACCCTCAACGGTCATCAGTTCACGCCCATCGGCCTGCACGGCAAACATGGTGCAGGACTTGGTGGCCTTGCCATCAACCAGAATTGTGCAGGCTCCACAGGATGTAGTATCGCAGCCGATATGCGTGCCGGTCAGATGTAGATCGTCGCGCAGCCAGTGTACGAGCAGCGTGCGCGCCTCGACCGTGCCTTCGTAGGTCGTTCCGTTGATTTTGACGGAGATGGTATGCTTGCTCATCTATGCTCCTCCTCTCGCGCGTTCACCAGCCTTCCTGAGCGCCCGCGTGCAGAGCGTATGCACCATCGCACGCTTATACTCTGCCGGTCCACGCGTATCGCTGGTTGGTCGAGATGCAGCTTCAGCCAGATCGGCGGCCCGGCGGATTGTATTCTCGTCCAGAGGCTTGCCTAGCAAAGATTGCTCTGCATCGCGCGCTTTGATCGGAGCCGGTCCTACATTAGTCAGGCCGATTCCCACGTAGGTCACGTTCCCGCTCGCATCCAGGTTTACATAGGCCGCAACGCCCGCGATGGCGTAGTCACCGACCTTGCGCTCCAGCTTGAAATAGGCACCGCCTGAGCGCTCACTGGGAGCCGGGACGCGAATTTCCGTCAGCAGCTCGCCGGGTTGGAGCGCAGTCTCGAAAGGCGAATCTCCGAAGAACTCGTCCACGGCGATAAAACGTTCGCCGCCTGGTCCCTGAGCCACCAGCAGAGCGCCCAGAGCCAGCATGGTCGCGGGATGATCGTTAGCGGGATCGGCGTGTGCGAGATTGCCGCCCACCGTCGCCCAGTTGCGCACGACGGGATCGGCAATGTTTCTCGCGGTATCGTGGAGGATGGGATAGCGCTCGCGGATCAGCGGCGAACTATCCAGTTCGGCCTCGCGGGTCAGCGCGCCGATATGCAGCGTGCCGTCCGTCTCCTGGATATACTCCAGGCTGTTGATGCGGTTGATGTCGATCAGCACCGCCGGAGATGCCAGGCGGTAGCGAAGGATGGGAATCAGGCTGTGACCGCCGGCGAGGATCTTGGCGTCATCGCCATACTGTTGCAGCAGAGCGATGGCCTCCGGCACATTTTTGGCCGTCACGTAGTCGAAAGAACCAGGAATCAAAGAATCACCTCCAGTCTTCATTGACGCGCAGGTGCATGTACTGCGCTTCGCCGTCGATAATGCCAGACCGATAGGGGAAAGGTTCATGGTAAAGTATGCACTCTACCTGCTGACAAGTATAGTCGAGAGAAGCACGTAAAGATTACCTCCGTTGGTAGGGTGCTTTCCCTCCAAAGGGAGGGTAGTACACTGATGAGTTCAAGTAAGCGCGGCCAGATCTTCGCGCAAAATATCAAGCTGGCGCCAGATATATGAATCAGGAGAGCGTGTTTGAAAGGCTCGCGAGAGAGCGCGTATGTTAATCAGAACGCTGGTAAAACGCAGGAGGGGCTCGTAGTTTGGAGGGAAAGATACGAGATCTTTGTAGCCGCGTTCAAGTGCCGGGAAGAGCCGGTAAGGAGGCCGCGCCCCATCGCGTATGCGAAAATGCGCGAGGTCGTACCAGCGATTGCCGCCGCGAACCTCCCCGAAGTCAATAATACCGGCGTAGCGCCCGCGATCCTGGAAGATATGCGTTGAATCAAAGTCACCATGAGCAAGATATCCCTGTCCTACGTCTAACCAGGAGTCATAGCGTTCGAGAACGCGCTCTAGCAGCATACTCTCATGGGGTTTGAGGATATGCTTTCGTAAATAGATCAGATCGGCCTTGCGGTGTTCCAGGGCAAAAGCACGAAATGTTGGCCACCGGCCGCGCAACGGAACCTCCTCGATTTGTTGAGATTGTATCCAGCCGAAGCCGTCAACCGTCAATGCATTGACGCGAGCAAGGTCGCGACCCGCCTCTACCACAACCCTTGCAAGGACTTCTCTGGGCAAAGAGGTACGGCTCAGAGCTTTGCCTTTGATTTCCGCCTCAACCATGATAGCCCGGCCCAGTGTCTCATTGTGATGCTCAAAGTAGATGACTTCTGGCACATTGATGTGATGTTTACGTAGTTGAGTAAGCGCGGCAATTTCAGGCGTAAAGTCTTCCTTTGTATCTGGCAAAATTCGTAGATAATACGTCTGGCATTGGGAAAAAATACGATAGACATAGGTAGAGATTCCCGACCAGACACGTTCTACCCGCGTATCCGGCGCGGGGAACAGATGCCTCACTACAGACTCGACGCGCCGTTGTGCATTTTCATGCTGCAAGTAAGGTGAGTGGCTCATAACAACTATACCAGGTACATGGTTACACTGCCTTTTTCAAACAGAGCGATATCTATAACCACCCATGCTTCACTGCGACCATGACCGCCTCAGTTCGATTCTTCACGCCCAGCCGGTGCAAGATTTCCTGCACATATCCCTTGACGGTATTCTCGCTTAGATAGAGCTGCGTGGCAATTTCGCGGCTGGAGAGACCCTGGGCGACGAGCCGCAGGATAACAAGCTGTTGCGAACTGAGCGAATCGGCTGGCGGGGATGGTTCGGCAGCTGATGGGCCGCGACGCAGTTGAGCCAGCATCGCAGCGGCAACCCTGGTGTCGATGGCAGCCTCACCGCGTGCGACAGCCCGAATGGAACGCTTGAGATCAAAACGCTCGACATCCTTGACGATGAAGCCGCGTGCGCCTGCCTGGATGCACTGCGCGACCAGATTCTCATCGGTGAAGGTGGTGAGAATGATTACGGCGGTGCCTGGATAGCGCTCGCTGGCCAGGCGGCAGAGTTCGATACCATTGGTGCCGGGCAGGCGAATATCCACCAGCGCCACATCGGGCTTCAAGCGTTCGATCAGCTCAAGCGCCTGCTCGGCGTTGGCAGCATCTCCGACGATACTAAAATCTGGTTCGGCGACGAGGATGGCTTTGAGTCCCTCGCGCACCATTTCGTGGTCGTCGACAATCAACAGGCGAATCATAGCGGGACAACCGCCTTTACAACCAGGCCGCCTTCCTCACCATTGGCCAGCAGAAACTGGCCGCCCAGTTCGCGAATGCGCTGGTACATCCCCTTGAGGCCGAGATGGAAACCGTTGCTGGCGTAGTCTTGCAAGGTTGGCAGAGCAATGCCGCTGCCGTTGTCCTGCACAACCAGCACAGCCTGCTCGCGTGTGACCTGGACCGTGACGATCACGGCAGTAGCCCCCGAGTGCCTGCGCACGTTGAGCAACGCTTCCTGCGCGACGGTGAGCAGCGTTTGCTCGACACGGGCTGGAGGCGCACTGGCCCACTCGGCAATCACAAGATCGGCTTCAATCGTGGAGGTTTCGCGCAGGTCACGAATCAGGGATTGCAACATCTTTACCAGCCCGTCCTCGGCAAGTTCGGCGCTGGAAAGAGCGAAGATGGCGTCGCGCACCTGCGCTGTGCCAAGCGAGGCCAGACGTTTAATGGCTTGAACTGCCGGGAGGAGCGGCGAGTCGTTTGCTAGCTGCTCACGTATCCAATCGGCCTTCAGGCCCATCGTGAAGAGCGTCTGCTGGACGCGGTCGTGCAACTCCTGGGCAATGCGGCTGCGCTCCTCCGCCAGCATTTGCCGCTTCTGCACCTCGGTCAGTTCGTGGTGAAGCTGTTGGAGATCGGTGGCAAAGCGGCCTAGTTCGGCATTGCGACGTTCCAGTTCGGCAGTACGTTCGCGCACCTCGTTCTCTAGTTGCGCGGCGTACTCTTCCATCACGCGCCGCTCGCGCTCGACCAGCTGCGCGTTGTGGATGGCTACAGCGGCCTGCGCGCCCATCGCCTCGACCAGTTCAAAATGGCGCGTGGTGAACTTGCCAGGTTGTGTATCGCCGATCAAGAACGCGCCCAACGGCGTGCCCTCGCGCGAACGCAGGCGCACACCCAGGAAACTGCGCACGGGAATATGGCCCCTCGGCACGCCGATATAGCGCGGATCATTGAGTACATCGTCCGAGAGAATCGACGCGTCGCCCCAGAAGACCGGTTCCAGTAAGCCCAGTCCTTCGACCGGCCCCAGGCGACGAAAGTGCGCGGCAATGCGCTCGTTCGCCCCGGAGATTGCGGCCAGAGTAAAGACTCCTTTCCTGCCAGAAGTCTCATCACCAGTAATCTCAGGAATAAGAAAGAACGTCGCGTACTCGGCTGCTGTCAACCTGCGAGCGGCATCCGTCATCATCTGCAGCAGGCGCGGCAGGTCGAACTCTGAGGTCAGAGCTATAGCGATTTTGTTCAGTTCTGCCAGCTCTTCGGTCTGTTGTTGCAGGTGTGCGATCAGCGCCGCGCGGCTCTCATCGATTGTCTGCGTCATTGCAAAAACACGCTTCGACTAGAATGTGTGGACAACGGTGTTTCGCTCAGAGTATATCACACTTACCTGCTGTCTCTATCAATTCCGGTTGAAGAGTACTGAACGAAAGGGAACGACGCTGCTTGCCTGCAATGCCCCATTCATACACAGGAAATATGCACTTTCTTCACAAATTTCATATTGTCTCTCTAGCGGCCCGTGACCCGGCGAAGCTGGTTGACTACCTCATCCAGCACACTTGTTGCCCCATTGACTGCTTGAGCGCTCGACTCAATCTGTCTGGCAACCTCATTGGTTGCTTTCATTGCTGCTGCCACTTTTCTATTACACTCTTCCTGGTGCGTAACAGCTTGCCCAAAATATCGTCCAATCTCTACCATCTGCGCGACGCCGTTCAAGATCAGTTGCTTATCTCGTTCAGGCCGCGCGAGCAGATCGGTGCCAACCGCATTGAGCTGATACGCTGCCTTGCGCGAGGCGTTGGTATAGTATTGAATCGACTTGAGACCGGCTTCCGAGGCATCCAGCATCCAGAGTTGCTCCGAGGCTGTCTTCTTCTCGCTTTCGGAAAGCTGGTTCAACATACGGTTGCTGCTCAACAGGGATTCTACAGAGCGCGAGATAGGATACGCAATGCTATTTCCTACCATCCAACCTAGAAGCGCGGCAGGAATGAGAACAAAGAGAGCGATCAGGAGCGTAGTTAAAAGCTGCTGATTCGCGACCACGTAGATGGAACTTTGCGGAGTCAGGACAAAATAGGTCCAGGGAACATTCGAGAAACGCTGCCAGGTAACTTGATACGCCTCGCTTGCTCCGGCAGGCGTATCTGAAAAGACCACCGGCGACTGCTGATTGTTTAGCACACCAGCGAGTACGTTATCGGACACAACAGGAGCGCCATCCTGTGTTCCATAGCGCTGCTCGCTTATAATGAGCTGCTGCGCCTGCGAACTGAGCGGGGCAACGGAGGTAAAGAGTTGTTGCTGATTGGGATCAACAATACGTATGCCGTTCTCATCGAGAATGAAGGCGTAACTTCCGCTGCCGTTCGCCCCTTTCTCGCTATTGACAATGCTCCAGATGTAGTTCATCGAGAGAGTAGACCGGATAATCCCCAGAGGCTTGAGTGTGGGTGAAAAGACTACCGTGTATATGTCGATGACAGACTGTTTCGCTTCTGGATCATAATATACATCGGAAACATACTGGCCGGTCTTTGAATGCAGCACGGCTTGCAGATCCTCTGGCGGAAGCAAAGATTTGCCAATGGGTTCAGGCTTGAAGCCGTAAATAGAGTAGTGGAAGAGATATTGCCCCTGGAGTGTGAAGTGGGTTGTCAGGATGATATCCGGATCATTTGACTTATTAATTGCTAATCCGTTCTTGAGCAGCGTTTGTAAAGCCGTTTGATCGTGATCGGTGAAATACTGCTGAACAACTGGCGTGTTATCCAGCGTTCTCGCCTCAAGCATTTTTCCAGTTAAATAGTTCTGAATGAGCTGAGCGTGAGTTTGCGCATCAGTTTGCAACGTTTTATCGGCTTGATCAATGAGCGTGGCGCGCGTCTGAATCTCATTAGTTACAAGGACGATCAAAAGCGGTGCGGTCGCCGCCAGGATCAACCAGAGAGAGAGGCGGAGGGAGAGACTAACGGACTTTTTTCTGGGTCCATTACCTTGATAGACGACTACATCACGTTGAGCCATGTGTGCGAAACTCCTTTCGTCTGCGCTCCATTGCCGAAAAGTCGCAGTGGTCTCACATCGCGCTTTTATCACAGGAAAGCTGAAGTGTTCTTCAAATCTCTGGCTTTCATAGCCTGCCTGTTTACGTCCAGATAGAATGACGCGCGATCAATAAGAGGATAACTGATTCTCCCCAAATAGTAAAGAAGGTCTACTATGCGTGAAACCTGAGCAGCAAGGGAGCGAAGAGAAATCCCTCAACTTCGTTCTGCCACTTGCCGCCACATCCATCCGGCACCTACAACTCCCAGGCAGAGAAGAGCGCAGATAAGCAGGCCGACAGAGGCTCCGCAGAGGTTAACCAGCCAGCCGGTTAGCAAGGACCCCAGGGGAAGGCTTCCGGTAAAGAAGAAAATATATACGCTCACGACGCGCCCACGCAGGTGATCCGGAGTGATCGTTTGCAGGAGAGTAATAGCCAGCGCGCCAAAGATGGCTTCGGTCACGCCAATGCTCACGATGAGCATCAAGGATAGGAGATACGTGTATGAGAGCGCAAAAGCCGCCACCAGGATACTATAGACCAGCGTGCCGATCAGTACGCGGCGGACTGTTGGCCGCAGATTGCTCCAGGCCAGCCACAGCGCCGAGATGAACGATCCTGCGCCCAACGCGGCAGAGAGAAAGCCAAAGCCTGTCGCTCCTCTATGCAGCACGTCTGTAGCGAAGAGAGGAAGCACGACATTGAAATTCTCGCCAAACAGCAGCACCAGACCTACGACGAGGATTACCAGAACAATTGCAGGCGTTTGCCGGACATAATCTACGCCTTCGCGCAAGCTTTGCCAGGTCTTCCGTCGCTCACCCTGAAGCGCCTGGGCGTACAGTTCGCGACCATTGATAAACGTCAAACCCACAATGACCACGATAAAGCTGAGCGCGTTGAGCAGAAAGAGCACGGCCACACCACCGGCGGCAATGATGATTCCCCCGAGGCCAGGACCCACAACGCGCGCCAGATTGGTCAACGAGGAATTCAGGGCAACAGCATTGGGCAGGTCCTCGCGTCCAACCATCTCGACGACAAAGGCCGAGCTGGCCGGCTGGTCCAGGCTGCTCATCAGCCCCAGCAGCAATGCCAGGATGTAGATATGCCAGAGCTGGACAACGCCGGTAGCTGTCAGCTCCCAGAGAAGAAAAGCCTGGATCATCTCTATTGAACGGGTAACGAGCAAAACGCGCCGCTTGGGCCAGCGATCAGCAAAAACTCCTCCGAAAAGTGAGAAGAGCAGCACTGGCCCATATTGCAGCGCGCTCACCAGGCCAAGCTGCCAGCCGCTACGAGTCAATTCCAGCACCAGCCAGCCTTGCCCAATGCTCTGCATATAAGTGCCCATCAGCGAAATCATCTGGCCAAACCAGTACAGACGATAGTTGC
>DATGKW010000047.1:0-35171 GCA_035294465.1 Ktedonobacteraceae bacterium | reverse complement strand
TGCCATGCTTTCTGTCAAGACATCTTCCGAATCTATGCTATACGCACTCTTTCAACCGGCTGTGCTCATTCATCCCGCGCAACTTCATCAGTGCAACCACTTCTAGTTGACGCACCCGCTCGCGTGAAATCCCCAGTTCTTTGCCGACCTCCAACAGCGTGCGGCTATGCCCGTCGCCGATACCATAGCGCAGGGCAATGACCGAGCGTTCGCGTGGAGTAAGCACAGCCAGAGCGCGATGAAGTTCTTCACCCAGCAGATGCTGAGAGGCTGTCTCGGCTGGAGCCTGAGCCGTGCTGTCTTCGAGCGTATCGCCCAGCGAATAGCGTGCCTCATCGTCTACAGGAGCATCAAGCGAGACTGGCTGTTCGATAATGCCCAGCAGATCTGTGACCTCATCAAGACTCATCTTGCAGGCGGCAGCAATCTGCTCAGGCAGAGGGTCCAGCCCGTTTTCCTGTGAAAGCTGGGCGGCCACCCGGCGCACTTTGCGCAGGCGTGTAGCCACGTGTTCGGGCAGGTGAATCAAACGCGCATGCTCACCTGCGGCCCTGCTCACCGCCTGACGAATCCACCATGTCGCATAGGTTCCAAAATGACATCCGCGCCGGTAATCGAACTTCTCTGCTGCCCGCATCAGACCCAGGTTGCCCTCCTGGATAAGATCGACCAGTGGTACCCCGGTACTGGTGTAGCGCCGCGCAATCGAGATAACCAGTCGCAGGTTACACTCGACCAGCCTGCGCCGTGCCAATTCATCACCTGCCGCCGCACGCTGAGCTAATTCTACCTCTTCCGCGTGCGTCAACAGACCCAGACTACGGATGTCGCGCAAGTAACTCTGAAAAGCATCCTCAGAGCCGAGAGCCTGGCGTATGCCCTTTGCTTTGCCTCGTTTCTGAATCGGCACCTCATCCAGAAACTCGTTGCTCTCTTCATCCTCTTCGTCGCCTTCATCAAAGAGGAGATCGTGCTCGTCGATCTCATCTAATTCTGTTTCCGGTTCCTCCAGCGGCTCGGTATCGCGCCGGGTTGGCATGGCTGTGAAAAACGTCTCCAGATCTACGGGTACGTCAACTGCTGAACCGGCGAAGCGTGATGATGTTTCTGCTCTACTAGCAAACATTTCATCAATTTCGCGACGATACGCCTCCCTTGTCGGATGAACGACTGCCATAATTCCACGCTCCCTTCGGAAAAATTTCCGGCAAAAACCAGCTTGCCGGACTCCCTCCGTGTGACTTCGTGGTCAGCGTCTATATGCCCAAAAGCATATGCACGCCGAACATAGTATTACTCTTCTCTACTCATGTGTTTCTGCCCTTATTGTAAGAAGATAGGCTCTTATAGAGCATCAGGTGATTACCGTAGATACTCTCAGGTTCTAACCCTATCTTTGAGGCAGTTAATGGTACCCTTTATAAAGCACTCTGCTGCCGCATCACATCTGGCGTCTTCGCGACATGGGCCGCTCGTAACCGGAATCGTCAAAAGGATAGGCGACGCTGTGCTCCCGACCCTAAAAGGGTTGATCTTTTCTCATGCACTCTATGTCTTTCACGTTCCCCCTGTGGAAATTGAGACAGAAAGCTTCGCGCCTTTGAAGCAAAGAGGATAGGGAACTCTGCTGGCTTCCTCTGACGAGAAAATATGTCTATATCGCTTTTGGCGTGACGCATATACTATAGGATAGGTGAACATGTATTCTCGTAGAGTGTGGGAAGGCTCGTTTTTGAAAAAAGTCTGGCCGGTGTGGTGGGAGTAGTGGACCCCGACAAGTGGAGAAAAGAGCGAGGTTTAAAGATGTGGAGTGATGTGGCAGAGGCGGAGACGATCCCTGTGCCTGCTGTTCCCGGCCCAGGGGTTGTCGCGGTAATTGGCCTGGGCAGGCTTGGTCTGCCCAGGGTGGTCCAATTCGCGTCGCGCGGCTGGCGTGTTCTGGGCTGCGATCTCAATCCTCGGGTGGTGGAGTGCCTGAATGGTGGACTGTTGCCCATCTGCGAGGAGCCAGAACTGGAAAACGAGCTACCGGGCCTGCTTGAGCGCGGCCTATTTACGGCTACTGTGAACATTGGCGAGGCGGTGGCGCGCGCGAAAGTGATTGTAGTCATGGTGCCGGCGCGTCTGGATGAGCATCAGCAGGTAGATTTTCAGGATCTTGACGCGACAACAGAGGTAATTGGGCAGGCGCTGCAACCTGGCTCGCTGGTCTGTTACGAGGCAACGTTGCCAGTTGGCACCACGCAGGGTCGCTTGCGGGCAATGTTAGAAAGCTCTTCAGGATTGGATGCGAGCCAGGAGTTTTTTCTGGCGTACAGTCCCGAACGAACCTTATTGGGGCATGGCTTACATGATCTGCGCACATATCCAAAAATTGTGGGCGGCATCGATTTGAGGAGTACACGGGCCGCCGTAGCATTTTACCGCTCCGTGCTGCCCGTCGAGATTCTAACCCTGGCCTCGGCAGCCGAGGCTGAGTTTACCAGGCTAATTGAGTTAACCTATCAGGATGTAAATATTGCTCTGGCCAATGAATTTGCCTGCTACGCCGATGAGCATGGCCTGGATGTTATGGCCGCGATTGCCGCAGCCAACACCTCGCCCGCAGCGCATATCCTGCAGCCCGGCGTGGGTGTGGGTGGCCATGCTCTCCCTGTTTATCCCTATTTTCTCATCAATGATACCCCTCCCGGAGACCCCGGCGAATTTCAGCACTTACGTATGCCGCGTGTGGCCCGGCAGATCAACGACGGCATGGCCGAGTATGCCGTGCAGAGGATCGAGGCCGCGGCCGGTTCGCTCTGGCGCCGTTCGGTACTGCTGCTTGGCGTGGCCTGCCGGGCAGAGACGCGCGAGACGACTCTATCCAGCGCATATCTACTCCAGACCGCGCTCTGGCGACGTGGAGCAACGGTCTATGTCGATGATCCACTCTACACGCCGGCCGAACTGCACACACTTGGCTTCCAGCCACTGCCTCCTGGTCGCGAAAATGAGATCGATGCCATGATCTTGCAGATGGCACACAGAGCGTATCAGAACTTTGACTTCCGAAAGTTTCCTCGCTGTCGCGTCATCCTGGATGGCCGTTATGGCCTGCTTCGCGAGCGTGCCGAGGACGCTGGCATCCGTTACATGGCGCTGGGAGATGGACGGGAGGATGCCGCGCAGTGCCTGCCTCCCGTCCGTGGGAAGGCGAGGTCGTAGACAGGAAGCGAGCTATGTCCATGAACAACAGGCCAGAGAGAGATCAAGGACAAAGACCGAGCCTTTTCCCTGTCGCTTCATTCAATTCATCATAGCAATAAGCTGGCGGATAACTCTGATTTGCTGGCGAATCTCTTCTGCGTCGTCGGCCTGGGGCGACAGTTCCAGATACGTGCCAAGATCGCGAACGGCTCGCGCATAATGCTTAAGATGGAAATGCACAATTCCGCGATCACGCCGCTCGCTGGCCTGTTCGGGGTTAAGCAAGAGGATGCGGTCGCAAGCCATCAGCGCCCGTTCGTAATCCCCTTTGTGAATGTAAATATGCTTGAGGTTATCGAGCATGCGCACCAGGAATTGTTTGGGGCCAAGCGGCTCTAGCCAGCGCGCATCAAGGTCTTCCTGGTTTTTGAAGATTCGCACGAGACGTTGACGGCAGTCCTGCTCATTGAGAAACTTGCCCTTCTCATATGGATCAACATAGATGAAGGACTCAGGCAGCGTGCAGCGCACAATAAAGTGAAAGGGCATACCCACACCCTCCACGAGCATGCCCAGACGCTTACCCACCTCCATGTAGATCAACGAGAGGGTCAGCGGAATGCCCAGGCGCCTTTCCAGCACCCGATTGAGAAAACTGTTCTGGGGATTGTAGTAGTCCACGCGGCTGCCCCGAAAGCGTTCTCGTCCAAAGAGAACGCTGTTCATGGCGCGCAGTATATCAAGGCATTCGTCTGTAGTAGCCGGCGTGCTGGCTACTGCCAGAGCCTGGCTTCGCATATGCTCGCGCACCTGTTCCGCCAGGTCGTCCAGACGAAGCAAATACTCGTTGATGTCCAGGGCAGGATACTCTTCCGCGGCAATCAATAAAGCCGCTCGTGCCAGATCAATACTGGCTTCGTCACCTGTTATGAGCGTTGTGAAAGCCAGGCGTGCCCGCTGCCGGGCGGCCATAGATTCTTCGGACATGCTCTTCCGTACTTTTCTCTCCGACCCTGGGCCAATAACATACCTGCCTGGCCAGTTACAGGTGAAAGAGATGTAATGTTAGCGTCCCATAAGCAGCCCTGCGACAACCCCTCTCACGTTATTGTACTCACGCTGTCAACTGCGCGTAGAATTCTTTTGCGCCGTTTTCAGGGTATTTTGAGGCTTTTTTCTTCACCGGAGGTCTCTTCGCTCGTTTGTGGGGCATACAAAAAGGAGGCTCTTTTTCTTAACCAGGAAAAACAGCCTGCTCTCGATCTTTATCGATTCTTAACGAGATATTAACCTAATTCCTACCATGCATATATTACTATACATGTGGGGGAAATAAGCCACAAGGATCATGTCCTGGGGGGGACACACATCGTGGCTCAGCATATGGGGTTGCGGCTCGTTTAACAAGTCGCAACGCGTTTAAACATCCGGGCAAATTATTCATTTGCCCGGATGCGCGTTCTGAACGGGCAGAACACGCACCTCGGTAAACCGTCATGTCGATCTTTCTCTTGACCCCTCCCCGCTGGGTATGGTACTATGCAATCAATCTCTTTGTGAAAAGCAGAACAGCCCTCTATCTGAGCTAAGAGAAAGGAATTTCACGATGGAATCTACCACCCTTATCGCTCCGGACATTTCCTGCGAGCATTGTCAACATGCCATTGAAAGCACGCTGGGCAAGCTCGACGGGGTCAGCCTGGTGCATGTCGATATTCCCACGAAAAGCGTCCGGGTGAGCTATGATGCACAGAAGGTAAGCCTGGCGAAAATTGAAGAGGCCCTTGACGATATCGGGTATACAGTCGCTCACTAACAACCACCCTTATTCTGTTCTTGCGTGGAAGTACGTTACGAAAATACGCCAGATGCATTTTTGTAGCGTGCTACCACACAACAACAGAGTATTTATTTTGATCCGCGCGTATACTGTGTAATAGAGAACAAACAAGAGCGTGTTAACGGCTAACAAATAGCATCTATCTGCTCTTGCCAATGTGGGGGTAGGAAGGTGAGGCGGTGATGATCATCTCCGTTATGCTGATTGGCTTCTGTCTGGCGCTGTTCGTCCTGGCGCTTGTGGGCGTGAACAGGCTTATTCCGACGCTGATTGGCCTGGGGGCAGTGGGTGGAATGGCCTTCGGTGCGTATCTTGTCTGGCAGGGCTTTATTGGCAATCGTGAGAATACCCTTCTCCTGGGATGCTTCATCTTCCTGGCCGGCGCTGGCGCACTGATCTGCGCCAGGGCTATCTCCAGCGATTGAACTGCTTTCCCCTGCCCGTTTCGCTGCCAAAAAAGAACCCGGCCTGCTGGCTATTCCATGCCTTGCAGGCCGAGTCCCCCTGTCCCGGAAAGACACAAGCGACGGAGGATTGATTTAGCTGGCCATAGGAAAACTAGCTCGTCGTATAGGTGATCGCCATGTAGGCGTTCGGGCACGACGAACCACAGCTGCTTGGATACGAGAAGCTGTAGATCCGTCCATTGTTAATGGGCTGGTTGTTCGAGTCGAAGACCTGAATCTCGTAATTGCTGCCGCCCGCTGTTGTCGGTAGGATCACAAAGTCGTCGCCCATATCACTGTCCATCGGCGCATTGACCCAGGACCCATTCTGGTAATACTCAACGCCGTGGATTCCGTTGGCCAGGTGCGTGACCGAGATCGCCGACCAGTAGGGATTGGCGCCTTGCAGGAAGCCGATCTGAATATCGCCAGTGTAGTTGGGAGCCGGAATGAACTGCCAGCTAATTTGGCGGTTGTTCCAGTGGTCGGGATACATATTGCCGACCGGCTGCCCATTCAGAACAAACTGATTCAGCGAGCTCTGGACCAGATCGAGGTGATTGGGATCGTCGCGGCACCAGGCATTGCCGTCCTGGCAGCTGTCGGCCACAACCATATCGAGCGTTGCCCCGTTGTACTGATCAGCTACCCAGCTTCCGTTGCGGCAGAATGGCTCGTTCGGCGCACCATCGTTGACACCAGTGCAGTAGTTGCCAATCGTCACCTGCACCCAGCGGTCGCAGTTGAGGCCGTTACTGAACATGCCAATATCGTTCACATATTGTGCCGAGATTGGGCGCGTGAGGAACGTGCTGTAATCGCCGGGATCGTTCTGGACATTAAGCGCGACAAAATTCTGCGAATCCACGTCTGCCTGTGGGACACCGCACCCGCCATACGGACCGCCCAATCCAGAGAACCAGGTTGCGTTGCCTGTGTGCGTGCCAGTCAGCGTCAAAGGAGTAGGCGTGACCATAGGCGTGAAGCTACCCGTCGGCGTAGATGTAGGTGTCACACCGGCGGTGGGCGTGGCCGTGGGGGTTGTGCCGACTGTAGGAGTCGTTCCCGGAGTGGGTGTGGTTGATGCCCCATTGCAGGCATTGCCATTCACGCTAAAGGCCGTCGGGACAGGATTGCTTGATGTCCAGGCTCCATTAAAGCCGGGAATGGCCGTCCCATTCACAGCAACGTTGCCATTATAGCTTGCATTGGTTACTGTCACATTCTGACCAGACTGGCTAAAGACGCCATTCCAGCCCTGCGTGACGCTTTGACCGTTGGCCGGGAAGGTGAACGTCAAAGTCCAGCTTGACCATGCGGACGAACTGGTATTCTCGATCACGATATTTGCTCCAAAGCCGCCGGTCCACTGGTTCGTTATGGTGTACGTCACCTGGCAGTACGAAGAGGCTGCGTGGGTCGCGCTGAGTCCCCCAAACCAGCTAGTTGCCAGGTAGCACGTTAGCAGTAGCGCGAGCGCAATGGCGAATAGACCAAAGCGTCCTTTGCCTTTCATTGGCTCCTCCTTAGGATCAGAAAATAGACAGGTCTGTCTGATTCCTCAGAAGTATAGAAGACAAAAGCGCGGGAGACCAGAACAGGTAGAAGTCACTTAGCAGTCAGTTTCTATCACACTGGCTGTCTAGTTGACCGTAGTACAGCAGTCATAGAAGCAATATTTTTTCTCAGGAGTGTGTTATAATGAAGCGAGTATCAATGGAGTAAAGAACGGCGAACAGTTTTCCAGGATCATCCTACCGGGCGACTCTGACCGTGCCCGGTTTTTTATGTGTGCAGGAGCAGACGGTTTCATTTATGCAGACACTAGATGATATGACTCAAACCAATCAGACCAAACAACAGAAAAGCCAGCTAACGCAGCGGAACGATATCCGCAATGTGGCTATTATTGCCCATGTAGATCACGGCAAGACCACTCTGGTCGATGGCCTGCTGAAACAGAGCCATATCTTTCGCGAGAATCAGCAGGTCGGCGAGCTGATTATGGATACCAATGACCAGGAACGCGAGCGCGGCATTACTATCCTGGCCAAAAATACCGCTATCACCTATCGTGGCATCAAAATCAATATCATCGATACCCCCGGGCATGCGGACTTCGGCGGCGAGGTTGAGCGCGTCCTGAATATGGCCGATGGCTGTATCCTGCTCATCGATGCCGCCGAAGGTCCGATGCCCCAGACGCGTTTCGTCCTGCAAAAGGCGCTGGAACTCAATCTGAAATCCATTGTGGTGATTAACAAGATCGACCGCAAGGACGCGCGTATAGAACAAGTTCTGGAGTGGACGCAGGATCTCTTCCTGGAACTGGCGCATAGCCCCGATCAACTTGATTTCCCCGTGCTCTACGCTATTGGGCGTGACGGTGTGGCGATGTATCATCCAGATGACGAACAGAGAGATCTGGAGCCGCTGTTTGAAACGATTATCCAGGCAGTGCCAGCGCCCACAGTTGATCTGGATGCGCCGCTGCAAATGCTGGTCGCGGCGCTTGATTATGACGACTATAAGGGCAAATATGCTATCGGGCGTATTGTGCGCGGGCGTGCGACGCCGGGCATGACCGTCGCGCAGATCAATCGCGCTGGCGAGATCTCGCGCCAGAAGATCAACCTGATCCTGACGTATAGAGGCTTGCAGCGCTTGGAAGTGCCGGAGGCGCTGGCCGGCGACATTGTCGCGCTTACCGGCATTGCTAACGTGAATATAGGCGAGACCATCGCCGACGCGGAGCATCCCGAGGCCCTACCGACCATCGCCATCTCAGAGCCGACGCTCAAGATGACCTTTGGTGTGAACACCAGCCCGTTCGCCGGACGCGAGGGTAAGTTTCCTACCTCGCGCCAGTTGCGCGCGCGCCTCTATCGCGAACTGGAAACCAATGTTAGTCTGCGCGTGGCCGATGGCAATACTCCCGACGAGTTTATCGTCTCAGGTCGCGGCGAGCTGCACCTGTCGGTTCTGATCGAGACCATGCGCCGCGAGGGCTACGAGTTTCAGGTTTCGCGCCCCGAAGTGATCACGCGTGAAGACGAAAGCGGGCACACACTGGAGCCAATTGAGCACCTGGTCATCGATACGCGAGATACCTATATAGGAGTCCTGACTGAGACGCTGGCCAGCCGCAAGGCTCAGCTTGTTGATATGAGCAACGATGGCAATGGCAATGTGCGCCTGGAGTACCATATTCCCACGCGCGGCCTGATCGGCTTCCGCAACGCTTTCCTGACGCTTACTCAGGGCAATGGCGCCATGAGTAGCCGCCTGATTGGCTTCGAACCGTGGCTGGGCAAGATCGGCACGAACCGCATGGGCGCTCTGATCGCCTCCGAACAGGGCATTGCCATGACTTACGGCCTCAACAATGCCCAGCAGCGCGGCGATACTTTCATTGAACCTGGTACGCCCGTCTATGAGGGTATGATTGTTGGGCTGAACACACGCCCTATGGATATGGTGGTCAACGTGTGCAAGGAAAAGCAGAAGACGAACATTCGCTCCTCCACTGCCGAGATTGCTGTGCGCCTGACTCCACCGATCATCATGAGTCTGGAGCAATCCCTGGATTTCATTCAGAATGATGAGTTGGTCGAGGTTACACCGCAGAATATCCGCCTGCGCAAGCGCTACCTCACCCAGCGGGAGCGCGCGCGCAATCGCGAGCAGGACTGAGGTTCCGAGAAGCGCCGGCACCTGGTCACTATCCCTTACCCATGCCCAGGAGCGTTCCTGGGGCAGGGACCTCGGGAGTCAGTGGCCTGAGCGGCAATTGAACTGTGAAGCAGGAACCCTGTCCTACCTGGCTGTTGACTACCACCGATCCCCCATGTTTGCGAACAATCCATTCGACAATGGAAAGGCCCAGGCCCGTCCCGCTACCTCTGGTACGCTGGCGAGAGGGATCAGCCCGATAGAAGCGTTCAAAGATGTGTGGCAGATGTTCCGGGGCGATTCCGATGCCCGTATCCTGTACGACAAGGTGTGCGACCTCTGCTGTGGCGCCAAGATTCACCTGAACCTGCCCTCCAGGATTGGTATAGCGAATAGCATTGTCCACGAGGTTCAGGATCACTTGAATCAGGCGCGCCTCATCTCCCAGCAGCGTCACCGATTGAGGGGTGTAGGCAATAAGGGAGACTCCGTGCTCCTGGGCCAGCCCCTGTGCATTCGCAATGACCGCTTCAACCAGAGCGTCTAGGCGCACTGCTTCGTACTCAAAGCGTGCCTGGCCTTCATCCCCGCGAGCCAGCGCGAGCAAGTCGCTGATGAGATGGCTTAGCCGTTCGGCCTCCGCGTGAATGCTCTGGAGCGCGCTGCAATACTCGTGCGGGCTACGTGAGCGCAAAAGGGCAACCTCGGCCTTATTGCGGATGACTGCTACCGGGGTACGGAGTTCATGAGAGGCGTCGGCGACAAAACGGCGCTGTCGGGAAAAAGAAGCTTCAAGTGAATCGAGCATCGCATTGAGGGTCAGGGCTAGATACTGCATTTCATCACGCACCGGCGGGACAGGCACCCGCTGGTGGAGATCTCCTGCCTGGATCTTGCGGGCCGTCTCAGCGAGCCGCTTCATCGGTGCAAACGACCGGCCGGAGAGCCAGTAACTCAAGATGCCGCAGCATACTAAGACCAGAAAACCCACTACCAGCAACGCCGCCACCAGATCGTGGAGTAGCGTGTGCAAATGGGCGAGCGACTCGCCCACCTGAATCACCGCGACCGGTTTGCCTGCGCTTACCAGCGTGCGGCTGTAGAGACGCACCTCCTGATCGCTCAGCGATAGGACGGTGCCTTGCCAGGGAGTGCCAGCGAGCGGCTGTGTCACGCTGCTTTGTGGCACGAGCAGTTCGCGAAAGGCCGGTGTCTCTCCGAGTAGCCTACCGTGTGCATCCAGCAGACGCACCAGCGCCCCCTGGTTGACATCGGCCAGCGGTATTCCCGGTCCCGCCTGAGTTTGCCCCAACCCGAATACCTCGGCGGACCCCCTGTCCAGGGTCACGGTTCCCTTTTGGACGACCAGCGCACTTGCCACCTGCTGGGCGCGTAGCCCAAGATCGGTATCGACGCTCGCTTCCAGGCGGGTTTCGAGGTATTGGTAGAACACCGCTCCGGTGAGGAGGAGCAGTACCGCGAAGGCAAGGGTATACCAGACCGCCAGTTGCAGCCGCAGACTGAATGGCACAGAGCGCCGCAGCCGCGCGAGTGTGAGGAAAAGATCGTTCATGGCGTCGGTTCCTTCAATTGATAGCCAGACCCGCGCACCGTTTGGATCAGGTCGGGTTCTCCTGCCGCACACAGCGCCTTGCGCAGATTGCGGATATACACATCGATCACATTGGACAGATGCTCTGCATCGTAGTCCCAGATGTGCTCGGCGATAGTCGTCCGGCTCAAAATCTCGCGCGGACGACTCATGAGCAGGTGCAGCAATGCGTATTCCTTGCCAGAAAGCGTGAACGGGCGTTCGCCCCGTCGGCCTTCGTGGGTCCGCGTATCCAGCGTTAGATCCAGAAACTTCAGCACCGGCGAGCGCTCGGATGTATTGCGGCGCAGCAGCGCTCGCACGCGGGCTTCCAGTTCGCGAAAAGCAAACGGCTTGACCAGGTAATCATCCGCACCCAGGTCCAGCCCGCGTACCCGGTGGTCCACTTCTCCCAGTGCTGTGAGAAACAGGATGGGGACCGGGCTTCGTTGCTCACGCAGACGACGACAGACTTCCCAGCCGTCCAGGTCGGGCAATAAAATATCTAACACGATGAGATCATACGGCACGAGACTGGCTAGCGCCAGAGCATCCTCCCCATTCGTCGCCAGATCAACGGCATACTGGCAGTCCTCCAAACCTGCTTTCAGGTCTGGTCCCAATTCGGGATGGTCTTCTACCACTAACAAACGCATCGAAAGATCGGCTCACTTTCCTGTTCTGCTGGTTTTTCCCGCAGGCAAGAGCCATCGGGGAAAGTCGCTTGCTCTTTACTGTACCATGTCCAGATGAAGAAAAGATGAAAGCTCTTGTCGAGGAGAACACCTGCATAATTAAGGAATTGCTCTCCTCTCTATCGGAGTTCTTCCAACTGGTGCTGATCCGCCGAACACCTGTGCTTTTCCCTTCATCTTCTCTTCATGTTCGCGTGGTAGATTCTCCTGGGGAAAGAACAGTCAACCCCGGCGAATCACTGCTTCCCACGCCAGGCTAATCCATCGGTTCGGGGTTGCGAGGCGGAATCTTCCTACCCAGAAGGACTCGTTTTCGGTAAGTTTGAGACATACTGGCATCAAGGTATATTGCATGACCGCACGTCGAGCGAGCCAGCTTATCCTGGGACAGATCAATAGCAGTGAGCATGAGAGAAGAGACCTTGTTCGCTCTTCAGGAGATTTCGTCAAATCTCTCACACATGTTTCGGGTTCTCTGAGGAGAAGATTCTCCACTTGCCTGAAACGAGCATGTTTTGTGGTCGGCGAAGGGCTGGCCATGCTCAGCGTGAATTCGTAGTGCGTGCGTGGTAGCTCCTCAGATAGCTTCATAAATCAAAGGAGAGGACAAGAGGTGGGGGCGGGTGTTTCTACGTCCAGCTTCCTTACCTCAACTAGAGAGTCTAACGGAGAAGACTTCTATGCTATCAGATACAACGCATTCGGTGAGACCGATCTCTGCCTCACCTTCACTTATTGAACGGGAACGTACCCGGCAGTTCCCGGCTGTAACACCGCACAGGAAGCCCACATCGGCTCAGATCCAGGAAGCACAACGGGTGTGGATGCTCCAGGAGCAGTGCCGGCGGCTCTGCCTTACCCTGTTTGCTCATCGGCCGCCGGCTATCCGCAGTCTGGGTTTGCTCAGTTCCGTGGCCGGAGAGGGAACCTCATTCCTGGCTATACTCCTGGCGCGAGTGCTTGCTCACGACAGCGACGAGCAGGTGACCTTGCTTGAATGCAACTGGGACCACCCCACCGCACAGGAAACCCTGGGTTTGCCTGCACCCTGGGGGCTGGCCGAGTGGTTGCGGGGCGAATGCGAGGTGGAGGCAGTGCGCTATCGGCTCTCGGAGAATCTGGTAGTCATTCCCGCAGGTCGTGGAAAACAGGACGCCGGGCTACTTACCAGACGACTGTACCAGCGTGGCGTGTCCAATCTCTTTGGGCCTCGGAGTCTGCTTATTCTGGATCTGCCCCCGGTTCTTTCCTGTGGGTATGGAGAACTGGCTGCTCGTCTGGCAGAAGCGGTGCTCCTGGTCGTGCGCGCGGGGCAGACCCCTGCTTCTCTGGTGGCCGAGACGTGTGCGCGCCTGGAGCAGGTACCACTACGAGGCATTGTGCTTAATCGGCAAGTGAGCCGGATTCCCCGCTGGCTACAGCAATTACTGTAAAGGAAGCGCGTGTAGAACGCGCGGTCATCTCAGGCGCACCTGGGAGCGACTTGTATCTGCTCCGAGAAACCACCAGGGGTGGGCAGAGACCTTGCCAGCTTCGTTTCCTCTGCGCTACGCTCTCTGCTGAGCGAGGGTGAAAGGCCCGTTGTTCGGGTTCATTTTTCATTTGAAGAAAGGGCGAGTGTTTATGAAAGGAGCCTGCGTAGCGGCGGTTGTGGCTGGACTGCTGGCCGTGACCGCCGGCCTGGTCCTGACAGGGATCAATCAGAATCATGGCCTCCTGCTTTTGGGGGTTGGCGCTGTGCTGGTGCTGCTCGGCCTGCTTGCTACCCTCGTCCTCCTGGCTTTTTGGAGCGCATCTGGACGGGATTCATGAGCAAGCATCAGAAGGTGCTACGCGCGAGGGTGTTACTCATCCCTCTCGAAAGGACGAGTCCCAGGGTGGAGGCCAGCCAGCGACCCGGGAGAAGCAAGCGGTATGCCCGTCGGAGAGAATTGGGACTGCTGGTGCTTCCGTGCCTCTTTCTGGTGCTGGAGGCGTATCAGTTGCCTCTAGCAGGAGCTTATAAGGCAGCTCCCCTTGTTGGCTCCCGGAGTATGTTCTTCAGCGTTGGCCTTCTGCCCTCGCTCCAGGCGATTCTTCCGCTGCTGGTGCTCCTGGTCGCTTTCGGAATAGTCCATCTCCTGCTCGCGCGTTTCTTTCCCCAGACTGACCAGATGCTCATACCTCTCGTCGCACTCCTGAGTGGGCTGGGTGTGCTGCTGGCTATGCGCAACGGGCCAGATGCCAGCATCGGAGCCGATCCGCTCCTGGGGCTCAAGCAGCTCACCTGGGTGCTCGTAGGGTTGGGGGCATGTTTGCTTCCACTCTTCTGGTTGCGTAGTATGGACTGGCTGCGGCGCTATAAATATACCTGGGCAGTGCTCGGTCTGGTTCTGGTCGGTGCTACCCTGGTTCATGCCCTGCACACAAATCTGAACAGTCCGACCCATGACCAGTTGAGCATTGGTCCGCTTTCCTTTCAGCCCTCGGAAGTACTGAAAATTCTCCTGGTTGTGTTCTTCGCCGCCTACCTGAGCGAGAACCAGGAAGTTATCGCGGCCAGCAGCATACGTCCTGGTTCCATTACGCTGCTACCTCTGCGTCAGCTTGGCCCCTTACTGCTGATGCTCATGATCGCGCTGGCACTTTTCCTGGGCATTCGCGAATTGGGTCTGGCCCTGCTGATCTATGGAAGCTTCCTGGTCCTGCTCTACCTGGGCAGCGGCAAGCGGTCGTATGTATTGGGGGGACTGGTAGTGTTTGTCGCGCTGGGCTTCCTGGGCTATGAACTCTTTGGCTATATCCGCGAGCGGTTTGCGACCGTTGGCCTGGATCTGGTCAACTGGAAGCAATGGAGCACTGCCACCAGAACGTTTGCTCAAAATGCCGGTTTCCAAGTGGCCCAGGGAATCGTGGCTATCTCAAGCGGAGGAATCCTGGGAGCCGGTTTCGGATTGGGACATGCTTCGGCGTTGGTGCCGCTGGCGCAGTCCGATATGGTCGTCTCGGTGCTCGCTGAAGAGTTTGGCCTGGCTGGCATGTTCGCTGTGCTGGCGGTGTATCTACTCTTGCTCGCGCGTGGCTTTCACCTGGCTCTGGAGGCGCGTGAGCCGTTCCACCAGTTGCTGGCAGCGGGGCTAACCTCTCTTTTCGGTATCCAAACGCTGGTGATCTGTGGGGGTGCTTTGAAGCTGCTGCCACTGACCGGGCTGCCCTTGCCGTTCCTGAGCTATGGAGGCAGTTCAGTGGTGGCCAACTTTCTCATCATTGGTCTGCTGCTGCGCCTCTCTCATGACACGGCGATAGCGCGGGGAGAGACAGCGTAGTCGAGGAATGGCGAGAACCTGGGATGTGCTCCTGTCTGGCGCCATCCTTCTTCATCTCTACTTCATGTTCGTTTGCTAGAATAGCCACGAACGAACGCCACTCGACGGTGCGCTCGCCTCCAGATAGGCCGGATGCACACCAGGCGAAAGAAGAGAGGAATACTATGAGTTTGCAGAGGGAGGTCGCCTATGTCCTGGCTGCTTCAGGAAAATAACCGCTGGTTTGTGGGTATCAATCAGTTCGCTGGTCGTAGTCCGCTCCTTGATCATCTCATGATTTTTTTTGCCGCTGACCTGATCTTCTTCTGGCCGCTGCTCCTGCTGCTTGTGTGGGGGCGGCCTTCATGGCTGCGTCGGCGTCCCTTACGTCCGGGGGAAGCTGAGATTATTGCGACCTGCCGTATGAGGGTGCTTTGGAGTATCCTCGCAGCAGTGCTGGCCCTCCTGTTCAATTTAGGGCTGTCGCATCTGATATTTGAACCGCGTCCGTTCGTGACACACGTGGTTCATCTACTCGTGGCACACCCGGCGGACGATTCGTTTCCCAGTGATCATGCAGCAGTCTCGTTTGCGCTGGCTGGTACGCTTGTCTTGATGTTGCCCCCGCTGTTAATACGAGCCTGGCAGCAGCGCGTGAGGCTGGCAGGAGGGGCCGAATGGCGTTCACTCCTGCTGCCGCTGGTCTTGATGGGTCTGGCGGTTCTCTTCGCCTGCTGCATTGGCCTCGCGCGCGTGTTCGTGGGAGTACATTATCCACTGGATATCCTGGGAGGCGCGGGCTCCGGCCTGATGGCAGCGGGTATCGTAGCTGTGCTCCGGCGCCCGCTGCGTGTTCCGGCTGAGGCGATCTTGCACCTTGCCTCCGTGCTGCGGATGACGTAAGGAGAACAGACCTGGGACAAGACCTGCGGCGGTGGAGATCTTCTGTCAGCGGTCGCACGGCCTCTTCTCTCCCGACTATCTTGCTTTCACGGCGACATCTAGCCACATTCCTGCCTCATAGTGACCGGGAAAATAGCAGGCAAATTCAGGGTGAGAGCCAGCCAACGACCAGGGAAAGGTGTAGTTCAGCGTTTGAGTCTCGCCTGGATCGATCATGGGAATGGAAGCAAGTGCCAGTCTGTCCATATGTTCCATCGTCGTCCCGCTCATGCTGCCTTCTGCCTTTGGCATAATCATAAACTCATGCATGATTTGCCCTCGATTGGTCACTGCAAGATGATAGATCTTCCCCGGTACAAAGGTAGTGACGGACGAGGTGATGTGAAAGTCGGTTTCCGTGACCTGTACCGGAATGCTTCCAGCAGGGGCGGTGCTCCCCATGTTTCCCATATTGGAACATCCAGCCAGGACAAAGAGAGCCAGCCCCAGCAGGAGAGCAGTAAGATAGTGGTTCATCTTCGGTTGCCTCTCGTTTCTCTCATGCAGCTCGAAACCAGGGGGGAGGATGATGGGTGCGCCACGCTCGCTTTTATGAGTGTAGGCAAGTTCTCCCCTCAGCCTGGCCTGGGAGCTTTCTTTTCATTGTACCTGACCTTTGATGAGGGATAGTTCTCCTTGCCTCTCTTATTGGAAGACCCTTGTTGTCTGGAATAATCCTTTCCCAATTTTGCGGAAGGTATTTTCTACGGGTAGCTACTCCGCGCCTGAAGACCGGCGAGCAGGGAGGCGTAGCGCTGGCGATCAAGCGGTAGCTCGACCTCGCGGCGCTGGTAGCTCGAATAGATCAACGCGTTTGCCAGTTCCAGTTCGCGGCGACCCTGCGCTCCGTCAATATAATCAGTGTTCCCATGGAGAATGGCATCGTGGAAGCTGCGGTAGACGGCCACGTGATCGCCCTTTCCCGCCTCGAGAGCAATAGCATGGGGGTGACGCGGGAGCGGGGCGTAGGGATTGCGACTGGTGGCCGCGTATTCGTGTATATCGAGATCAAGCGTCTGGACCAGCAGCTTGCCTCGCCCAATTTCCAGCGAGCCGCGCGTGCCGATGATCTTCAGGCGTTCGGACTCGTCGGCCTCGGCGGCGCTGATGTGGATCATCCCTAAGGCTCCATTCGGCCACTCCAGCATGGCCTGGACGGTGTCTTCCGTCTCGATGTGGTGTAACAGGTTACGTGTCCAGGCCACAACGCGCCGGGGGGAGCCGAGCAGATGGCAGAGCAGGTCGAGATTGTGAGATGCCTGATTGGTGACAATGCCTCCGCCTTCGCCTGACCAGGTGGCTCGCCAGGGTGCCATGTGGTAGTAGAAGGTTGGCCGCGTCCAGACTGCCGTTAACTCGACGCGCTGAATCTGGCCCAGGAAGCCTTCCTGTAGCAGCTTGTGCGCCGCTACGATTTCAGGGCGATAGCGCTGCTGAAAGACGACGCCAAGCAAACGGTTGCAGCGGCGCGCCGTCTCAAGCATCTCGTCGGCCTCCGCTACCTGGATCGCCATAGGCTTTTCAACCAGCACGTGGCAGCCCGCCTGCAAGCTCTCTCTGGTCATTGAGGCGTGCAGAAAAGGAGGGGTAAGAATTACCACCACATCCGGCTGTGTTTCGGCCAGCATCTGGCGATAATCCTCATAAAAAGCGCAAGACAATTCATTCGCGCGCTGTCGGCCAGACGTGGTATTGATATCTGCGGCGGCCACGAGATCAACTGTTGATAAGGCCAGGGCCGGACGATGGCCGTTTAAAATGCCCGCGCCAACGCCAATGATTGCGTGCCGCAAACGCTGTTGTTGCTCTTCTTCCATGAAAATTTCATCCTACTCTTGCTTCCGGGTCTGAACCGGCTCTTTCTCCGGTAGGACAAACAGGTCATCAATGGCGATCAACTTGCCCGTTTGCATCGACTCATTGGCGGCAATGCCAACCAGGATGGAAGCGGCCCCATCGATATGCGAGGCTGCGCGCATAAAAGGATCTGCCGGCGGATTGGGCGAGAAAAGCTGCTCCAACAAGATGGGATCGGCTCCTCCATGTCCCCCGTCTCCTACCGGCACGTCGACGTCGTATGGGAGGCCAAACATCGGGTAGACGCGTATGCTCGCAGATTTGAACGGTCCCTTGCTGGCACTCATACGCGCTTCGCCATCACCTTGTAGATGATTGATGTTCTCGACAATATCCATCTCAATTCGGCCTCTGCTTCCAGTGATCGCCACGCGCAGTCCCTCCCAGGGTGCATACGCTATTAGGCAGTACGAAAGTAGCACCCCGTTGCGATAACGTGCTGTCACACACATTGTATCCTCAATAGTGATTGGTTCGCCAAAAACATTGCGGTCACGCAGATAGCCTGTCTCCGCCTCGGCGTCCAGATACAAACCCCGAAACATCGCATTCTTCTCCAGCGTCAGAGCGAAGGGATCGTTGGCCGCCTCCGGGACTCCGGTGTAACGTTCGTAGGAGTAATGCTCGCCACGCGCCTCGGCATTTTTCTTGCCATAGAATTGAAGATCACCCAGAGCAAAGACATGGCGAGGATACGAATCGATCCACCAGTTCACAAGGTCAAAATGATGTGTAGCCTTATGGACAAGCAGACCACCACTGTTCTGCTTTTCGCGGTGCCAGCGGCGAAAATAATCTGCCCCGTGACTGGTATCCAGTATCCAGGAGAAATCGACCGCCAGCGGCTTCCCCACCAGGCCCTGCATCATCAACTCGCGAAAACGCGTGTAGGCGGGCGTATAGCGGTAATTAAAGCTGACTCGTAACGAGTGACCGGTGTTCTCAACCGCCTGAAAGATCGCTCGCATCTTTTCGATAGTCGTGGTCATCGGCTTCTCTGTAATCACATCGCAGCCCAGTTCCAGCGCGCGCACAATGTAGATATGATGAGTGCCATCTATGGTTGTTACAATCACGGTATCGGGATGCGTCTCGGCAATCATGCGATCAAATTGCTCGGCATGATACGTCGGAACGGGCGGCAAGCCTGCCAGCTCTTGCAGGCGCTGGTTATACCAGTTCATGCGAACCTGGCTCAAATCGCAGAACGCGACTAGCTCTGCTCCATCACGATACGTGGTGATCAAAGCATCAATGAACATACGAGCGCGGGCGCCGGTTCCTACCAGTGCGTAGCGTCTCTTACTCATAGTCTATTTCCAATCCCTTCTCTTGTGCAGTTTGTCATGCAGATGTGACCGATCACATCTATTATATGCACTATTTTGGGGGATAAATCAAGGGACTTCCGAAACGAGCGAAAAATCCATGCGGATTTCTGGAAAACAATCCCGACCGTCATAAAAGATGGAGTTGGATGCAATGCCATTGACAGCTAGCTGTCAATCAGTTATAATGTGAACGGTCACAGTAGTCGTTATCAAGTTTTGAAGGATTTGAGGGTATGCAGGCTCACAGAGATGTGAGGCAAAGGGCGGTCGCCGGCCAGAAAAAAAAGAAAGTTACAATTCGCGACGTAGCGCGGCAGGCGGGCGTCTCGTATCAGACCGTTTCACGGGTGTTGAATGGAAACGATAATGTCGCGGAAGACACGCGCAAGCGCATTTTGCGCGCGATGCATGATCTCGACTTTGTGCCCAACAAGGTGGCGCAGATGCTTACCACCAGCCGTTCTCAAATCCTGGAGCTGATTATCGTTGACATTATGCAGGGCGGTCGCTTCGCCGATTCTATCAGGAGTATGGCGCTGGCCGCCAGGGATGCTGGCTATGATCTGCTGGTGACGATGACCAGCTCTGATGAACTGGGGACCGCGCTGAGTGAGGCGGCTGCGAGGTTAGTTGATGGAGTGGTGATGTACGCGCCTTCTCTGCGCATCTCTGACGAGGAATTGCTGGAGCGCTGTAACGGTTTGCCCCTGGTGCGCCGCGACTACGTGCCTACCTCCCGCCTCGCGTGGGTTGGCTTCGATCAGGTCTACGCAACCCGCATGGCAGTTGAGTATCTACTTGAGCTTGGGCACCGGCGCATCGCGGCCATTCCGCCCTCGACCGACCTGATCAACGGCCAGTTCCGCTATACCGTCTGGAAGGAGACGCTGCAACGGCATGGCCTGGAGCCAGGACCCGCGCGCGAAGCAAAATATACCTTCCGCAGCGGCTACGAGGCGATGGTACATCTTCTGGAGACGCGTCTTCCCTTTACTGCTGTGCTGGTTGGCTCAGACACGATGGCGCTCGGAGCAATGCGCGCGCTTCACGAACGCGGCTTGCGCATTCCGCAGGATGTCTCGGTTCTCAGTTTTGACAATGCGGAGCTGGCTTCCTTCACCGAACCGCCGCTCACAACCATTAACTTTGACTTCCATGAGCAGGATAGCATGGCCGTCAAATACCTTGTTGAGATCCTGAATGATCCAGAGATGAAGCTGCACCAGCGGGTCTTGCTGCCGGATCTGGTTGTACGCGAAAGTACGTGCAGACTCGACGGTGAAACCGGTTAGGTCTTTTTATTCCAAATAGTTGTCGTCATCCGCTCGTCCTATTGTCGGGACGCTTGCATGCTTTATGCAGACACAAGGAGGCACAATCGTTATGAGTCGGATCTCGTATACTCGCAGGCAATTCTGCCAGATCGGGCTGAGCGGTCTGGCGGGCCTGACCTTGCTCGACCTGGCCGGCTGCGGTAGTTCTTCAACGGGCGCAGCCAGCGAAACCATGCAACTCTCTTTCTGGGGACCTGCCTCGCGCAACAAGCTGACCCAGGCCGCGATCAAAGCGTTTGAGCAGGAGCATCCCAATATTACCATCCATTCCTGGTTTGCCGACTTCAGCGTCTATTTCAATAAGCTAAACACCCAGATCGCTAGCGGCAGCATCCCGGACCTGATCCAGATGGATATGTCCTACGTCGCGCAGTATGTTAAGGAGCAGGAATTGCTAAATCTGACGTCGTTCGTCAACGACAAGACCATCGACCTCTCCGATTTCGACCAGGGCATGCTCAAAAATAGCCTGGTCAATGGCGTCAACTATGGCATCTCCCTGGGCGGCAATTACGAGTGTATGATTTACGACACCTCCCTGATTCAGCAGGCAGGAGTCGGCAATCCTCCCACCACCTGGACCTGGGATCAGTACGCAAGCTATGCTCTCAGTATTTCTAAGGCGCTTAAATCGAAAGGTGTCTATGGATCTCCCGATGCCAGTGGCGCAATCGATATGTTCGAAATCTGGGTGCGTCAGCACGGCACGGAACTCTGGACAACCGATGGCAAGGTCGCGTTTAGCGTTGATACTGTCGCCTCCTGGTTTAGCTATTGGGACAGCCTGCGCAAGTCCGGTGCTTGCGCACCTGCGCAGCTTCAGGCGTCAGTTACCGGCAGCGGACCTTCGTCCTCGTTGCTTGCTACTGGCAAAGCGGCCTTCGCGACAGGCCACTCAAACCAGTTCAGC
The DNA here is from genome assembly GCA_035294465.1 of Ktedonobacteraceae bacterium. GTDB lineage: Bacteria > Chloroflexota > Ktedonobacteria > Ktedonobacterales > Ktedonobacteraceae > Paraktedonobacter. Next base: position 14,080 of record DATGKW010000047.1, on the reverse strand, counting down.
AGCTACCAGGATCTTACGCCACATCCCCTGGCCCTGCAAACGGTTCCCACGGGGGCTATGCCTGGCAACTACCTCAAGCCCTCCATGCTGATGAGCATTGCAGCCAAGTCGAAATATGCGAAAGATGCCGCCACCTTTATCAATTTCTTGATAACCGATCCTAAAGGGGTCAAAGCCATCGGCCTGGATCGTGGCATCCCAGGCAGCGCACGGGCGCGGGCCGCGCTTGAACCTACACTCAAACCGGTCGATAAAGCCGTGCTGGCCTACGCGGCTCTGGTCGCCAGCAGTGGCCAGACCAGCCCCAGAACCGTGCTAGACCCGCCGGGAGCCGGAGCAGTCTCGACGGCTCTGAGCAATGTATCCCAGGCCGTAGCCTTCGGAAAACAATCGATCTCGGCCGGAGCTCAGAGCTTCTATCAGCAGGCGGTCAAAGCTGTCTCTTAGTCTGGATATGGAGGTAGGCCGATGGCTTCTACTCCCTTAGAGGCAATCAAGCGTTATTCGCGCGAGGCGCGTTCCGACGAGAAACGCCAACAGGCGCGTCCTGTGCAGAAGAGAAAAGGGAGGGCCACCGGCTACCTCTTCCTGTTGCCCTGGTTCGTGGGCATGTTCGTCTTCACGGCGGGGCCGGTGATTGCCTCTCTCTATCTCTCCTTTACTAATTATAACCTGATCGGTGCTCCTGGCTGGATCGGCTGGCAGAACTATCTCGCGATGTTCCAGGATCCACAATGGTGGGACGCGGTGAGAGTAACCCTTGTCTATGTGCTGCTCTCAGTGCCGCTCAAACTCGCAGTCGCACTCCTGGTCGCGCTCCTGCTCAAACGAGGGCTGATCGGGCTTGGCCTCTTTCGGGCGATCTACTATATCCCCTCTCTGCTGGGCAGTAGCGTGGCTATTGCTCTGCTCTGGCGGCAGATTTTTGATTCGGATGGCCTGGTCAACCAGGTGCTGAATCTCATTGGCATTCACGCCACGACCAGCTGGGTTTCAACGCCCGACACTGCTCTGTATACGCTGGTCGTTCTCTCCGTCTGGCAATTCGGCACTCCAATGCTGATCTTCCTCGCCGGTCTGCAGCAGATCCCCCAGGAATATTACGAGGCGGCTGCGACTGATGGCGCGGGACCGGTGCGCAACTTTTTCTCGATTACCCTTCCTCTGATTACGCCCTTGGTTTTCTTCAATCTGATCTTGCAGATGGTGGGCGCATTCCAGGCGTTTACGCCCTCTTATATCGTTAGTGGCGGCACCGGAGGTCCGGTGTACTCGACGCTGTTCTACACGCTCTATCTCTACCAGGAGGGATTCGCCAACCTCAAAATGGGCTACGCCTCGGCGATGGCCTGGGTTTTGCTCATCGCTATCGCTTTCTTTACCGCGCTAGCCTTTCTGACTTCACGCTACTGGGTGTTTTACCAGGATGAGAGGAGCTAAACCATGTTGACATCTCTATCCAGAAGCGACCGGGCTGGCGCGGACACGCGTTTCAGAAGGAGCCAGATCAGACCCGGCCCGCGCTGGTTCTCTAAGAAAGCCGCTCGCCTCCTGGTCTATCTCTTTGTGCTGGCCGGGGCCTTTATCATGATCTACCCGTTGCTCTGGCTGATCAGCGCCTCGTTCAAGCCTGAGGACCTGATCTTCTCAACTTCAAGCCTGATCTCGCCCCAGTGGACGCTGGGAAACTACTCCGATGGCTGGAACGCCCTTGACTATCCATTCAGCCAGTTCTTTGCCAATTCGCTGCTGGTTTGCGCAGGCGCAATCATCGGCAATATCTTCTCCTGCTCGCTGGCTGCCTATGCTTTCGCCCGCCTGCAATTTAAGTATAAACCGTTCTGGTTTGCTCTGATGCTCGGCGGGATTTTGCTGCCCATGCATGTGCTCATCGTACCTCAGTACATCCTCTTTAAAGAATTGGGATGGATTGGTACGCTTCTTCCTCTGGTTGCGCCCAAATTCTTCGCTACTGACGCCTTTTTCATCTTCCTGATGATCCAATTTATTCGCGGCATTCCAACCGAACTCGACGATGCGGCCAGAATCGACGGCTGCAACCACTTTAGCTTCTACTGGCGTGTGATTTTGCCGTTATCCCTGCCTGCCCTGGTCACAACCGCGATTTTCACATTCATCTGGACCTGGAGCGATTTCTTCAGCCAGTTGATCTACCTCAGTGACGAGTCAACCTACACCATCCCGGTCGCGCTCAGCCAGTTTATAGATAGCACGGGCAATTCAGCCTATGGTCAGCTTTTCGCCATGTCCGTGCTCTCGCTGCTCCCCATCTTCGGCTTCTTTCTGATCTTCCAGCGCCTCCTGATCCAGGGAGCCAGCACCACAGGATTGAAAGGATAAATGCAGGAAAAGAATCAACTCTTCCACGTTTGCCTTGCCTTTTAGCAAGCGAGCATTATTTTTAAATAGGTGCTCTTGCGAGCATTTGTAAGTAAATACACAATACACCAGTGCGCGTCGCAATCTCTTGCGACGCGCACCGGCTGTTTCGATGCTTTCTTCTCGTCTCGTAAGGAACACTAGGAGACGCTACAGGCTACGCCGTTAAGCATAAAGGAAGTTGGCGCGTTATTGGTGGAGTTGTTCCAGGTGCCATTAAAGCCTGGTTCTGAACTCGGCTGGCCACCTGGTGGGATCGAGCCATTGTACGAAACGCTGGCAATGGTAACTGTGCTGCCTGACTGCGTATACGTTCCATTCCAGAGCTGCGTGATGGTTTGCCCGTTGGGGAACGAGAATTGCAAGTTCCAGCCGTTAATCGCGGTTCCCCCTGTATTGGTGATGGTAAAGCTCGCGCTGAAGCCGCCCGGCCACTGGTTGGTAATGGCGTAATGGACGCTACAACTCGCGCCAGAGGTCGAAGTCGGTGTAGGAGTTACGCCGTGCGTTGGTGTGGGGGTCGGGGTTGATCCTACTGTAGGGGTGGGAGTTGGCGTCGTTCCGGGGGTAGGCGTAGGGCCTCCGCCCGATCCGCTGATAATTCCCACTCCTGAATAGGCCATAACTTCGGCCGGTACTGCGGACGCATCGTCCAGGGTATAGCTATAGGGAGCCTGAGTGAAGGTGCCGACCTGTGTGATATCCACCGTTGCTCCATTGTAGATGTTGCCTCTGGCATTGGCATACCCATCCACCGGGCTATCCCCTGTAGTGGTGATGGCTGTGCCCGTCCCGTCGAAGTAGTTGTTCTCGATGAGCGTTTGCGCTCCCTCTCGCGAATGGATAGCACTGTCGCCAACATTCTCGAAGTAGTTGTTGTAAATGTGCGCTGTGCCAAAGCGGATGCTGGGCATGCGCGAGTTGTCATTGTAGAACCAGTTGTGATGATAGGTTACGTGGAAATGTCCGGTATCCTCGGCTCCGTTGCTATCGGAGTGTCCGATGAGCGATACTTTGTAGTGGTCGTGGAGGCGATTCCATGACACAGTGATGTAGTCAGCCGCGTGGGTGATATCGATCAGCCCGTCGTAATAATCCTTCCCATGGTTGAGGTCCGAGAAGAGATTATTGTGGTCGATCCAGATGTGGGTAGCGCCGCCGCCCTGGATATGGATAGCGTCTCCTGTTGTGTCGGAAGCCAGCACATACGAAATGCTCAGGTTGCGCACGATCACGTTGCTGACATTTGTTATGTCTACGCTGATGCCAACCAGGCTGGCGGTTGAACCCAGGCCGATAAGGGTAGTGTTCGGACCCACCATAAGGTTGGTGTCGCCAGTGATGGTTCCGCTCACCTGCACTATTTTGGGCGAGGAGCCGCTTACCGCACTTTCGAGAGCTGAGAGCGTTGTCACAGTGACCGTTGGGCCGCCTGCACCGCCCGTCGTGCCTGCGCCGAATCCGACCAGGGGATCGGCTGGCGCAGCGGCTGGCACCCCTGCGGCGCTGGCCTTCAGAACAGTCCTCCCCGGTAGCCCGACGAGCGCGGTGGCGAGCAGGGCTATTAAGGCCAGAGAAACAAGCATGACAACAGTAGTTTTGCGTAACACAGGTATTATCCTCCTTGACTCTATTCGTTACAATCAGCAATCTTTGCATCAATCGTTGCTCGCTCGGCAAAACATGCGAACAAACAACCTCTTCTTTTTTCTGATTCGGCGGTGGTGCTCGTATCAATCTCATACGACTCCCTCTTTTTCCTGGCCATGACTCCCTAGCTGTTGCGGCGCTATCCTCCACTTCGTCAGTCCTGCCTGCTCTAGTCAAGTACTAGACAGCAAGTAGACAGGATGTATACACATACGTTTGTATGCTCTACAGTTTTGCGATCTGCTCGCCTGTTCTCCATGAAAAACGTCTTTTTCCTCTCACCCTCTCACTATTTTGTGATCGGTCACAAAAAATTATACCCACAAATTCGGTGAAAATCAATAGGTATAGAGTGATAATAATGTATCGAAAGATGTTTTAGGGGCGGATAAGTGAAAATACCGACCTTTATAGATGTGATCGGTCACATTAGTGAAGGGAGGCTACATGACTCTATGTAACGTCACCAGTGTGACATCGTCTTCTTGCTCCCATTCCTCGCCGGTAAAGCTTTTGAGTTCATCTAGCAGGTAGTCAACGAGCGAGGCGTGGTCGCACTGCTCGCTGAGCAGAGATTTCAGTCGTGGAAAGCCGAACATCTCGCGGGCGGGATTGTGCGCTTCGACCAGGCCGTCGCTGTAGAACAGCACGCTTTCGCCAGCAGTGATGCATACTTCGTGCTCCTCGTAACGCATGCCCGGCATCAGGCCAAGCGGCATGCCGGTAGCCAGCAGTTCTGCGACCTGGCCGTTCAGGCGTTGGTAGGGCAGGTCGTGCCCCGCGTTGGCGTAGCACAGTTGCCCGCTCCTGGGATCTAGAATGGCGTAGAAACAGGTGACAAACATTCTCTCTGGCGTATCTGCGTAGAGCAGGTCGTTGACGCGCGCCAGAACATCGCCGGGTGAAGCGGAGGACTGAGCAGCAGCTCGTAGCATGCTGCGTGTACTGGCCATGACGATAGCAGCAGGGATGCCCTTATCGGCCACATCGCCGATTACCAGGCCCAGGCGGCCATCCTCAAGCACAAAGAAGTCGTACAAATCACCTCCTACCTCCCTGGCCGGTTGATAATAGGTCGCGAGTTGCCAGCCAGCCAGCGCGGGTATTTCTTTGGGCAGGAGTGAGTGCTGGATCTGCCGTGCGGTCTGCATCTCCTGCTCAATGCGCGCGCGCTCCTCCATGCGCGTGTTCCGCTCGATCAATTCCTGCTCCTTGCGCATGCTCTCTACCAGCTGTTGAGCCATCTGATTAAAGCGCTCTTCCAGAAGCCCGACCTCATCCCGCCGGCGGACATCCACTCGCTGGCTATAATCGCCCTCCGCGAAGCGCGTTGTGGCCTCAACGAGCCGTCTCACTCGCCTTACCAATCCCCTCGTCACGAGCACCCCGAAGATCAGGCTGGGGGGCGTGACCAGGACAACCCAGATAATGGAACTGGTCAGTACGTCCTGAACCAGGTTCAGGTACGGCGGGATCTGATGGGCCTTTTGGAGAGCATTAATATAAGGAGAATGGGTGATAAAGATGTACCAGCCCGAAGCGACCAGCAATTCGAGCGCCAGGGCATACAGAACTGCTACAACCAGGTATAAAAGAATCGTGCGCGCCCGCAATCCAAATATTCTTTTCCTGCTTGCCTTTGTTTTTCGCACGCATTTCATCGATCTCTCGCTCCTTTTACTGGTTCTTGCCCCCGCAGAAGGCGGATCTCTCGCTTCCCTTTGCTCTTCAGAGATTGATAGTAAAGATACCAAATCTGCGGGGAAATGGAAACCATCTCTCAAGCGAGTACGATCTTTATCCGGCGCGGGCATCGGCGAATGCTGATGAATGAGTGCTGAATGAAGTTGTCATAATATATTCCTCTGCTTTGGACACTAGAGGCTCGATGGTGCTGATTTCTCCTCTTTCTTGAACTTAAGCATCGCAAAGGCGGCAGGAATACTGCCAAGCAAGAACAGACCATACGAAACCGGGTCGACGATGGAAGAGTTGAGATGGGCTGGAAAGGCGATGATCAAAAGCAGACGGCTGAGAACAATTGCTGAGGCGGCCCAGAGAGGAATCGCCCGTGCCCGGCCAAGTGCGATGCCAAGCAAGAGGGGACCACCCACAAAGCCGGCGATGAAAAGGATTAAGAAGGCTGTCATGAGTGCATCACTGTTGAGTCGATTCCATAAGACAATGAACTGCGGGCTGTTCCCGATCTGTGCCATGTCGTAGGTCATGTCGCTTTGGATGATAAAGGCGGTGGTCGTCATCGTGCCGATGAGCGAGAGCGCCCCTCCGATACTGGCCAGCCAGGGTGAGCGTGACATGGCCAGAGATGTCATGCCCAGGAATCCAAATAGCAGCAAAAAGGTGCTGGTGGTAACGAAGGCCAGGTCAAGAAGAGGTGGGAGAGACATCTGCGCTACGTTGGCAATCGCAATGCTTCCGTTAGCGGGATTGAGATTCCCAGCCGTTACAAGATTCAGGATCAGGAGTGGAAATGGCAATACCATACAAATAGAGAGAAAAATGCGCTGTACTTTAAAAAAAGCAGGTACTCGCGATCCTGCTCCCGGATTAGAGAGAGAACTGGCTGAACCCACGTTGTTGTTTCTCCTTCTGTCAATCAACAGCTTCAAGGGCCAATCTGACTTTCTCTTGAGAAAAGGGACTGTGCTGAAAGGCATCCCTTAGCAGGAAACAAGCAGATGCTCGATCAGGATCTGCGCCAGCCACTCCTCATAGCGTTCTGGCTGCCAGCCTTGTTCCACGACCAGCATGCGATAGAGATCGTAGCTAGTCAGCGCCCACAGCACGTCGGTTGCTTCCTCAAACGATAGGCTGGAACGCAGTGCCTTCTGCTCGCGTAAAAAGGCAATCAACCCGGCCTGGTTCTGGCGCCGCCTCGCCTCAATCTGCTGTCTTACCTCCGCCAGTTCAGGTGCTACAGCGCTGGCTGTTCGTAGTAATTCCAGCGAGCTTACCAGTGGCTCATAAGCTTGGCGGGTGATCTGAGCTACCAGCGAGAGTCTCCGCGCCGGGTCCTTGACCGCGCGCAGTTCCTCGATAAGCTGCTGAGCGGGCGCGCTGAATGTCCTGGGATTGATTACTTCAGCCAGCAACGCGCGCTTGGAGCCAAACACGGCTGTAATAGTTTTGGGCGAGACCTCGGCAAGGTCGGCAATGGCTTCCAGCGTTGTCGCCTCGTAGCCCTGGTTCTCGAATAGTGAGCGTGCTGCCGTCAGGATGCACCGCTGTGTCTCCCTGGCCTGGCGCTGGCGCACACGCGAATGATAGGGACGCTTTTCTTCCCCCGCGAGAGATATATGTTCCATGTAGGGAGTATATCATATTCAATAGGTCAAATGCTAGTCAATAGGTATTCACCTGTTTCTTACCGGTTGGTTTGCAGGCGCTGCTCCTCCAGGTCCAGCTCTCGCTCCATCAGGCGCAGCACCTCGTCGTCGATACGCCCCCGGTCGCGCAGGTGGATTGCGGCGGCACGTTCAGCCTGGAGCACCTCGTGACGCAGACGGCGCCTGTTTTCGCTTCGATTACCCACCTGCGCGCTGTCTTGCACGGCTTCACCAACTCGCGTGGTGTAATCATGAATTTTGCTCTCATAGAGGGAACGCACGTGGGCCAGATCTTCCTCGGAAACCCACTCTTCGCTCGCCAGTTCGTCCAGGCGAGCCAGTGCGGCGCGGGCGGCGGCCAGATGAGCCTGGTTATACTCTTGCTCGTGCGCTTCATCCACCGGTAGATGGAGCTGGCGGATTAGCGGGCCCAGGCTCAAGCCCTGTCCTACTAGCGTAAACAGGATGACACAGAAGGTCAGAAAGAGGATCAGGTCAAGATCGGGGAATAGCTTGCCGCTCGCGATGATCTGCGGCAGGGCCAGGGCAGCCGCCAGTGAAACTGCACCGCGCATGCCCGTCCAGCCGACGATCAATACGCTGCGCCAGGCAGGTGGCTCTTGCGGATGAGCGCGATGACGCCTGGGCAGGATCGAGGGAAAAGCTGAGGGAATGACCCACAGCATACGCACGACGACGATGGTCAGCCAGACCAGGAACGCATACCAGAGCAGCGTAAGCGGAGCGCGCTCGCTCAGTCCGCTCAGGATGGTGCGCAGTTGTAGGCCGATCAAGAGGAAGAGAAAGCTGTTGAGCAGAAATACCAGCACTTCCCAGACGGCATTGGCTTGCAGGCGCGTGCTGGAGGAGAAAAAGCGCGATGACTGGCGACTCAGATACAATCCAGCGGCCACGACGGCCAGGAATCCTGAGGCATGCAGCGTCTCGGCGAGCAGATAGGCCGCGAAAGGAGTAAGCAGAGTGAGCGCGATTTCGATGAGCGGGTCGTCCAGGCGGTGATGAAACCAGGCTACCGGCCAGCTTACCGCCAGCCCGGCAAGTAGTCCGCCCAGGCTGACAAGTACGAACTGCCAGATTGCCTGCACTGGCGAGAAGCTGCCAGCGATCACCGCAGTCTCGGCAAAGCGGTAGACCACCAGAGCGGTAGCGTCGTTGACCATACTCTCTCCTTCGATTACTGTTACCAATCGCCGAGAGAGTCCCGCGCTCCGGGCGGTCGCGCTGGCTGCCACCACATCTGTCGGAGCGACTACCGCGCCCAATACAAAGCCCGCCGGCCACGCCAGCCCGATCAGCGTATGGGCTACCACAGCCACGACCGTCATGGTAGCCAGGACCAGACCCACCGCAAGCAGCAAAATCGGGCGCAGGTTGCTCCGAAACGCCTCCCAGGAAGTCATCCAGGCAGAGGAGTAGATCAGTGGCGGCAACATGAGAAAGAGCAGCAGGTGTGGATCAAGTTGGATGGAAGGTAAGCCAGGAACAAAGCCAAGTGCCAGTCCGCCCAGCACAAGCACAATAGCGTAGGGCAGGTGAAAACGCGCCGCTATGGTTGCCAGCACGACAATTGCGGCCAGCAGACTGAAGAGCAGGGTAACGGTAGCAAACATCGGCAGAGCCACTCGTACCTACTTCTTGGCGGAATGTTGCTCGCGAGCCTGCTCCCTGGCGGCAAACGGCAGTACCACAAAGAAAGTGGAGCCGCGCCCTTTCCCGGATTCGCACCAGATCCGGCCGTGGTGGAAATTCACGATCTGTTTGGTGATAGCCAGCCCTAGCCCCAAACCGCCTGGGGCCGAGGACTGCGCTTCCGGTGTGCGATAGAATGGCTCGAAGATATGCGCAAGCTGGTCTTGCTCGATGCCCTGGCCATGATCACGCACTAGCACTATCACCCCTCCCTGATCACTTTCCACAACTACCTCAATTGCTTCAGAGGATGGCGAATACTTGCTGGCGTTACTCACAAGATTGTTTACCACCTGGGCCAGGCGCTGGGCATCGCCCCACACGCTCGCGGGCGAGGCGGCGGTTTGCAACTGGATCGTTCTGCCTGTGGCCAGGCGCTGATCTTCTATGACCTCCTGGCAGAGGGCGTTCATATCCAGCAAATCGTGCCTCCAGGTTCCCTGGGGCTGCTGGCTACGCGAAAAATCGAGCAATTCATCAATCATCTCTGTCAATGCATTTGTGCGTTCATCGATCTTGCCCAGCGCCTGCAAAGTGGACGCGTTCTTGCCCGCCTCTTGTTTTTTTAATTGTCGCTGCAAAAGCTGTAATTGCATACGAATACTGGTGATAGGCGTTTTAAGCTCGTGGGATGTCATGGAAAGGAAGCGGTCTCTGAGCCGGGCCTCATCTTCTAGCTTTTGATTAGCCTCAGCCAGTTTGCGAGCCTGTTCGCGCGCGGCAAGCCAACCCGTATCCCGCAGGCGGGAGAGCAGGCCAATTGTGATACCTGCCAGGCAATACGGCAGTAGCTGCAGCACTTCGGGCCATCTGATAATGGACCATTCCCCGTAGGGCGTAACGATAAAGTAATCGAGCAGACCAACACCCAGAAACGTTAGGACCAGCGCCGGCCCCCAGCCTAACAGCAGCGAAGTTATCGCGATAGCCAGCACCAGCGCGCCTGAGCGCAAGAAGAGGCCCTGCGTCACCTTTTGCAGACCGAAGGTCAGCAGAAGTGTGATCGCAACTATGGGGAGGATAGCCAGATAGCTTATCACTGCCTGCCACCGGCTTTTCTCCTGACGCCTCTCAGCATACCTGTACATATACCCCTGGAATTTTCTCTCGATACGCGAGATACGCGACTTTTCCTCCTTCTGTTGTATCTCCCGTTCCTGTATTTGCTGCATGTTTCTCTCTCTTTCGGAACAGCTCCATCGTTGTTGGCCTGATTAAAAAGGGACACTCGTCGGGGCAGGTGTTATCCCAAATAGATAGCTATATAATATGTCAGGTATTCAAATAATGTACCATAGCTTCTCTCATAGATGCAAATCTGTTTGTTGATAACACCTTTCCATAAAAAAGGGTGTCTTTTCCACAGGATGGAGCTACGTGTCCAGGGCTTGTCGCCGGGGCATCACTCTATCCCGTGGAAAGACGTGACTCAAATGGATCGCATCAGAGTAATTCGGGCAGCGGCCCCATGTGGCGTGTCCAGATCTCGCGGGCTAATGCTCGTGCGTCGGATGCGAGATCATAGAGCGAGAAGTACCGGCAGATGCGTTCGATGTCGCGAGCAAAGAGCGAATAGACATCGGAGTTGTGATAGGGATCGACAGCTTGAGCGAAATCGATCAGTGTGACCTTGCCCTGCCAGTAGAGAACGTTGTACTCTGAGAGGTCGCCATGAATGCGTCCATGCTCCAAGGCCAATTCGATATTGCGTAGAATACACTCGAAATGCTTCTCTGCTTCTCCTGGTTCAAGGGTAACATCGCTCAAACGTGGCGCTGGCTGTCCGGCCTCACCGATATATTCCATCAAAACTGCGTTTCCCACCTGTGCGAAGGGCCTGGGCACATCGCCTCCATGCTCGTACATCAGGCGCTGGGTCAGGTATTCATACTCGATCCACGCGGCCACCTGAGCGGCGCGTCCTTTCTCGCTTTTGCGCGTGGCTGCGCTTCCCCGCCGGCTATTACCATGCTCCGCCTGGCCCTCTTCATCACGCTGTATACGACTGAAGCGATAGATGGCATCGTTGCGCAGGCTGCGAAACATACGCGGGCGATAGATCTTCGCTGCCAGGTATTCCACGCCTGTCGAAGGGTGTGCGGCGCAACAATATACCGTGGCCTCTTTCCCACTATGCGCTTCGTGCAGAACGTCGGTAATCAGATGTTGGGCGTACAGGGGCGTCAGCGAGGAGAGCAGCCAGGGGGCATCACGCTGCGAAGCCAGAAAGGCAGGGTTAAACGCAGGCTGCTTCTCATCGTCCCCGCCTTCATACGCCTGTGTTTTTAACCAGCGCTGTACGGCGGAACTGCTCTCGTAGCTGGCCTTTTTCGTCGGCTTGACGCGAGCCTCCATCCTGGCCTGCCGGGCGCGTTCGCGTGCGCCTGGCTTGATCCTCACAAAAGTAACGGATTCTTCGTCCGGGTCCTGTTCAGAAATGTGCTTCAAAGCAAAAGCTCCTTTAAGGCAGGCTGAAGGGCAATAGAAGGCCATCTTCAGCGACATGAGTGTCATGGGAAGAGCGTCATTTGACGCTGGTTGAAAAGGTGTCTCTAGAGGTAGAGAAAGAACAGGTCGCAACGTATAAGCGCCTGGAGATCGGAGAAAGAAGAGGAAAGACACAAGTAGCGCTGCGTATCTACATCATATATGGCCTGTGAGAGCAATGAAGAGCGCGAGCGCACCGGATGGTACATGTTCCGCTAACACGTATGTATGGGATCAGCGAATATATTTCCTCAGCCTGCGATCTCCCGCCTCGTAGAGACAGAGAGGACAGATACAATTGCCATAATAAGCACCTCCATGAATGAATTTTATTAGAGTAAGTATAGCACAATCCCGCCTGTTAAGATAGTATTTTTATACTCGCTCCCATGATAGGATTGAGCGCAGAATTTTCTGGTGCAGGAAAGGAAATCATCGCAGAGGCGCAGAAGCATGCGGAGGCGCTGTATAAACGCGCGGGAATTGGGATCAAGTCGAAATAGCCTGTCGTGTGAAAAAACTCCAGGTAACTTCAGCTAATATCAATCGTTTGAATATAGTAGGGAAACGACGATATCTCGTCCATTGGAGAGACGCCCTGTGCGCATCCGGGTGGGGCAGACGACGCGCAAGGGGCGTTGCTCCATTCCGTGATATGTGCATTGGCATCAGGAGACACGCGGTATGGCTGAATTGGAGGGCAAGACGCTCGATCGCTATGAGTTGCGCCGGCTGATTGGCAAGGGGGGAATGGCCAACGTTTACGAGGCATACGATCCCGTTTTTCACCGGGTCGTGGCGGTCAAGGTCTTCAAACGCGAAGACGAGGAGATGTTGCAGCGTTTCATTCGCGAGGCGCGCGTTATGGCCAGGCTGCACCATCCTCATCTGGTCGAAATATACGACACCGGCGAGGCCCCGCTGGATGGCGTGACGCGCTATTATATCGTTATGCCCCTATTGACTGGTGGCACGTTGCGCCTGCGTATCCGGCGCTCTCCGCTGAGCCTGGACGAGGTGTGTACATGCTTGAGCGATATCGCTGGCGCGCTGGATTATATTCATCGCGAGAATATCGTGCATCGCGATATCAAGGCGTCGAACGTTTTGCTCAACGACGAGGGGCGCTGCTATCTAACCGACTTCGGCATTGCGCGCATTACGACCGAAGCCACGCAGTTGACCAGCACCGGTAATGTACTTGGCACGGTCGATTATGTCGCACCGGAACTTTTTGAGGTGCATCGCCGGGCCGACGCGCGTAGCGACCTCTATTCGCTGGGTGTGCTGCTCTACGAGATGGTCACGGGTCGTATGCCCTTTAGCGCGGATAATCAGTTGGCTTTGATTTCTATGCATGTAAACAAGCAGCCGCCATCACCGCGTCTCTACGTACCGCAGCTCTCCGCCCGGGTTGAACGCGTGATCTTGCGGGGGCTGGAGAAGAAGCCGGAGTTGCGCTATGGCAGCGCGACTGAACTGGCCGAAGCCTTCTGCCGGGCGGTTCAGTCCCCTGAGGCCAGAGTCAGCCTGGCGCGGACTGAACGTGCATCATCTGTAGCGATGGGTCCGTTATCAGCTGCGCCATCGTCTAATTCACCGGTGGTGCATCCTTCCCCGCTGGCCGCCGCGACCGAGGACTTTGTACTGTCGCCTCCGGCAGAGCTGAGCGAGCCGGCTCTGACTCCGCCGCCGCTGGTGCTGCCGGGGTCTTCCGGGGCTGGAGAGCCTGGTGGACCATATGTACCCCGGCGCCCCCCTTCCCGGCGCATGCCTTTTCTCATCGCCCTGGCAGTGCTGGCCCTGTTGATCATCGCCGTACCTGTTGGCTATGTGCTGGCAAATCATCCGGGGTCGCTGGCACCCACGCCGGGCGTGACGCCAGGGCAAAGTCCTGTTGGTCAGGGTTCGCCCGCGCCTGACCTGACGCAGACCGCGCAGGTTGGAGTCAAGGCCACCGCGACCGCCCGCGCGCAGGCTACGGCCTCTGCGAGCGCAGGTGCCACTGCCACGGTAGGAGCGCAGGCCACCGCGACGGCAGGACCGATAGCCACCGCGACTTCTGGCACGCTGGCTTATCAGGATGTGCTCAATGATGCCAACAATCCTACCACGCAGAATGCCGATTGGGACCAGAGCAACCAGTGCTTCTTTGCCAGCGATGGCTATCACGTCACGCAGCCGGCTACCTTTACCTACTTTCACGGATGCCGCGAGCAAGGCTACAGCTTTGGCAACCTGGCGCTTTCGGTCGACGTCAACCTGTACAGCGGCCACTCCGGCGGCGTTTTCTTCCGCGTGAGCGCTAACTTGATCGGCAACTACGATGGCTACCTTTTCGAGGTCGATAACCAGGGCAACTACAAAATTTCCTGGGAGCAAGGCTCGACCGTCACCGCGCTAAAAGATTGGAGTCCAACGCCGCTTTTGCACATTGGCTACCATGTCACCAATTTTCTGCAATTGATCGCTCGTAACAACACCTT
>DATGKW010000046.1:0-22682 GCA_035294465.1 Ktedonobacteraceae bacterium | reverse complement strand
AATGGCTTAATCGCTTTGAAGGAGTTGGGCCGAAGACAACGGCCTGCGTCCTGCTCTTCTCGTGCCAGAAACCTGTTTTACCTGTCGATACCCACGTTCATAGAGGGAGCATCCGTCTCGGCCTGATTGGCAAGAAAGTTTCAGCAGACGCGGCTCATACCCTCCTGCAAGCGCTTCTCCCTCAAGACTCTCGCAGCATCTATAACTTCCACAAAGCGCTGCTGCGTCATGGACAGCGCATGTGCGTCTTTGATCGCCCCCGCTGTAAAACAGTGTATCCTGACAGATCTGTGCGATTATTACCAATCATTGCCGAAATAATCACCGTTCGAATACACTCCTCGCCAGAGAAAATGTGTTTTGCAATAGAAAAAGCCGGATCAATTTTTTATAAACCAACAGATAAACGTCATTATAATAAATGAGCGAGTGATAACCCTGAAGAATCGCAATTGTCAAGAGTGGATAAATATACTCGTCAGAAATAGAGAGAGCAGTCATGTAAAGCGGAGCAGAGAGACCAGAATGTTCGTAACAAGGCGGAAAGGTATATGATGCAAGCTCAGTTGCAGCACCGTTATCGCGAAGTTGCTCGCATAGGTCAGGAAATCAACGATGATCTTTCCTCAGATGTGGCTACTCTGTTTGAGAAGCTCAAAAGTCGTATAGGCTCTATCCTCGATGCCAGCCATGCCTTGCTCCTGGCGGTTTTGCAACCAGAAACGAAAACGCTGGAAGTTTATTACACACAGCAGGGGCAGGATGTCTTCCAGGCTGCTTGGCCATTCGAAGGGGCCAGCAGATATGTGATCGAAAATAATACCTCTCTTTTCATTCGCCAGAGGAGCAAAGAAGAGCTGCCTTTCCAGATAGGAAACCTGGAGGGAACCAGGACAGAGGAATCTTTTATCTATGTGCCTTTGAGTTTGCGGGGTGAACCAATTGGAGCGCTTTCTATCCAGCATCCCGAACCCAACGCTTACACAGAGGAGGATAGCTTTATCCTCGAATTACTGGCGAATCATCTGGCCCAGGCCATACGCAATGTTCGCCTGTTCAAAAATCTCACTCTCCTTTCTGAGGCTGGTCAACTGCTGACCCAACAGTTTGAGTCTCCAGGCTCTCTTCAGGCCATTGTCGAGAATATCAAAGAGATTACCAGGGCAGATATAGTTGTTCTTTATCCTTACGACCAGACAACCGCAAGCCTGATCTCACCTCCTTGTATCGCCGGGAACTTGAGCGACCCGGATGCCCTTTCGGCAATGCGCCCCTCGCGCCCGGATGACATCGCGCTGCTTATGTTGCAGAAAAGAACGGCGATCTTTGCGCGAGAGAGCATCCAGCTTTACAAGCTGTTACGTGGAGATGTTCGCCTGGTGGAACGCCAGCGCTTTTATCAACGCGAAGGGCTAAGCTCGACAGCCGCCATTCCTTTATTCGTTGAAGAGAAGAGCGTTGGTGTGTTGTTTGTGAATTTCCGGCTGCCGCAGCGCTTCGACGCGACGCAAAAGTTACTCATCGAAGGACTGGCGCATGCCGCAGCCATCGCTGTGAAAAACACTCGCACTTTTGGACAACTGAGCCAGAAGCGTATTCATGAGTTGATAACCTTACAAAAGATTGATAGCGCGCTCAACCAGCCTGACCCAGATCTGAAGAGTGTTCTGGCAACAATTGTTAAACTCGCTCATGATGAAGTGGCCGCGGATCACTCGGCTATCCTGCTCCATAACCTGGAGAGGCAGGTACTCACCTTCGGGGCATCAGCGGGACCCCGCACGCAGCTTCGCATGGATCAGTCTGCTTTCCCCATCAGCCAGGAGGGCATCATTGGCTGGGCGATTAAGCATAAAGAGATCGTGCGGGTTGATAACGTGCATCGTGATTCTCCCTGGAAAGATATCTATTTGGAGACAATTGGAGAAACTATCTCTGAACTTGATGTTCCTCTGCTTGACGAGGACAAAGTCATTGGTCTACTGAACTTTGAGAGTGCTCGCGAAGCTGCCTTTCGAGAGGAGGACGTGGAATTTCTTAGGACTCTGGCGGGGCAGGCGGTGCTGGCCATTAAAAAAGCCCAGGCTTATGAGCGCGAAAAGCGTTCCGCGGAGCGTTTCCGCTTACTCTATGAAGCTGGCGAGAAGCTGGCCCAACTTACCGAGCAAGAAGACGCTCTGCAAGCCTACCAGATTACGCTGGATCTGGCTCAGGAGTTGGGCCAGACACCAGTCGTCCTTCGCCGCTACGACGAGACTACCCAGGAGTTGATCCTTGTGCTTGCTACAAAGCACCGCCATACTCCTCCCTCTCAAATTCTCAAACTGGATGATAGCTTCAATGGCTGGGTTGCGCGCCATAAGGAGCCTCTGGTAGCCGATGACATCCTTCATTACCCTCTCAAATTTTCTCATCAGCCAGCAGATCCTACCATCCGCTCGCTACTGATTACTCCCATCAAGATCCTCGATCGCTATTACGGTAATCTGGAGTTAACGAGCCATATTGTCGGCCATTTTCGGGACAAGGACAAAGAATTCTTTGCAGGATTGGCCCAGCAACTGGCCGGTACGCTCTACCGTCTTGAGATCACCCAGCAGCGCCAGGAAGCCGAAATTATGAGCCTGGTGGGACAATCAACTCTTGAGATTACCCATCGCTTGCAGGAGGATCTCGGCCTGATTGGATATCACATTCAACAGATCAATAATGAGCTAGAACAACAATGCGTGAATAACCTTCCTATCTCTCAGAAACTAGATTATATCTCCAATGCTGTTACCAATGTACTCAAGCTTGGAGAGAGCCTGAGATCGGAATTGAAAGCCGGTTGGGGCGATGAGTCAACGATCTGGCTTCCCCCTGGAGTCTTGCTTGAGGACGCTCTTAATGCCGTTACCCTGGCCGACGCCATCCAGGTTCAGATCGAGATCGAGCCGGATTTGCCCATGGTGCGTGTACGTCAGCATCTGATTGTCGATGCCCTGCGCAATTTGATCACAAACGCCAGAGATGCCATGCCCGATGGCGGAACCCTTACTTTGCGCGCCTTTGCCCAGGGGTGGTCTGTCGCTATAGAGGTCAGCGATACGGGCATGGGCATTCCTCGGGAGAAGCACGCGAAAATCTTTGACCTGTTCTATTCCACAAAACAGCGTAGTTCTGGCTTCGGCCTCTGGAGCGCTTTGTTCAATGCTAAAAGACATGGCGGAAATTTAAAGGTGAGCAGTCAGGAAGGAAAAGGTGCCACTTTTACATTACTGCTGCCGAGGTCGGAAGGATATAACGTATGAAGTCGTCTGACATAAAGATCCTGGTAATCGACCTTCAAACGTACTGGCGTGAACATGTTGCGCACGTGTTGCGCCAGGCTGGCTACCAGGCTGTCACGCAGGATACCTATGATGATGCCTTGAGCGGGGTCAGGGAGGGAATGGACTGGAATCTCGTTCTCCTGGGATGCGCTTGCATCACCCCGGAAGAACGGGAACTTGTCGCTCGTTTACTTGCCAGGCGGCAGCCGGTAATTGTTCTTTCTACTACGCTTTCACGGCAGGACTTGCGCGGCCTTTTTCTGCAAGGCGCACTCGATGTGACCGATAAGACCTATCATATGGCGGAAATTCTCGCGATTGTAGAGCGGTCTCTGGGAAAGCAGGCTCATCGGGGCCGCTCCTGGGATCTCATAGGAAATGGAGCATTTTTATGAAAAAACGTGGGCGCATCCTGGTGGTTGACGATCGGCCAGATTGGCGCACCGTTGCTGCCGAATCCTTGAACAAAGCCGGTTTTGAGGCCGAAGCGGTAGAGACGGTTGACCAGGCGCGGGCTGCTCTGGAGCAGGCGCTCTATCATGTGCTCATCCTGGATATCTGCTTCGATAGTACAAGCAATGAGGCGGGTCTACACTTTTTGCGCGAACTGGATCAGCGGGAGTTAACCAGGGCTATTCAGGTAGTAATGTTTTCCAATTACGGTACAAAAGAGATTATGCGTGAAACTTTTCGTGACTATGATATCGCGGATTTCATCGAAAAAACACCTTTTGAGGAGAAGAAATTTGTCAAAGACATACAAAATGTTTTTGCGAAGGATGCCCATCTCAATCTCAATATGACTATCCGTTGGTCGCAGACCAGTGGGCCCGAAGCCGTTGCTGCTGACCTGAAACTTCAACAGGGGTACGACGAAACAGATCCCTCCATCTCAACTGATCCCCTTCCTACACAACTTCTGGCCGCCGAACTGGAGGATTTGTTACGCCGTCTGTTTTATGAGGCTGATAATGTTCTGGTACGTCCTATGTCCCCTGGCTACAGCGGCTCAGGAGTGCTCCTGGTACGGCCCTTTTTTATGGATGGGGGAGGCAGCCCGGTCATCGTAAAATATGGCAGCGCTTCTCAGATTCAGCAGGAGTACTCCCGCTATAAACAGTTTGTCGAGCGCTTCATCGGAGGAGGCCACTGTACCAGCATCCATGATTTGCGCAGAACGATTCATCTGGGAGGAATAAACTATACATTCCTGGGCGCCAGTGGGCCAACTACAGACTTTACCAGCTACTATAAACAGCACGAGGCTACACAGATCAAGCAGGCTCTGGATCACCTGTTTCTCACAACTTGCGGTGAGTGGTATGCCAATGCCGACCGTTTAGGACTGGTTGATCTCTTCGAGGATTATCAGAGGACATTGGGCTTTACCCTGGAAAAATTAAGGGACAGGCTAAAGCAATTGTCTGGTGTCCATCGGATAGACCAGAAATATCTCTCCGTTGAGTCGCTTCAGAGCCAGAAGCGTTTCATCGATCCGCTTCTGGCCATTGAAAGGCAAGATCTGGCATATCCCACCTGCACTTGCCCAACGCACGGCGACTTTAACCAGCACAACCTGCAAGTAGATAATGATGGACATATCTGGATGATTGATTTTCAGAACACTGGCCACGGGCACATCCTGCGCGATTTTGTAGCTTTAGATGATGCTTTGCGCCTCCAGATGCTCACGACCAGCGACGCCACTTTAGAGGAACGCCTGGACATGGATCAGGCGCTCTGCTGCATTGATCACTTTAGTGAAGTGGATCAATTGGATGGCGGGTTCCAGACCGATAATCCACATCTCGCGAAGACCTATGATATCGTCGTCCATCTGCGCAAACTTGCTCGCCAGGTGATCAGGCACAATTCCAGCGACGATTTTCATGAGTATTATGCTGCCCTGCTGCTCAACTCATTAAACACCTTGCGCTTTACCTCGCTGGAGCAGGAACAGCGTATCCATGCCCTCTTATCGGCGAGTTTGTTGGCGGAGAAATTACAAGCCGGCGTGCGATAAAAGACATTTGAACTATCCTTTCTCGATAACAGGTGACGCCTCCAGGAGCGTCACTCCGTACTCGGATTCGCGAGTGCTTCCACAACACTGTCACAACGTATTCACGAATAAACTGCTCACCGATTCACCATTATGGATGCGGCGGATAGCCTCGGCCAACAGAGGCGCAATCGAGAGGATAGTCATATTGGGCAGGTGCTTCTCGGACGGAATGGGCACGGTATTGGTCGTGACAATCTCAGCGATGTCGGGCTGGGCTTGCAGGCGCGCAATAGCCGGGCCGCAGAAAAGGCCGTGTGTGCAGGCGATAGCTACACGCTCAACACGGCGTTCGCGCAGGCGATTCAGAATCTCGATGATAGTACCGCCGTTGGCGATCTCATCGTCAAGGATAATCACATCTTTTCTTTCCACGTCGCCGACAATGGCGTCGATTATCACACGGTCATCGGAGATACGATGTTTGCGCCCGGCGGCCATCGGTAGATTGAGCAGCCCGGCAAAATTAGAGGCTGATTTGGCGTTGCCGAGATCTGGCGAAAGCACGATGGTGTTGCTCAGGTCATAATGGCGAAAATGCTGGGCCAGCACATTGAGTGCGTTGAGATGGTCTGTTGGCACGCTAAAAAAACCGTGTACCTGGGGGGCATGCAGCGTCATGGTCAGTACGCGATTGGCCCCGGCGGCAACCAGCAGATCGGCGACAAGGCGGCCCGCGATTGAGATGCGCGGGGCATCTTTTTTATCGGAGCGGGCATAAGAATAGTAAGGAATCACGGCGGTAGTGCGCGCTGCGGAGGCCCCGCGGGCCGCATCGAGCATAAAGAGCAACTGCACAAGGTGTTCCTGAACGGGTGGGACCAGAGGCTGGATGATAAACACATCGCTCTCGCGGCAGTTGGCGTTGAGTTGAACTTCGAGGCAATCATTGCTGAAGTGACGAATCGTCGCCGGGGAGAGCGGGACCTTCAGATTGTCACAAACCTCCTGGGCCAGCTCCTGGTGAGCTGTCCCGCTAAAAATGGTAATCTCGCGCATGATTGGTATCCTTATACTTCCCTTCAGGGCTAGAAACCATTCCCCAGCAAGCTGCGCGCGATTACCACGCGCTGGATCTGATTTGTGCCCTCGTAGATTTGCGTAATTTTGGCATCGCGCAGCATACGCTCGGCGGGATACTCCTTCATGTATCCGTAGCCACCGAGGATCTGAATAGCATCGCTGGTCACAGCCATCGCCGAGTCGGAGGCGAACATTTTGGCCATTGAGGAGTAGCGAGCGAAGTCTGCGTCGCCCCGATCAACCATCTCGGCAGCATTATAGACGAGCAAACGCGAAGCCTCAACCTTTGTAGCCATGTCTGCCAGCATAAATTGAATGCCCTGATTTGCCGCGATGGGCCTCTTGAATTGCACGCGCTGTTTGGCGTAAGCAAGCGCCAGATCGAGCGCACCCTGCGCAATGCCCAGCGCCTGCGCGCCGATGCCGATGCGTGTGCGGTCAAGCGTCATCATAGCGAGCTTAAAACCCTCACCCTCGCGGCCAAGCAGATTCTCCGCCGGGACCTCGCAATCGTTAAATATCAGCTCGGCAGTCTGCGAACCCTTGATGCCCATCTTCTCCTCGATGCGCCCTACGGAGAAGCCAGGAAAGTCCTTCTCAACGATAAAGCCGCTGATCCCACGCGTGCCCGCCGCCCGGTCGGTAATGGCGAAAATCGAGTTGACCTGGGCCAGACCGCCATTGGTGATAAAGCGCTTTGAGCCATTGAGAATATACTTGTCACCCTTGCGCACGGCGAAGGTTTGCATCGCGGCCGCGTCGGAGCCGGAGCCGGACTCGGTCAGTCCATAGGCGGCAAGCCATTCTCCGCTGGCCAGAGGAGGCAGGTATTTGCGCTTTTGCTCCTCGGTTCCGGCTAGCATGATCGGCATGCCCCCAAGCTGTTGCACTGCCAGAATCAGGCCGGTCGTAGCGCAGTGGCGCGATAGCTCCTCAATTGCCATCACCACAGCCAGTTTGGTCGAGCCGAGGCCCCCATACTCTTCAGGAAACGGCATTGCCAGGATATCCTGCTGAGCCAGAAGTTCTTTCATATCCCACGGATATTCGCCCGTGTGATCGATTGCCGCCGCTCGCGGAGCCACGCGTTCCTGCGCGATTTCGCGAATCGTCTCTATCAACGTCTGTTCATCTTCTGACAGATGGGACACAGCCATATATGCCCTGCCTTTCTAAACTCCTGGAATGTTCTGGGTGACTAGATAGAAGCACACCAGGAAGAATTGCAAAATCTTATCCCTCTCATTATAGCGTAAATCGTTCGGGGCGCGAGCATGCAGAGCATATTGGATCGGGGCGTCCTCGGCATTTTTCTGAAAAAGTTTAGCTTCATTGGGCTAAAAAATTGTGATTGGCAGGCGTATAGGTTATAATAAGCTTGACTTACATAAGATTTCATTGAACGAGAAACCGCGGACAGAAGCATGCTGTATTTTATAGATGGCCTCGTCAACCTTCTCAGGGGGAGAAGGAGCAGCTTATGAACAGGAAAGTTACCTACCGCCAGCAATATACGCGCTGTGGGAAGCCACGCTGTCTGAAATGCAAAGAGGGAGCGGGGCATGGTCCCTACTGGTACGCCTATTGGAGCGAGAATGGGCGGACAATTAGCAAATATATTGGCATACACCCACCTGCTGAGATCGCAGAAAAGAAGCAGGCGGTTCTGCTAGTCCGGAAAGAAAAAGACGCTGAGGCTAAAGGAAGCAGTGTTTCTTCTCTAAAAAAAGCGCCTGTCTCCCGGAAGAGTCAGCAGGAAGCACCGGTTGGAGAGGCGAGAAAAGGCCAGGCGAACGTTGCCCCGGACTCTTCTGCTTCCCAGGCACCCCTGCGCGCGTATTTGCTGGGACAGTTTCGCCTGGAGCGCAGGGAAGGAGGTGAGTGGCAGAGCGCTGTCAATCGCACCTGGCAGCGCAGGCGCGCGCGGGCGCTATTGGGCTGCCTGCTCAGTCAGGCCGGACGCCGTATGGGGAGAGAGCAGATAATGGAGGCTCTCTGGCCCGACCTGGAAACCGAAGTTGCGGCCAATCGCCTCAATGGTGCGGTACATGAGTTGCGCCAGATCCTCGAACCTGGCCTTGAGCGCCCCGCCGCCTCAAAATTGCTGCGTTTGGAGCGAGATATATTGATACTTGCGGATGTGTCGCATATCTGGGTTGATGCGGACGCTTTCGAGGCTTTGCTAAACAAAGCCAATGCTACGAAAGATCCTGCGCAGGTTGAACAACTTCTGGAAAAAGCCTGGGCGCTTTACGAGGGAGATTATTTGCTGGAGGAGCTCTACTCCGAATGGGCTACGACGCGCCGTGAATCATTACGACGAGGATGGATGGGCCTGCTGCTTCGCCTGGCCGAACTGCGCGCCGAACGAGGTGCGCTGACCAGCGCTATCGAGCCGCTGGACCGCCTGCTGACCGCCGATCCCACACACGAAACCGCAGTACGCCGCCTGATGGTGCTGCTGACTCAGTTGGACAGGCGGGGGGAGGCTATTCGTGCGTATCAGCAACTGGCCTCGATTCTCAAACGTGACTACGAAAGCGAGCCGCTTCCCGAAACGGTAGAACTCTACAATGCGCTGCGTCAGGGCCAGATTCAGGTTTCGCGCCCACTCAACGATTCGTTATCCCCAACGACCGCAAGTCTCTCACTTGTGCAGAGTGGGGAGACACTATCCGTCCAGGACACAGAGGAACCTTCTATCGCCTGGCAACAATTACCTCGCCCGGCTTTGCCGCCTGGCCGACAGAACCAGAGCCCTCTGGTTGGTCGAGAACACGAACTGGAAGCGATACGCCAGATTCTGCTGGCGATCAATACCATAGCTCCGCAGGCAGGCAGCGACGAAAAGAAAAAGCCGGGCGTACCTGAAAATCGCTCCAGACTGGCTCACTTCGTCATGATCATGGGAGAGACAGGCATTGGCAAAACTCGCCTGGCCGAAGAATTAAGCCAGGAAGCTTATGCTCTTGGCTGGCGGGTCGCCTGGACCCGCGTCTATGAGCAAGAGGGAACCATTCCCTATCGTCCCTGGCGAGATATCTTACGCGCGCTCCTTCAGGATATTCCCCTCGCTTATCTCGTGAGGATACTGGAGGGGAAGACCAACCAGGCAGGCAGCGATATTTCCAAAGCGCTTAACCCTGCCGCTACCGCTCAGGCCAAGCTCACCCGCCTCTCTTCCCTCCTACCAGAACTGGCTGCCTCTCAATCCTTCCACCTGCAGCAAAGCCGCCCGCCGACGCCTCCCGCCCCTCCAGAACAAGAACGCTTCCATCTGTGGGAAGCCATGCTCTCCTTGCTCAACGCGCTCAGCCAGTCCGCGCCTCTTTTGCTTGTCCTGGACGACCTGCACTGCGCGGATGATAGTAGTCTGGAATTGCTGGCCTATCTGGCGCGTCACCAGCAGAATGAGCGGATTATGTTGATCGGGACCTGTCGTGATACTGAACTGGCGCCAAGCGCCAATCTCCGCGCGCTTCTCAATGATCTCCGCCGCGAGCAGGTGCTTGTCACCTTTGCTCTTCAACCGCTAACGCCAGCTCAGATTAAGCGTTTGCTGGCGCATCTTCCTCACGAACTGGTTCAGAGCATCCAGAGTCAGGCCGGCGGTAATCCCCTCTTTGCCGAAGAACTGGCGCGTTTTAGCGAAGTTGCTCAAGATGCAGGAGCGAGATACGGTGGCAAAGGCCATAGCCAGGATCGCTATTCAGGGAGGGTAGAAGAGCGTGCGCCCGGCCTGAGTAGTCCGAAGCGCCCTGCATTGCTGCCAGAGACAATCGCAGCTGTGCTGGAAAGACGCCTGAGCAAGCTTAGCACGGACTGTCAGGCGCTGCTCAGCAAAGCGGCAGTCCTGGGTGGCTCCTTTGAATTCGGTCTGTTGGTGTCCATGACCGGGGATGCTGGAATCAGCGAGGATACCACGCTCGATCTGCTGGAGGAGGCTCTACGTTCGGGCCTGTTGACCGAGGTGGTCAATGGTGCAAGGATTGTCTATCATTTCTGGCATCCCTTGATCGTCAGTCATCTGTACGAAAGGCTTTCGGCGGCCAGGCGTGCGCAATTGCATCGTAGAGCCGCGCAGGCTTTGATTGATCTATACAGTGGGAACGAGGCAAAGGGAGCGGCGGCTATTGCTTATCATCTGGGCAAATATGGTCAGGAGAAAGCGAAGCTGGCCTATTACGCAGAGATGGCGGGCAACCAGGCTATTGAGCTTTCAGCCTACCCGGAGGCTCTCCACTATTATCGCCAGGCACTGGAGGCTTTGCAAACGCTGGACGAGGGTGCGCCCGGCGAAGAACAAGACCCCATGCATATTGCCAATCTGCTCGAATGTATGGCCGAGTGCAATGTTATGCAGGGCAATAGCCGGGAAGCGCGTGAGCAGTATATTCAAGTACTTGAATTACATGCACGCTTGCAAAAAGATTCCAGCATGTTCACCAGTCCTGAGGAGTTTCTGGCCTGGCAGCAGGAAGAGGCCCAGGTTCAAGGGATGATCTGGCGGGCGATAGGGCGGGCCTGGCAGCAGACCAGCGATTTTGGCCAGGCGCGCGAGTGCGCCGAACGCGGCAGGCAGGTGTTGCGCGAGGCGGGCATTACGACTGGCGCGGTATGGGCCTGCCTGCAACATCTGACCGGCGGCATTTATTGGGCGGAGGGCAACTTTGCCGAGGCCAGACGTTATATGGAAGAGTCTCTGGAGATCCACGAGGAGGTTATGCGCGCGATCCAGGAGAATGCAACTGGCGAGCGAGCATATGGCGGCGACGTGCCTGCGCCTCTCATGACGCACAGCCGACGCGCGCTGCTTGGAGATCCGCTCGAACTTGGAAAAGCACACGAATCACTGGGGGTGGTTGCTGCTAGCATGGGCCAGTATGCAGAAGCTTTGCAGCACCTGCATACCGCTCTGTCCATTATGGAAGAGCATGACCTGATAGGTGTGATGAGCCAGGTTTGCGGCAACATTGGGGCTGTCCACGCCATGAAGGCCGAATATACCATCGCTACTACCTATTTTAAACGCGCTCTGGAACTCGCCGAGCGTACCGGCGACATCCCCAGCAAAGTGCTTGTCACCGGCAATCTGGGAGATGCCGCGGCCCGTAATGGGGATTTGCCGGAGGCCGCGACCTGGCTTGTGGATAGCCTGACCCTGGCCAGGCAAATTTCTGATCGCGAGTATACCAGCTGGGGCCTGGTCGCGCTGGCTACCGTCCAGCAGGATCTCGGCAATTTCCGGGAAGCTCTGGAGTGTATCAGGCGCGCCCTGGTGAGCGGGCGCAAAATGAAGAGCACCGTGCGCGTTGGCTTTGCCCTGGTTGCCCTGGCCGATTGGCGTATCGCCAATGCGGTAATACGCTTTGACCTCAATGCCTTCTCCGTAGCAGGCCAAAGCAACGGGCATGCGAAAAGCTTTGACCCTGCTTGCCGTTGTCTCCTCTGGTCCGCCAGAGCGGCGGCTGAGCGCGCTCTGGCTCTGGGGGATATTGATGCGGAGACGCGGGCTACCGGTCAGGTGGCTTTAGCGAACGTCTATTATCTGTTAGGGGATCTGGAAAACGCGCGCAGGCATGCGATGATGGCTCTGGAAGAAACAAGCCAGAGTGGGATGATGCAGGTAGTCGGGCGCTCACATTGCTTGCTAGGTCGGATCCAGGCTGCCAGCGGCCATGAGCAAGAAGCGCAAGACTCTTTTGAGCAGGCCCTCCATATCTTCAAACAACATGGTTTGCGCCTGGATTATGCGCGTACTTTACATAATTATGGAATCAGCCTCTTGAGACGCGCTCTGCACGTGCAGACCAATGGCTCTACTGGCGCGTCTCTCCACTCGACCGGCCTTGACTATCTGCGCGAGGCACGCGATATCTTTGATGCCTGCAAGGCTAACATCGATTTACAGCGGGCTGAGCGTACTCTCTCGGAAATTTCTCAGCGAACGATCTATTAGCTACGAGAAATGGAAAAACGCGTTATGACCAATGAAAACAAATTGCATGAGTTACAGCGCCTGACCGCTTTACAAAAGGACATCCAGCAGGGAATTGCCACGCGCTTTGCTCTTGAAGATGAAGGATTGCTCAATGCTCTTGCCGCGGCCAGCGAACAGGGCCTGCCAGCGATACAAATTTCTCCTATCCAGGGAAAAATGCTCCAGGTGCTGGCCGCTGCCTGCAACGCACAGAAAATTCTGGAGATTGGCTCTCTGGGCGGATATAGCGGCATCTGGCTGGCTCGCGCTCTGCCTCCAGCGGGACGGCTGATTACTCTGGAGATTAACCCCAAACATGCCACGGCTGTACGCAACGCTTTTGCCCACGCGCAGGTTGACGACCGAGCAGAAGTTCGCGTGGGGAAGGCACTGGAGCTGCTGCCGGGGCTGGAAGGGGAGGCCCCATTTGATCTGGTGTTTATTGACGCCGATAAAGAAAATTATCCAGCCTATCTCGATTGGGCGCTGCGCCTGAGCAGGCCAGGCAGTATCATTGTCGCGGACAACTGTGTTCGGCGAGCCTTTGAGCAGCCATCCGACGGGTATACAACAGGCGTCACTGCATATAATCAGCGTATCGTCGACGATCCTCGCCTGGTGTCGCTGCTTTTGCCTATGGATAACAACTATACCGATGGATTTGCTATTTCGGTGGTGAAAAGCATAGAGAAAATGTAAAGTCCGCGCTACCGCTATGCTACTCTGCATTAGAGAACGAGCGTTTCCCGATGTGCGTTCTCAAACGTGCGTCCGGGATCAAAGGTATTGAGATCGATGCTCGCATGCGCAAAAGGTGCGGGGAGGCGAACGCGGCCATGGTCAAGATTGCCAGTGAGTATTGCCTCGACCAGAAGCGCAGTAATCGGTGCGTGCATCAGTCCATGCCCCGAAAATCCAACCGCGTGGACGAGATTTTGCTGGCGCGTGTCCCGGCCAATGAGCGGATTGGCGTCGGGGGTGGTTCCATAGAAACCGCAGGTTGTTGCTACCAGGCCGCCCGCGTTCGCGAGGAGCGGAGAGAACTGCTCGACCTGTTCAAGAATAGCGTATCCGTAATTGTCGATGCCATTATCGTGACGGAATGGAGGATCGATGCGATCCTGGTCGGTGTCATTGAATAGTGTCTCCGGTTCAGTCTCGTGCGCCCAGGCGAGCAGGAGGAGGTCGTGGTCCGGTCGTGAGTGTGCTCCCCGATAGCTTCCCATGCCGTAGATAGTCATAGGAAGCTGGCGCCAGGCAGCTTCTTCCATGACGGGTTGCGCTGGCTTAAGAAAATAAAGGTAGCGTTTGAGTGGAGAGACAGGGAGGGCCATGCCGCCAATGCGCGGGCTGAGACGAGCTGCCCAGATATTGGTTGCGTTTACGAACCAGTCAGCCTCGAGTATTCCTCTGTTTGTCACGAGCGCACGAATACGATCAGTATGGAGTATGGCGCCGAGAACCTCCGTCTGCTCTTGTACCAGTACGCCAAGCTCTTTTGCCCGTCGGAACCCTTCGTGATAGATCATATGCGGCATGAGGAAGCCATCGCTTGGACACCAGGTTGCTCCTGCCAGGCACTCTGTGCGCAGGTGCGGCCAGCGTTCCTGTACGCTTTGTGGGGTGAGCACTTCAACGGGAAGTCCAAGCCTCTGCTGCATGCTTGCCGCTTCCTGCGCGCGCTGCCAGAGGTATGCTACCTCGCGCCTCCGGCGCAGTTGCCATGCCGGAATTGCCTCAGGAGTCTCGTAGAGGAACAAGTAGCCGTTCTGACAAATGACGGGTTGTTGGCGCGTATCTGGAGGACTTTGCAGGATATCATGAAAGTGGCTATACCACCACTCACTGTACTGCATCCCGGCCACCGTCTCTTCGGTGCTAAACTGTGCCCGAATACCCGCTGCAGAACGGCTGGAAGAGCCATTACCCACCTGCGCCTTTTCTACCACCGTTACGCGAAAACCACACTCTGCCAGTCTCACAGCGATCAACGCGCTGCTTACACCCCCGCCAATAACGACGACATGCTCGGCTGAAGAGGAACGCGCCATGTATCCTTGCCCTCCTGAGATTACAGAGGCTATTACCCCGGTCTGCTCGCCAGTTTAGATGATATAGTATATCTTATTTTCAAACGTCTTATTCGTAGCGAGGGAGTGTCTGGATGAGGACCAAACACACTAGAGAAATCAACCACACTCTAAACACTCTAAAAAAGAAGTATCGGAGAAAGACAGGCAGATGAGTATTAACACCGATTTTCACAGTCATATTGTGCCTAGCTCTGCCGGACAGATGATCCAGCAAGCGAAGGAGAAAGACCTGCGCGTGCTGGGCATCTCTGAGCACGCTTTTCAGATCGGCGAGGTGCAGCCTCTGCTCGCCCATATGCCTCTGGAGGGACCGATCCTTTCCTCCTTTGAGGACTATTTCGAGCGTATCAAAACAGCAGCAGAACAGTTCCAATTTGATGTGCGTGTTGGCCTGGAAGTGGATTTTGTACCGGACAAAAATATCGCAATCTGGCAGGTGCTTGAGGGACAACCCTGGGATTTCTTGATCGGTTCTGTTCACGAGGTTAATGGCGTGGACTTTCAGTCCCGGCATAAATGGAGCCGCGAAGAGGGTGAAGCGCTCTGGCTGCGCTATTACGAACTGCTACGTGCGGCAGTGAGCAGTGAGAAATTCAGCGTAGTCAGTCACCCTGTGCGTATGCGTGCATCCAATCCGTTTCTTCCGCCGCGCCTGGATGAAGAACTGGAACACCTGGCAGCCGAGGCCACGCGCCACAATGTTGCCCTTGAGATTAACGGTTGTGACATTCTGAGCTTTCCCAGTCTGGTTAAACGTCTGGCGCGTGCCTGTGCTCTCCAGCGCGCGCCTATCAGCATAGGCTCCGATGCCCACGACCCTACGGAAGTTGCTCAGGGACATCGGCTGAGCGAGGAACTGCTGCGTGAGGTGGGCATTGAGAGGGTGCGTATCTGGAAGAGTATGAGTGCTGAGGAGTATAGCATATAGGGCCTGTTTGATTGCATCAGCTTAGATAGATGTGATGCTACAAGAACATACGAAAACGCGTTCTTGCAGCATCACACCTGTGCTTTGTTCATCACGCGCACATGAGTATGGCCTCATCACTCAGCGAAGCAGGAGCAGTGGGTGTGACACTGTTTATAGACATACGTGACCAGCCGGGCAATTGGACGTGGGCGTTGTCTGGCAGATTCAAAATCGTGCGCGAGGTGCCTGTGATCAGGTTGTCGTAGACCAGGCTGTTCGTGCCGTCAGGATAGTAAGTGTGGAGCAAGAGGTCATGTCCATCCGGCGCGAGAGCGACGCTCTGATCACAAAGCGGGATGATCGCTGCCACACTTTCAGGTCCGCAGAGCGATGTCGCGCCCGGCGCGGCATTGGGGAATACCACGCGCGGCTGCTCTGTCGAAGTTGCTCCCAACTGGATTACTTGAACCTCGTGGCCTGCCTGTGCTAGCAGCATGAGCGCGTTATCCTCGGCATAGCCGATAGGAATGCCGGGGCCTCGGTGAAGGAGACGTAGATGCGAGCCATCGCTATCCAGCGCGTAAATTCCTTGTATGTTCTCCGGTCCTTTATTGGAGTAGAAAAGAGTTGAGCCATCTTTGCTAAGCCAGAAGCGGGTGTCGGGAACAAAGCCCGTGATTCGTTGCGGCGTGGCGTTGGCCTCGACCAGATTAACTCGATAAAGGACGCTTTCCTGCGCACCGGTAAAGTAAAGGAACGGCTGATGATAGAACATCAGCCTACCGGTCTTAATGGACCACGAATGCTGGAGCGTTTTGGTAGCGGCCTCCAGTTCAAGCACCTTGCCCTCGATATTCTGCACCAGGATATGGCTGGCATCCATCCAGATCGCGTTGCCGCCCGTGCCGGCATTCAATTGATAGAAGTTATGCGGGCCGGTAGATGGCGAGAATGTCGCGTAGGTCTTCTGCTGATCCGGCAAGGTCACATCGTAAAGCAGGCTCTGGCCATCCTGTGAAATTCCCTCCATATCCATATTGACAAGCTCTTGCTGGGAGGACATCAGTTCGGTCAACTGGTCGCCGGTCGTGTAATAGGTGTAGAAGGTAAATCCCCTGACTATACCGCTGGCGGTGAGCACAGTTAGACCAACCAGCACTGAGTTCCAGCCGTAGCTATCCAGTGCGGAATGCTGCTCCGGCGGTTGCGAACCAGGCGATTGTGCCGGCCTGTTTGAGGCTGAAAAACGGTTAAGCAGGCCAGCGGCAGCCAGAATCACTGCGGCCACGGTAGCCAGGGTGAGAAGATTCTGGAAGAAATTGTGGCGGTGAGGAGCACGTGCATGAAGCGAGGTACGCTCAGTTTTTGGGGGTGCCTCCTCCCCGATGGTGCGCGGAAAGATCGTGAGGATCTGCGCGTGAGAAGAGGCCTGCTGGGAGGCGTTTTTCTCGCCGCTGGCTTTTTCGTGCTGGATCGCCTCGAAAATGGCCCCCGAAGTAGAGGGAACCTGCCGCTCATTGGCAAGCAGGAAATGATAGAGCATCATGCGCTGCTGTGTGCGCATATGACGAGCCTCAGCGAGTACGGCAGAACAGGTAGGACAGCTCAACAGATGGGAGCGGATCTGGCGCAACTTGCGCTCATCCTGGAGATCCTCTATATAGGCCATCCGCGCGGGCGGAGACGCCTCCGGTGGCATGTCAAGATCATCGACCAGGCGCAGACACTGGGGACTGAAAGCGCAGGGCGGTAAGTCCCGAATATCCACATACTTCATCAACAACCCTCCTGTTCGAGTTTGGTATAGAGCTGTTGAAATGCCTGGCGCGCGCGTGAAAGACGGCTGCGAACGGCAGAGAGGGAATCCTGAAGCGTTTCGGCGATTTCACGATACGAGAACCCCTCAGCGTCCAGAAGCAGGCAGGCGACCGAGGCTTCAGGCAGACGAGCCAGCACGCGCTGGATCAAATCGCGCTGCCCTACCTGTTCCTCGAAATGCTCAGGACCCACCAGATAGTCTTCGCCTGGCTCATCGAAAGCCTCTTCTCCCGAAACTTGCGGTGGGGAAAAAGGTACCCAGGTGACGTGTTTACGCCTGCGCCACTCGCTGCGCAACTGATTAAGCGCGATGCGATAGAGCCAGGGAGCAAAATGCAGCTCTTCTCCCTTCATACGCGGCAGGGCGCGGTAAGCCGCCAGGAAGGTCTCCTGGCAGAGGTCCTGCGTCAGAAGGCGGTCCTGGGTCAAGCTATAGAGCATGCGTCTGATGCGCGGCTCGTAGTGTAGGACAAGCGCTTCAAAGGCCTCAACCGATCCCTGACAAGCAGCGATGGTCAGTTGAGTCTCATCATCCAGGGCTTTCATACAGCTCCAAATCATCAGTTGGTCTGAGACCAGACCCTTCATAGGAGGGTTAATGCAAAGAAGAGGCTATTTGTCTCGCAGCATTCCTTGCAGACAAAAAAAGTCATATCATATTATAAGGTAACGAGGCCATGCAAAAGCTGTGAACTACTTCACAATTTCCTACCAGTTTCCGGCCTGGTCAGGCGGGAAAGATTGATCTGATGAAATCGAGGCCGGTAAGATATACGACATTTTCTCCAAAAATCTCACGTTTCCTGCCTCTCGCGCTCGGAGACAGAAACAGAGGCAAGCTCGCGTCTCTCCATCCAGGGAAGCCAGGGGCAAGCTCCGGTCACTTCTCATGCCCAGGTAATTCTGCCACAGACGATTTCACCTCAATATAACGCGCCAGGACGAAGATCAGGTCTGATAAGCGATTCAAATAGCGGATTACCTCGCTATTCTCAATCACGCCATCGTGCAACAGTTTGACAGCCATACGCTCGGCACGGCGAATGATCGTGCGGGCCAGGTCAAGCGCAGCTCCATCGGGCGTATCGCCTGGAATGATAAACCTGTTGGGAATCTCCACCTCCTGCTTGAGCGCTTCCTCGATCTGTTCGAGGCGTTGCACGTGCTCGGTGGTCATACGTAGTCCCATCTTCTCGTAGTTTTCTGGCGGAGTGGCCAGCTCGCCCATCAGTAAATACAGCTCCTGCTGAATGCTAGAGATAATCTCTTTAACTCTGGGATCACCCGTCATAGCTCGCGCCAGGCCCAGCGCGGAGGTCGCCTCGTCAACCGTACCAAAGGTATCCGGGCGCGGATCATACTTGGGCACGCGCTGCTCTCCCAACAGACCGGTATAGCCCGTATCACCTGTGCCGGTCGTCACTTTTGCCATCGCTTTCCTCACTTTTTCACATACTCTGTCTGTAAAACCTCCCTTATTTTATCACTGCCAGCGGCATATAAGCACTTCCACCAATAGCGCTGAACTTTGCTTTTTTAATGGAGAGTACGCCGGGCTTATTTCCTCCCTTTTAGATAATCGAAATTCATCGCAGAATGTTGCACCCTGTAAACGAATGGGGGAGCAGATGCCCCATTTGGGGGAAATTTGTTCGGTTTTTTCTTGACAAGCAAATAAGTAGAGTATACACCTTCCGATAGTGCTCGTTATCTGGAAGGTGTAGCATTCTCCGACTATCTTCTTCCTGACGGATAAGGGGCAAGATAAACGTGAGAGTTGCCACAGATGGTGAGAAGGGATGATATATGGTAATATAGAAAGAGTAAGAAAAAGAGCGAAAACCCTTCTTTCTGATCTGTAACTCTCTCTGCCATATGTTCTGTTTAAAGGAGTAAACTCATGTGGCGCCCAATGCTTCCTGCCCTTCTATCTTGAACTCTTTCTAGTGTCGAGCCTGCTACTATGCACGATCTGGATTACACGCTGGATGGCTTGTTCGTACTTAACCCTCCGAAGATGGCGGCTCTCACCCGCCTGGCCAAAGTTCAGATGGCGAAACATAGCTTGATTACGCTGGCGTACAATAGTCCCGAAGTGAAGCCGGATACGACCTATGCCTGGAATGGGTTATAGGGTTGGCGACAGATTGACGATCATCGTAAACTTCTCTGCAGAAAGAGTGCTCAATCGAACAGCGATGGCGCTTCTACCAATGGGCTAAGCTTGCGCGGGCGACCGTCGCGGTGGAAGAGATAAGGATTGAGGGTGCCATCCTCGTCGGTGGGGGTGAGGCCGGCTTCCTGGATGAAGCGCGAGGGTACGGCATCGCTGCTGCGATAGCGCAGGATACAGGTGAGAAAGAGCAGTTTCTGTGCGCGCGTAAAGGCAACATAGGCCAGGCGGCGCTCTTCGGCGAGACCCGTAAGGTTAATCGGGCCATCGTCCTCGGTCATGGTATATGAACGGCGATGGGGAAAAATTCCCTCGGTCAGTCCCATGACAAAGACAACGGGACTCTCCAGCCCCTTCGATTTGTGAACGGTCAGCAGGCTCACACAGTCGCGTTTGTTCTTGCTATTATCCTCCGCTTGCTCTTTGAGGCGGGCCAGGCTGTTGAGGAACTGGCGGATGCTGTGGAAACGTCCGGCGATCTGTTCTAGCTCGTCCAGCTCCTCGAAGCGGCTTTCCAGTTTGCTCTCTTCATGATGTTTAGGCGCTTCGGCGTCGTCATCAGTCTCCTCGTGATGTTTACCGTCAATATGGCGGAGATGCTGGTCGTAGGCCAGCGTCCGCAACAAATGAATAGCCTGCGCGGGCTGGTTGTGGCAGCTCTCCTGCACTCGTTTAATCAACGCTACAAAATCTTTAATGCCCGGCTGGTATTCGGCGGGCAACATATACACCTGCTCGTCACAAAATTGGAGCAGGGGTCGCCCGCCAGCGTAGGAGGCCATTGTGCCAAAGAGCGAAGGCGTCAGGCGGTGTGAGCTTTTGCCGGTGCGCATGAAATAGTCCTGAGAGGGAATATTGGCCACTGTACGGAAGGCGGTGTTTTGTTCGCCACAGAGTATCGACGTAAACACCTCATCCCATCGGCGCGGCTCTGGCCCCTGGCGCTCGCATAGATACTCTTGATAAAGCCGCTGGCCGTCGATCAGAGCTAGGTAGGCCAGCATATCGCGGGTCGTCCGGCGTTTGAAGAAGGAGGAGCCGCCCGGAGTGCGGTAGGGTACCGAAGAGCGAGCCAGAGCCAGCTCAAGCGATGCCAGATGGTGATTGGTGCGCGCAAGCACAAAAATGTCGCGGTACGAGAGAGCGTCTCCGTCTATCCGCCACTGGCGAACAAGCTCCGCGATGCGGCCGGCAATTCCTTCGGCCTCGGCTTCCTGATCGTCGTAGGCGGTCACAATCACCGGAGTGCCATCTGGCAAGGTAGGTCGGAGTTGTTTCTCAAAGCCGGGTGTGGTCTCGTTATGGCTGATCAGGTTATTAGCAGCCTGCAAAATCTGTGGCGTTGAGCGATAATTCTCTTCGATGCGATAGATTTTGCCCTGCGGGTACATGCTGCGAAATGAGAGGATGGAGGCCTCGGGACTGGCCCCGCGGAACTGATAGATGGCCTGATCGGGATCACCAACCACAACGACATTATGTTTGGGCGCGGCCAGGTACTGCACCAGGCGGTACTGCGACGGGTTGGTATCCTGTGTCTCGTCTATCTGGAGGTAGAGATAGCGGCCCTGCCAGTTCTTGCGGAAGGTCGGGCTGCTTTCCAGAAGCGAGAGGGGAATATAGATCAGATCCGCGAGATCATAGAGTTTCTCCTTCTGCTTTGCCTGCTCATAATGCACAAAAAACTCCTGATAGCGTTCGGCCAGGTTACTCTCGATGCCGAGGTGCCGGCGAAAAAAATCAGCGGATTGACCCGCCTTGACCATTTCCTCCTTGGCTCGATCAACGGCCCCCAGGACATCCAGTATATCAACGTCCCAGTTCATACCACGCGAGCGATTGCTCCTCCATGGCCGGAGAATATCCTCCGCCAGCCATTGGCGGGGCTCGCCGCTGATCAGATGTTGATTCAATTGTTGAGGCGTCCATTGAAGTTTCTCGCGCAGCATCTGGTGTCCCAGACCGTGAAAGGTCACAACGCGCAGACCCTTCACATCCTTCGCGGAGAAACCGCGCGTTTTCAGTGCTCTGAGTGCGCGTTTTTCCATCTCATCGGCGGCGGCGCGGGTAAAGGTCACACACAGAATCATATGCGGAGCAACATGCTCTTCGGCGACCAGACGCACCAGTCGCTGGACCAGAATCGCTGTCTTACCTGTTCCGGCGGCAGCGATAAAAGCAGCCGGCCCGTCGGTATGAGCGATGGCCGCAGCCTGCTGGGGATTCGCATGAAACTGGGAAATATCGGTCTTTGCAGTATGTTTAGCTCGTTGAGCAGACATCTTCGAGTTCTCTTCCTCACGATCATCGTTTCCTGAATGCATGTACAGTGGGACACTATAGCACGCAGCTCATGGAATTGGCAACAGAGGATTCCTGGCTTATCCTCCGGGGGAAAGCCCGAAAGTTTTTTCTTTTAATTCGGGCTTGACAATTTGTCAGAGGTCATGGCATAATACGGGTGCTGACAGTCACCCGCACAGACAATCATCAGCCGTATGTGGCCGATGCTCCTGTCTCGCGCTTGCCGAGGAAAAGCGAGCGTGCATTCCTGGCCACGGTAAAGTGGTCGCCTCTGATGGAGTCAATCAATCCAGAAGTCGTAAGCCGGAGGTAATAGTGCCTTCTGGTCTTTTGGCGTCTGTTGTTCAAGATAGGTTGTTCGGTTGGAGGAGAACCAGGAACGGGGGATTGGCAACGGAAAGGTGGAGATCGAGGCGGGAACAAGGGATTTTTAGCGAGGATGAAAAGTC
This sequence comes from Ktedonobacteraceae bacterium, assembly GCA_035294465.1. GTDB lineage: Bacteria > Chloroflexota > Ktedonobacteria > Ktedonobacterales > Ktedonobacteraceae > Paraktedonobacter. Next base: position 556 of record DATGKW010000046.1, on the reverse strand, counting down.
GCAGGAAAATCTCTTGACAACATCCCAGAAATATGCGATACTTCACCTGCCAACCGAAAGATGGCAAATACGCGAAAACCGTATCAATCGGCAGATGATCGAAAAACGGAAGCGCGGCGGATTTGACAGACAATGTATACTAAAAGCAAGTAATGCTTGTCTAATCCGTGTAGTCAGGTGAACCTTGAACAATTGAGAAGTGGAAAGCAGAACTGGGACGGGAGCGTCAGGTGAGGAGCCTGGCGTGCGTGGCTGCCTCGCGCAGTCCCGCTGGGTGCCCCGTTCCTGTCAAGCAAAGCGGGTGGGCTTGTGCCTCGCGAGGATGAGGTGGCGAGTCGGCCCGCGTATTGAGACATCTGCGAACCCATGCCAGGCTTCCGCCCGCGCTGACGGGTGGGAGCACGCAGAGCATGAGGATCGCTTGACAACAGCGACGAGTCTCCTCGGTGAGAGGAGGCTTGAGATAGAACTGTTTGGCGAGTTTGATCCTGGCTCAGGATAAACGCTGGCGGCGTGCCTAACACATGCAAGTCGAACGCCCTTGTTACGGCAAGGG
>DATGKW010000045.1:0-5522 GCA_035294465.1 Ktedonobacteraceae bacterium | reverse complement strand
AACTGGCGGAGGAGGTGGGATTCGAACCCACGAAGGCTATTCACCTTACGCGATTTCCAGTCGCGCTCACTAGGCCACTATGAGACTCCTCCGGGGGCGGAGAGAGTGGGATTCGAACCCACGAGGGCTATTCACCCTACCGCTTTTCGAGAGCGGCACATTCGACCACTCTGACATCTCTCCGCGGCGGAGTATAACATATCTCTTTTTTTTTGGCAAGCCATGTTTTTCTACGCGCGCTGGCCCTGGCGAACATCTACTCGTGTTCTCCTTCGTTGATAGCTCCCTGCTTATAGAGCCAGCGCGCAAATTGCATGTATTCATCATCTTCCATGCGCTGTCTCACTTCGGCATTCTCGTAAAGATGCTCGTGGAGCTGGACCAGCTTGATGGCCTCCTCCCAGAAAAATCCTCGCTCCATCAGTTCTTCCACCTGACGTTGCTCCTGACGGACACGTTCGCGGAAATCATTTAGCTCAATATGTTTTCCATACTCGTTATGCTCTGGCGATGGCCTGTTGTGCCTCATACGATCCTCCTCATCTTTCTTCCTCTCTCTGAAACATAACTACAGGGGAAATTACCCTCAACTACCCTCCTTCATCGGCTTCTTTCGATACTTCTGAAGCGCAGCCTGGTTGCGAAAAAACAGGACTTCCAGCAATCAGATCGATGACTAATGGCAATGTTCTTCTCATCCCTTTTCCCATTACACTTGCCCTAAGAGATTCTCTGAGAAAGCTCAGGGATGGTGTTGCTCTCTTGCTTGCACAGAGGCGCCCGTGCAATCCAGATCAGAGATAGGAGGAATAGTTCTATGGGTGTGCCTGCGACCATTGATGATATCTGGATGCGGTTTGCCGCCACACGTGATCCCGCCTTACGGGACGAGCTGATTACACGATATGCTCCCCTTGTTCGCTTCGTTGTAGGGCGCCTCGGTATTCCGCCTTCGTGCTTGCTGGATACCGATGACCTGCTGAGTTGTGGCACCATCGGCTTGATCAATGCGATTGATCGCTACGATCCCGCGCGCGGAAGCCGTTTTGAGTCGTTCGCGACCACGCGCATCAGAGGAGCAGTGATCGACCATCTTCGTTCGCTCAACTGGCTTCCACGCACGGCGATGGCCCGTGTGCGCCAGATCGAGTACGCCATAGCGAATCTCGAACAGCGCCTGGGCCGTCCACCTGGGGAAGAAGAGATTGCAGCCGAAGCTCACGTCTCTCCATCTCGCTATCGCCAGATGTTGCAAGAAGCGGGTACAATAGTCTTATCACTGGATGCTCCACTCGGTCCGCTTGCTCAGAAGGAGGGGCTGACCTCACTGGCAGACCTGCTTGAGGATGAGCGCTCCCCGGAGCCGGATGAACAGGTCGAAGCGCAGGAACTGATGGCTTTGTTGCGCGTCGCTCTGGACAATTTGCCAGAACGAGAACGCCTGCTCCTCGCGTTATATTATCGTGAGGAGTTGACTATGAAAGAGATTAGTAAGATTATGAACGTCTCTGAGTCGCGCGTTTGCCAGCTGCATATGCAGGCCATTCTGCGCTTGCGCAATGCCCTGAACATTCAGCAGAGCGCCCGGCGTGCTCGGCGTCCGCGCCGCCAGCATCTAGTGACCGGGTAGCAGCACGGTAAGGAGAGAGGCATCCTTAGAGCGATAAAGATGGTTGTTCCTGCTTTTATATAATGAATAGTGTGAGGGATGCATCCCAGTTTCTGAGGCTACTCGGCCAGAAAAATTCTCTGGTTAGTCCTTTACCCTCTAGAAACAGTCGCCTCTGACGATTATCATAAGAGGGAGGGTGGTAGCGAAGAGGCGACGATGATCTTCTCTTTACACGGGTGAGATCATGCTTGTTGTTTCTAGATTGTGAGAGTGCAGTATGGAAGAGGCCATGGTAGATAGCGTGCCCGATCTCGATCTGCTTCCCTCTGAATCTGCTCTGCAAGCTGGAGTTCAAGAGGATATGTTTATGGACCGTCAGGACCAGGCTCGGTTCCTGATTTCTGTTCAGAAACAAGCTGCCCACTGCTGGCCGCAGAACCGTGCTGCACGGGTTGAGGCCCTGCGCTTGAGCATCGCCGCCGGTGCCTATCGCGTTGATAGTGCCGAACTGGCTCAATGCGTTTTGCGCAACTTCACCCGTTTTCTAGAGGCTCGCTAGCTTAAGTCCTCTCCGCTTTGGCGAGGGCCGTTGCGCTCAAGCCTTCTGAATCCAGGCAGGTAAGGGGAACTCTGAGCAGAGAGTTCGCCTGCGTGGGAGAAAGAAGCTCGTTTGCCAGGACGGAATAAGGATACTGGCTGGCTCTGGCGGATCTCGACAAATTATTGTATAACGTCTCTATCCTGAGTTGAGTGCTCGGTGGTAGTTGTGTAATGTGTAGGATTGTGTCTACCCTTGGCGTTCTGCAAGTTCATCTAGACGAGACGTGACTCGCTGTTTCGCACATGAAACGGCGGCCACGATACACCGGTTATGATGAGTGTCGCAGCGCAGGGATGCTCCAGTCTTAGTCTCTTCCAAAGAAAGAGGCCCGACATGCTAGTCTTGCGACGAAAAGTAGGTGAAAGTATTATTCTGGACGGGGTAATTAGTGTTTCTGTCCTGGCGGTGGAAGGTGAACGGGTAAAGATCGGTATCACCGCGCCCCCCGATGTGACCATCGTCCGCGAGGAGTTGCTGAAGTCTGCTTCAGCTCCAAATCCTGATCTTCCACCTTCTCCAACACAGTCTGTACAGAGCGAGTCTGCACCTCGTCTCTGATTTGATACAAGTCTGAGCAGACGTACACTCGTTTTGTTATATGTTGCGCAAAGGATGGGGAGAACATCCTCCGCAACATATAACAAAATAGGTGCGCGGCAAAAATACGCGGGTATTTAGCGTATCTCATGCCATCTCTGTAGAGATGGCGCTATTCTATCTATAAATTGATGAGTATCTCTTAAAAAACAGAAGTTGATATCACACGGTCGCCTGTTATGTTCCTCCTGTGGGCTATAAGGGAGATTTCACTTATAAATAAACTGTTTTGAGAGAAAAGTGAATAAAATGCAGCCTATTATGATTATTGTCAAAAAACGTACAGATGGCTACGCTACCTATCCATCAGGAGTGGAAGGGCTTATCGTTGGAAATGGGAATGCTATGGCCGGTGCGTTTTCCCTGTATCACGGCTGTTATTCCCGATGAAGCGCTCTCCAGATTTTCTCAGGTGTAAGCGGCATATCAATGGTGGTAACGCCTAACGGGGATAGGGCGTCGAGGACGGCATTGACGACCGTAGGGGGGGCGCCGATGGTGCCGGACTCGCCGATGCCTTTGACGCCTAGTGGATTGGTGGGTGAGGGCGTCTCAATGAAATCGCTGATATAGGTGGGCAGCTCTTTGGCGAGGGGCAGGGCGTAGTCCATCAGCGTGCCAGTGAGAAGCTGCCCGTCCTGGGCGTAGACCATCTCTTCAAAGAGGGCCTGGCCGATGCCCTGGGTGAGCGAGCCGTGAAGCTGGGCCTCCGCCAGTTCGGGGTTGAGCACGCGCCCGCAGTCGTCTACGGCGACGTAGCGCAAGATTTCGACATTGCCGGTTTCGCTGTCAACCTCGACTACGGCCAGGTGGGCACCGGAAGACCAGGCAGCGCCCGCAGGGCTGAAGTCTCGCCAGGCGGCCAGGCCGGTAATACCTCGCTTTTGCTCCTCCTCGCTTGTCTCGCCCGCGAGCAGTTGGGGGCGTTCTTCCACCAGCCGCGCCAGCTCGTCCAATCCAATCGCGCGTCCGGGCACGCCGCGCACCGCGATTTTGCCGTTCACCAGTTCGAGGTCGGCATGAGCGACCTCCAGGGCTTGCGCTGCCGCGTGTAGCATCTTCTCGCGCGCGGCCTGCGCTGCCAGCAGCACGGCTGAGGCGCTGACCTGCGTGGTTCGGCTGCCAAAGGTGCCGATGCCGTAAACTGGCAGGTCGGCATTATTCATCTCGACCTCAACTTGTTCGATAGGCAGGCCAAAGACCCCGGCGGTGATGCGCGCAAAGAGGGTAAAGTGACCCTGGCCGTTATGTGCGACGCCGCTTTGTGTGAGAAGTGTGCCATCGCGCCGCACGCGCACAATAGCTGCTTCTCTGGGGCCGGGCATCTCGCCGCCTGATATCTCGGTGAAGGTTGAGAGGCCGAGACCTAGCAGGCGGCCGCCGCTAGCGCGCTGCTCGCGCTGCTTCTCGCGCCAGGCCGAGTATTCGCCCAGTTCTAGCAGCCTGTCCAGCAGCGCCGGGTAGTTGCCGCTATCGTAGAGCAAGCCAGTCACTGTGTGATGGGGGAACGCGCCGGGGTCGATGAAATTCTTGCGCCGCACCTCTGCCGGGTCCATAGCCAGTTCGCGCGCGATCTGATCCATTGCACGCTCCAGCATATAGGTTCCCTCGGGACGACCAGCGCCGCGATAGGCCGCTGTGGGTGGTTTGTTCGTGTACACACCCTCGGCTTTACTCTCAACCGCCGCGACCCGGTAAGGGCCGATCAGCATGTCGGTGCTACGCGCGGGAAGCATGGCCCCGACTCCACTGGCGAAGGCTCCCAGATCGCCCAGCGTGTGAACCTTAAAGCCCAGTAGCGTGCCGTCGTTCTGGAAAGCCACTTCCAGATAGTTGATTTGCCCGCGCCCCTGGCTCTGAGCCTGCAAATTCTCGCTGCGCTCCTCGATCCACTTCACCGGGCGCCCATGCTTCAGAGCTAACCAGGCTGCCAGCAGCTCCTCGCCCAGCAGCGTGTTTTTCGCGCCAAAGGCCCCACCCACAGCCGCGTTGTGTACGTGGACGCGCTCCGGCGGGAGGTCCAGTGTGTGGGCTAGGACCTCTTTCAGGCGAAAAAGCCCCTGCGAAGAGACCCAGGCGTAAAATTCGCCGCGCTGCGCGTCATAGTCAAATAAACAGGCCCGATTCTCCAGTGAACTGGGCGCGAGGCGCTGATTCACCAGCCGCAGGCGCGTAGTGCGTTCCGCGCGCGCGAAGACTTCCTCAACATCGCCAGATCTCTTTGAAAAGGTCAGGGCGATATTGGTCCCCAGCTCTTCGTAGAGCAGAGGCGCTCCTGGGCGTGCGGCCTCTTCTGTATCTACCGCAGCCTCTAACGGCGTGTATTCGATGTCCAGCAGGTCGCGTGCGTCCTCTGCCACATAGCGATTCTCCGCCAGAATCACCACAACCGGCTCGCCTATATAGCGCACCTTCTCGTTGGCTAGAGGAGAGCGAGGGACATGCTTTAATCCTGGAGGTGCCATGCTCTCCAGCAGTTTGAGCCGACCGGCCAGGTCACGGGCGGTAATCACATCGACGACGCCTGGCAGCGCACGGGCGGCAGTGGTTCCGATCTTCTCAATCCGTGCGTGCGCGTAGGGGCTGCGCGCTACTACCATAGAGAGCGCTGCCGGTCGGTCGTGTGCCAGACGGATATCATCCACAAATTTCGTTTGCCCGGTAATGAGCCCTGGATCTTCGCGCCTCTTTTCGCTGCCTGCCAGTGTCACG
>DATGKW010000044.1:0-11251 GCA_035294465.1 Ktedonobacteraceae bacterium | reverse complement strand
GATCTCAAGGGCGCGATGTTTCGCAAGGGAATCCCCGATCTCAAGCAGGCGCTGTTCCTGACCGATTATCCGCTGGATGTCTCGCCTCTCGCCAAGCAGCATCGCGAAGTCGCCGGACTGGTTGATCGTTTCCAGCCCTTTATCGGTGGCCTGGAACTGGGCAATGCCTTTACCGAACTGAACGATCCGCTGGACCAGCGGGCGCGTTTTGAGGACCAGGCCCGCCAGCGCTCGCAGGGCGATGAAGAGGCGCAGGTGCTCGACGAGGATTTTCTGGAGGCGCTGGAGATCGGCATGCCGCCTACCGGTGGCCTTGGCATCGGAGTCGACCGCCTGGCCATGCTGATGACTAATCAGGAGTCGATCCGCGATGTGATTCTCTTTCCGACCATGCGCAAAACGGCGGAAGAGCAGTAGGTAGGGTCAGGGCATGTCTCATTTTCGTGCCCTCGCTTGCTGAAAGATAGTTTGCCGTATAAAAATATGTGAAGCGTTTTTATACGGCAAACTACGATTTTTCACTTGCTAAATAACTCTTTGTCCTTCGTTAAATAAAGAGAAGGAGTGATATGAAATCTATTCTTGTCGCTCCATTCCGTAGGATAGGCACTCTTTTCGCGGATTTCATATTAAGTGGGATGGAATAGCGGGTAACGATAAAATCAAGTGAAAGGATAGAGGAAAAGTATGTCCAACGATTCTTCCGATCAGCCCGATCCCGATTCTCAGTCACAAGAGAATGATTCTCAGCAAGGTTCAATCCAGCCCGGCGCGGAAAGCGCGGCCGAATCCACATTACCCGCCCAGGGAGGACAGAGGCAATTGCCAGCCTGGATGCGTGAAGAATTGGGCGAGGACGTACCGAACGCGGGTTCTACGAACTATACCAGTCCAGAAAATTATATGCAGGCCCCTGCGCAGCAAAGTGAAGAAGTAGAGCGCTTGCGTGCTGAACTGGCGCAGGCTCAGAGTGAGAGCGCACGCTATCGGCAGCGGCTGATGTATCAACAGGAGCCGGGAGCCTATGCCAGGCCGCGCGAGCGCGGTGGTTGTCTCACCGCGTGGCTGATTTTTCAATCGATTGGTGTGGTGCTGGTAGGTATTGGAGTCTGTGCGCTGGTTACCCAGGGGATTCCGTTGCTGGCCGTCATCACCGGAATTTTCCTTATTCCTGTGGCGATATCGATATATGGGATGTGGAACTTGCGCAAGTGGGGCTATTATATGCAATTGGCGCTCTACCTGTTGGGGATTGGTGGATCGGTTGTGTCGATCTGTGCGGCAAGTTCAAGTGGCGCGGGCGTCGCGGGTAGCGCTATTGGCGAGATTGCCGGTTCGATCATTGGCCTGGTCATTCTCATTTTGCTGGTGCATGATCGCTGGGAGATGTTTGAATGAAGGAGCCGATTCTCGCATGAATGATCGTCCAATTCGCTGTGTGCGCGGGAATGGGATTTGCAAAAGCTTGACTTCCAACTCAGCTCATGCTATAGTAATTCCTGTTCCTCAGGGCGCTTAGCTCAGCGGTAGAGCGCGTCGTTCACACCGACGAGGTCACTGGTTCGAGACCAGTAGCGCCCATTTTTGTTTTTCCCTATGTTGTTTGCTTGACTATCCTTCTCATAATGCTTACACTACTAATGTGGTCCTGATCTTCGTCTAGCCTACCTGTACCTTAACAGGAGTTTTTGCCTGGTCCTGCTTCCTGATGCAGGCCGGGAGCGCGCATAATGAATGATCAATTGGAGAGCAGACGCCAGCAGCTCTTAGCATCCCTGCGCGGCGCGGGCATACATGATGAGCGTGTGCTCGACGCCTTCGTGGCGATACCACGTGAAGCCTTTGTGGATGCTTCTCTCCGGCCCATGGCCTACGAAGATCGTGCGCTGGGGATTGGTTTTGGGCAGACCATCTCGCAGCCTCTGATGGTGGCGGTGATGACCCAGGCGCTACAATTGCGCGGCTCTGAACGTGTCCTGGAAATTGGAACCGGTTCTGGCTATCAAACCGCTATTCTGGCTCACCTGGCCGCTTACGTCTATTCGGTGGAACGCTATCAGCAACTCGCTCTTCAGGCCGCGTGTCGCTTGCAGAAATTGCACCTCTCGAACGTCTCGATATACGTTGGCGATGGCACCCTCGGTTGGCCGGACCAGGCCCCCTATGATCGCATTCTGGTGACTGCTGCTTCTCCCGTTGTTCCATCACGTCTAGTTCTCCAGCTTGTGCGCTATGGCATCCTGGTTGTGCCGGTAGGAACGCGAGAACACCAGGACCTGCTTTTCATCCGCCGCACCCTCGATCAGCCTGAGATTCGCAATCTGGGCGGGTGCCTCTTTGTGCCGCTGGTTGGGGCGGAGGGGTGGGAAGAACAGGCGTATTGACATCTATAGAGTCAACATTATATACTTGTGAACGTAAATAGCACAGAATAATACATACTGTAACCATTTTCTGAATAGTTCGTTTAGTTTACTACCTTCAGTCTCCCTCCAGGTACTATAAAAGCTCTCATGAAAACAGGAGGAAACAATGCCTGATATGATTCTCTACCCCGTCGATGACATGTCCAGCACTTCGGTTAGCTTGCGATCTTTCCTCGATCAGCAATGGAGCCAGCATACCGCGCTGTTCATGACCAACTCAGATTCCCAAACGGCCCTGCTTACTGCTATAGCCAGAGTCATCCCCGGCTCAGGCAGCCAGGCCCAACAACTGCTCCAGGCCCTGCACAACTACCATCAGCAGTACCACACCTGCTATCAGGCTCTCTACGGGCTTGCCGATCAGATCGATGCGGCGGCGAAGGCCATGCATATCAGCGATGTGCAGCAAGCGACTGGTTTTGAGCAGATAGAATAAGTGCTGAATAGGAACAGAGAGATATCCAGAGAGAAAGGATTTTCATATGGGCCTCTGGGGAGATATTGAACATGGCTTTTCTGCGGTGATTGGTGGAGTTGAGCATATCGCTGGCGACATCGGATCTCTGGTCGATAAAGCGCTCAATGAACTGGAGACATTGGGTATTGGCGCGAGCGTAGCGATTAGCTGGCTGGTAAAGTTTCTGATCGAAGCCGGCGAGGACCCGGTGGCCGTTATCAGCCAGTTGAGCGGGCGTATTAGCAGTCTGGGAGGTGATCCTTTCAGCACCCTCGAACAGTTGGCCGAGGGTATCATGACCTACGGGTTAACGGGTTTTGCGCAGAAAAAAGTGGATGAAGCGCTGACGCCCCTGAGGGATACGCTCAGCAAGAGCACAGCCCAGAGTCAGGCCGTCGCCAATGTGCATCAGACTACGCTGAGCACGATGAAGATCAGGCTTGACGCGCTGCAAACGGGAGGGAACACCACTGCCTGGCAAGGAATGAGCGTGCAGGCGATGAACACCTCGTTTGACAACATTTCAGGAACCCTCAACGGCCTGACGGCCCCGATGGACGCGGGTGGCGCTCAAGCTGCGTTGAACTACGCCTGCGAACAAGCGCTGCAAGATATCCTTGTGGTAGGCGAAGTTGTTCTGGTTTGCGAGATTATCGTCACGGCTATTCTGACTGTTGCCGGCTTGGCCGCAGATGGCGTCGGAGCTCTGGTTGGTCTGGGAGCAGGGGTGGAATTGATGGAGGCCACGCTCGAACTTTTGATGTTCTTGATAGGCGCGGATCTGGCGATCTGGCTGCTGGGCACGATAGCGATCTATGTGGTTGACCATACAATTCTTGCCAGGCCATCGACTACGGGCATCCCGAATAATGGACCCCAGGGAGTGAATGTTACCTATGCTCATGAAAGTGATTTGCCTATTAACCCTGGTCAGGTTGTGCCAGGCGGACGCATTTATATTCCGCCGAAATGGTCGCATGGCAAGCCTGCGCGTGCCCGTGGGGGATTTGTAGATGCTAAGGGAAACATCTGGGAGTGGGCACCAGGAGGAGCTCAGCACGGTGGCCCTCACTGGGATGTACAACACCCTGATGGTTCTCATACAAACGTTGCTCCTAATGGTAAAGTGATAGGTAAAGATAATTTTCCTAACAATGACAGTCTGAAGAAATAAGGGGAGGAACAAGCCTGTGAACGCGCAGGAGATCATTCACCAATTGGAAGAACCGACCCAAAACCGTATACCTGTCAAGCAACGTATTAGCGAAACGGCCACAATTGAGGATCTGATAGCTGCAATGCATGAGCCAATGCGGCCTTTGACGCGGCAGATCTTATGCGACATTCTGGGTGATCGCCGGGCAGCGCAGGCGCTTCCTGATCTGTTGGAAGCTTTAAAAGATCCATCGCCTGGTGTTCGCAGCGCTGCGGCAGACGCGCTGGCTGCAATCAAGGATGTCCGGGCAGGCCCGGCGCTTCTGGAGCAGTATCGGGCGGAGACGCGTAGCGATGTGCGAACAATGCTCGCTGTTGCTTTGGGAGCAGTGGGGTATCAGCCTGCTATTCCTGACCTGGTGCAAGCCCTCGACGATGCCGATGATACACTTCAGATGGAAGCTGCCTGGTCTCTGGGCGAATTGAAAGCCAGCGAGGCCAGGGAAGGGTTACAACGAGTGCTCGCTCGCCAAAAGGATGAGTATTCTCGGAATCTCGTGCAGGGCGCGATCAATAAGCTTGGTGAATAATGGGATTTTATCCTGAACTGGAAAACCTGGATCTGGATGAGCTGAAGCGGCGTTTTGAACGTAGCGAAAACGAAGGCGATTACGACGACTTTTACTATGAAGAGGCCGTTGAGCATATCCTTGCTCAGGGTATGTCCGGTTTATCCTACCTGAAAAAAGTCGTCGAAGAGGGCCGAATGGACGTGCCGCAACTGCGCGCCGCGATCTGGATACTCAGCCTCCAGCCACCAGAGGCGTGGTATCACGAGAAACTGCGCTCATTCTTGCAGGATTCAAGAGAACGTATTGTAACGGAGTCTGTTGACAGCCTGGCCCACATAGGCGCTCGTGATCTCTCTGAGGAAGTATTGCGCTTGCGAACGCATCCCTCTCCGTATGTCAGAGGAAGTGTTTTGCGATATATGAGTAAGCTTTTTCCAGAGAAAGCCCCGCCTATCCTGCTTGAGGCGCTGAAGGATGAGCACCCAATTGTCCGGGAGAATGCACTCGATGAGTTAGGTGAGCTGAGCTATTATCAAGCTCTGCCCGATATTCGGCTGTTCCTGTACAATCAGCCTGAGTATGTGCGTCAGGCAGCTTTGGGGGCCGTGAAGTACCTGACAGTGCTCAAAAAAGAGGCGTCTGCTGCTTCGCAGAGCGGCGCGAATGATAAGCCAGTTGTCGGCTGTAATTCATCGGAGCGGGCGGGTTTGCGCCTGGGTAGCTAAAAAGGCCGTTACCTGGCCTGTGTGTGGACTATCAGGCGAGGAATGGTTCTGGCTGTGGCGGGCTTTCAGTTCGCCACAGCCAGAACCATTCCTCGCCCGCGAGCGCTACTTGCTGATTGGCCAAAAAAGATTATAATGTAAGCAAGATAAACTGTGTGGTTCTATTCAAAGACGCATCAGGGAGGACTAGATGCCAGGAACAACGGCCAGCGACATGCACATACACGTGACAAATCTTTTTGGACTGGTTGTTTTTATCGTACTCTGGCTTGGACTGGTCGAATGTGCCAAGCTCCTGATTAAAGCGCTCCGCAATGATCCCTTAATTGGCTGGGCTATTGGTCCTCTGGGTATTTCTACGCTTTTCCTTTGCGAGCCGTCGCCGCGTTTTATCCTGCTCAGCGCGGCTTTTTCATCCTTTGTCTCTGGTACTCTTCTCTATCTGGGGCTTTTTACCAGCCTGCCTGCACCGCTTGTGCTGCCGCATAATGCTCTGGTGATTCTCTTTGTTCTCGCCTTTGGCGTGATGATCGGCAGTTTGGGAGAATGGATCAGTGCCCTACGCGATCTACGCTATCCTCTCTGGGGCGAGGCGCGCGTTCTGCGTAACATTCAATACTTGCGTGCCAGCTATGCTTCTATTCATTTTACCCCGTTTGGTCTATCCTATCTGCGGGAGCATTTCAACTCGAATCCTACTGAATTATTGCAGGCCCTTTAAGAGATCTGAAGCAGCGTTGTCTGAGGGGCGCGCGGGAGGGTGAAAGAGAAGGTGCTGCCGAGGCCTTCGTTGCTGGAAACCCAGATACGCCCGCCATGCGCCTCAACGATGGCTCTGGCTACGAAGAGTCCCAGACCGATCCCTGAGTATTGCCGGCTGGCTACATTGCGCACACGATAGAAGCGCTCGAAGATGTGATCGATATATTCTGGACTGACACCGATTCCCTGATCCGTGATGCTTACCAGGTATTCGCCGTCTTGCTCTTTGAGCACCACTGTTACCTGGCGGCCTTGAGGGGAGAAGCGAACTGCATTATCCAGTATGTTGCCAATCACCTGGCCGACGCGCAGCTTATCGGCCATAACGCGGCTATCCTGGGTCTGAATATCCAGGAGAATCGTATGTTCCTCCGCGCTTACCTGAGCCAGTTGCACACGCTCGGCGAGCACATCGGCCAGATGGAAGCTGCTATATTCCAGATTCATTTCGCCCCATTGGGCGCGCGAGAGATCGAGCAGATCGTTGACCAGCCGCTCAAGCTGTTCGCTCTGGCTCTGAATAATCTGCAAGCTGCGCAGGTCATAGCTTTCGGGCAAATCTTTCTGCCAGTTCTCGCTACCGGTTGCCTGGTACTGCCCGCGCAGGCGGCGTTCCAGCCTGCGTACCAGGTGCTGGGTGTACCCCTTGATTGCTGTGAGCGGCGTGCGCAGTTCATGGGAGACGACCGAGACGAACTCATCTTTGAGCTTTTCGACCTGCTTGCTGGAGGTAATGTCGTTGAGAACTGCGACCACGCCCTCCGGTTCCTGGCCGGGCTCGTTTAAGGGCGCGGCGCTCACGCTGAGTGTGAGAGGGACGGCGTCTCCGCTAAGGCCGATGGTCAATTCCTGGTTGAAGACGACATTGCCTTCCAGAGCGTAATCAATCAGGTTTGCCAGCTCCTCCAGCCAGGGAATCTCGCTTGCACTGGCCAGTTTGTGTAATGAGAGAGGTTGCTCAGGGCTGAGGTCAATCTGAACCTGGTTGAAGAGCTGCTGAGCCGATTGGTTGAGCGAGGTGATGATTCCTTGCTGATCGGTGATCAGCAAGCTCTCGGTCATGCTGCTGATAATGCGCTCCAGGCGATGGCGCTCCATCTCAGCGATGCGCCACAAGGCTGTCTCGCGCTCGCGCAGGCGCACATTTTCCAGAGCTACGGCCGCGTAGTCCGCGATCATCGTTGTCAACTGGAGCAGATCGGTATCGAAAGCCTGTTCGCGTTCATCAAAGAGGCTGAGAATGCCAATGATGCGGTTATCGGCCGTCAAAGGGATGCTCAGGGAATCTCCGATAGTTGTAGGAGGGGTTTGGGGCACCGCTTCGGGCGGGGTGAGCTCGTCGGGCGCATCCAGGTAGGCAGCGATGGCAAGGTCTTCAGAGGCCACACTTGGGAAGCCAATCGCGGCAGCCGCCCTGGCAATCTTCTCAAACATCGCTTCGAGGAAAGGAGTGCTCAAAGGATAGCGGGGGATAATGGAAAGCTCATAAGGAGGCCCTTTGACGAGAATGGAGCAGGCGGAGAAGCTATACAATTCCTGGAGCGTTGCTAGCAGCGCACGATGTACTTGAAAGCGGTCGCGCGCTGCGACAAAGCGTTTGCCCATATTGTTTAAAAACGCCATCTCCTGGCTCAAACGAACCAGGCGCTCGCTTTCGGGTTTATTTATAGAGCCATGTACATCTTCAGTGTCAGTGACCCGCGATTCTGCTTGCACATGATTCTCCATCTCTACTATTTAGGGCATGCCTCCCAACTGACGCGTCACTTCTTCATGTAGCGGTGGTGCAATCAGATCGCCCGTTAACTCTTTCAGACCGGTAAAACATTCCTGTAACAGCGCGCGCAGCCCGGAGCGAAGTTCCTCCGCCGGGACATGGCACTGTTCTTGAATGATCGCCGGAGTAACTTCTGTGTAGGGCATTTTCTCTAAGAATGCCAGGCAGGGATAGTTTCCTGCTATCCGTTTAGCAGCCGCCTGTACCAGCACGCGGGTTGTTGCTTTTCCCAAAAAGGGAGTAACCCGCCTGTCTATCAGGCGAATGGCATCCAGGTAAGCTAGCGTCACCTGTTCATAGGAGATAGAAGAGGAGTCATCAGGCTTTTCTGGCATCTGCATAAAGGCCCCTCCCTTTGAACTACGTTTAAAAACTCTCTCTGTCTTTATTATACCATAGTTCAAATTGAAATGGTAAGAGGTAGCCCGATTGGAAAACAAGAACTCCTGCATTTGTCAGCCTAGAAAACTAACAAACGTTTGACAATGTAACAGCATAGCTATGACATTTCTCTTTTTATTGAGAAACATGTTTCGGGAAACATCTTTCTCAATGTTAGACGTGCAGGTGTAGTCAGACCAGACCGAATAGGCGTGCCAGCCAGCCTCTGAAGCCTTTCAATGGTTTAGGCCCGCCGGGTCCATAGTTCGCGGCCATCTCTAGAAGGCGCTCGCGGCCTTCCTCCTGCTTTTTTTGCGCCTCACTGATGGCAGTCATGGAGGCGTAGCGCTCGCGCTGCTCATTGATCGCGCGCGCGAAGTGCTCCATACGCATCTTAAACTGAGCAGTTACCGCCCCCGGATCGCTCAACGTCTCACCGGGATTGGCCGGTAGCGGTGCGCTCGGCTGTTTTTCCTGGTCCTCGCTGCCAGCTTCGCTGATCTGGATGCGTCCAATGTGCAAGCGCGGCGCGATCCATTCGCGCAGGGCGAGAAGTGCGGCCCGGTGACAGATTGCTTCGATATCTGCACCGCTACGTCCCTCGGTTAAACGAGCCAGCTCTTCCAGCGAAACATCATCTGCCAGGGGGCGACCACGGGTATGCACGGTGAAGATCGCCAGGCGTTCCTGCTCGTTGGGAAGGCGCAATTCGACGACCATATCGAAGCGCCCAGGGCGCAGCAGTGCGGGATCGATCAGCTCGGAGCGGTTGGTCGCACCCACAACGATCACCCCTCCTCGACCCTCGATACCATCCATCTCGGTCAGTAACTGCGTCAACAGCCGGTCGCCCACGTGTCCGTCGTTCATGCCGCCGCGCCGAGGAGCCAGGCCATCGATTTCGTCGAAGAAGACGATGCAGGGCGCGGCCTGCTTGGCTCTGCGGAAGACCTCGCGAATCCCCTTCTCGGTTTCGCCGACCCACTTGGAGAGCAGCTCAGGCCCTTTGATCGAGATGAAGCTGGCCTCGCACTGATGGGCCAGGGCACGTGCCAGCAGCGTCTTGCCCGATCCTGGAGGGCCGGAGAGCAGCAGGCCGCGCGGCATCTCTACCTTCGCGTTGGCGTAGATTTCGGGGAAGCGCAGAGGCCACTCAACGCTCTCGGTAAGCACTTCTTTGACATCTTCCATGCCACCGATATCATCCCACGACGTTTCGCTAATCTCGACGTAGACTTCGCGCGTAGTGGACGGCTCAACTTCGCGCAGGGCGTCCTGGAAGTCGGCCATGGTGATGTTCAGGTTGACCAGAGTCTCGTAGGGAATGTAGCCATGCTCATAGTCGATATGGGGCAGGACGCGGCGCAGGGCGATCATAGCCGCTTCGCGGCAAAGTGCCTCCAGGTCCGCGCCAACGAAGCCAGGGGTCAAATGGGCCAGGCGAGTGAAATCGATATCGCCGGCCAGTGCGGCATCTCGCGTGTGAATCTGCAAGATCTCTTTGCGCCCGTGCAGGTCGGGCACGCGCAGTGAGATTTCGCGGTCAAAGCGGCCGGGCCTGCGCAGGGCGGGATCAAGCGCGTTCGGCTGGTTGGTCGCGCCGATAATTACTACCTGCCCGCGTGCCTCCTTGCCATCCATCAAAGTGAGCAACTGGCCGACCACACGCCGCTCAGCCTCGCTACCCGATTCTGCTCGCCGAGGAGCCAGGGCATCGATTTCGTCGATAAAGATAATGCTCGGCGCGTGTTTCTGGGCCTCCTGGAAGATGGAGCGCAGACGCGATTCGCTTTCTCCGTAGAGCTTATTCATAATTTCCGGGCCGTTGATTACGAAGAAAGCCGCGTTAGATTCGGAAGCAACCGCGCGAGCGATCAGGGTTTTACCGGTGCCTGGCGGGCCATAGAGCAGGATGCCTTTGGGCGGTTCGACGCCCAGGCGATCAAAGACCGCTGGATATTTCAGGGGCAGCTCGATCATTTCGCGAATGCGCTGGAGTTCTTTGCCCAGGCCGCCGATATCCTCGTAACGCACGTGCCCCCAATCGCCCTGGCGGGTGGCTCCGCGCGCCTGTGCCTTGACAATCGTGGTGGGCTGGACCAGAACAGCCTCGGCCTCGGTGGTTTGCGGCTCCGGCTGGACCGGCAATTCCGGCAACTGGCCGGTACCTGCCGGCGTGCCCAGACTGACCGAAACTTCGGCCCCCTTCGACTGGATTGTATAGGCGGGTGTGGCCGGCGAGGTATTGATGATCAAATACTCGCGTGGTGCTGAGCCTGGCATGCCGATGCGCAGCAGGTCGCCGATAGTGACAGGCAGCCCGACCATATAGCGGGCGACGTGCCTCAGTTCTTCTTCCTGAATGGGCGCGCCGCTGGTCAGGGGCAGCAGGGTAACTTTCTCAGCGTTTCTGGCCCTGGCTTTGCGTACTGTCACGCGCTCGTTTAGCCCGGACGCGCTGTTCTGGCGCACCTGACTATCCATCTGGATAACGCGCATTCCGCGTTCCAGGACGCCCAATGGCACAACTTTGGCGGCTGTGGTGCGGGAACCCGTGATCAGAACTGTATCACCCGGCACGCAGCCCAGGCGGGCCATGTCGTCGGGATCGATACGTGCCACGCCACGTCCGACCTGGATACCCTCAATGACAGTAAGTTGCAGCGTTGCTGGCTCTCCTGGCTTTGGCGCGGGGCTCTGGTCGTTCTGTCTATCGTCAGGCTGCTGTAAAAGTTTCGCTGTCTTCTTTCCATCGTTCAACGGCTGCACGCCGCTACTGCTGTGCGGCTCCTCCATATCTCTACCTCGTTCGTTGTCTTTTTGTGAATAAACTAGCGGCTATATGTTGCTATTGTATGTACGGGAGGGCTGCGTAAAAGTTACAGGGGCGTTGCTGTTTACGTTTCTTTCTCTTCTTCTGTCAAAAGAGGCTGATCTGGCTCCGCTCCTTTCTGAAAGAGCAGATGTTCCGAGAACCCTTCCGACTTTTCTTGGGA
>DATGKW010000043.1:0-5453 GCA_035294465.1 Ktedonobacteraceae bacterium | reverse complement strand
TGTGGACCGTCGTCAAAGACATGCCCCAGGTGCGAGCCGCACTTTTTACAGACAACCTCGGTGCGGCGCATAAAGAGCGAGCGGTCCTCGTGGAGTTCGACCGTGCCCTCGGCAAGCGGGCGATCAAAGCTTGGCCAGCCCGATCCCGACTCAAACTTGTGCTCGGATGAGAAAAGGGGTTGCCCACAGGCCACGCATTGATAAATGCCGGCCTCGTGATTGTAGTAGAGTTTGCCGGTGAAAGCGCGTTCGGTCCCTTTGAGCCGGCAAACGTTATACTGTTCGGGCGTGAGCTTCTCTTGCCAGTAGCTCTCTGGCATAGTGCGTAGATCGTTTTCCATATGGCGCCATCTTATCCTTTCTGAATTACTCTGTCTACCTTTTAGAAACAAGGACGAGGGCATATTTGTTTCCAATTTACAACAGGCTTGCAAAAAAACTTGCCTGATTGAGCTATCGGTCTCTTTGTGCCATTGTCCGACTGTCATGGTTTTCTCTCCAGGGGCGGAAGATGGGTTGCTCTTCTCCTTTCATTAAGGGGGTGTAATATTTTTATTTAAGGAATGTTAAAACTCTAGAATTATTCCCTATCCATTCGTCTTTTTAGTAGAACAAATAGATCGTTAGCAAGGAATCTAGATTACGAGGGAATGATGATGTATGCACATATTTAGCGTACTTGCCGACAGCAACTTGAGTGATCCGCAATTCTGGATTGGTGTAGGTTCGCTGGTGCTTTCTGCTCTGGCCATTCTCGTCACGATCTTCATAGCAGCCCACAGCCAGCAGAGGAAAGTGCTGACCTATGAGATCGCGTCGAACTCTTCAGTTGTGAATCTGGATAAGGACGTTTCTTCATCCACCGTTTCGCTTCTGGTGAACGGACGGCCCGTGACCAATGTGCGCGTTTTTGTGATTAAACTACTCAATGCTGGAAATACAGCAATTACTCCGCAGGATTATCCGCATAATCCCACATTTGAGTTCTTTTCTCCTCCCTATCCTCGTCCCTTAATTAGCTGTGAAGTCCAGGATACAGGCGTCGCGGCCAGGCTTCCGGTAGGCCAGCTCAGAAGTATGCTCTCAATCGACGACGTTGGGCTGCGGTCAATGACCTTGCGTCCCCCGCTGCTTAATCCTCGGGACTCTCTCTCTTTGAGGGTGTTGCTGATGGCTGATAAACGGGACAGTGCCACCATGAAGGTTAGGGGACAGATCAAGGATGGCGAGATCAAACAGTATGCGCCTGCACCACGCCTTCTCAGTGGGCGCACTGTTGCGATAGGGTTGTGTATCGCTTTTGTCCTGGGAATCCTCCTTTCAAGTTTTCCTCTGATCACTGCGTATGCTCAGGGTAGCTGCGCGCTTGGCTCGATCAAGGTAGTCGGCTCAACCTCCTTTGCGCCTACTGTGCAGATAGAACAGACGAACTACAATACGATTTGTCCATCCGCTATATCAACTGTAACCATTTCCTCAGATGCTCCAGGCAGCGGCGCGGGCCTTGGCTACGTGGAGAGTGGGAGAGGACAAATTGCCGATTCTGAAATTCGTTCTACCGACCCCATTCTCACTCCTCCTTATCCTGACCTGGTAGATCATCAGGTCGGAGTGATCATCTTCGCGCTGATTGTGAATAAGTCGCTGGTGATGCAGTGTGGGAACTTTCTCACGTTAGACACGTCGCAGCTTCGGCAGATCTACAACGCCGGAGATTCGCTGGTATGGCACAAGTTTGCCTCGTGTCTGCCAGACACGCCGATCAGAGTAGTCGAACGCTCGACACAAGGTGGTGCGCAGATATCAGGAACGCAGGCGTCCTTTGCGAAGTATGTACTGCAGGAGCCTTACCCACCCACACCGGCGGGGGCGGTGCCTGTTGGGAGTTCACAGCAGGTTATCACGGCAGTTGCTAATACGCCGGGCGCGATTGGTTTTGCGGACCTGAGCGATATCAGGAGCAGTGGGTCGGTAACGATAGTGGATATCAATGGCTATGGCCCTACGGCGTCTCAGGTTGAGCGAGGTGAATACCCATTCTGGGCCATCGAGCATATGTATACTCGCCAATCTCCTAATGGCCTTACAACTTCATTTATTAACTACATCGTAGAGCATCTGCAAACGAGCGATAGTGTCATCAATTGTAGCGATATGACTTCCGTTGCGTTCAGCCCGCCGCACGATGATAATAATGATGGGAGTGACTCCTGTCAGAAGCATGCTCTGGAGTAGCTGGTATTGTGCGTCTGAGCCTGTATATGGACTGGGTGCGAGCGAATGCGAGGTCGTTCGATTGCTATTGCCGAGTTTGTGGCAGCACGACGTACTCTTCATCGAACTGCCAATCGTCCAGCGTCTCCAGTTCCACCTCCAGGCGCGGGCGTCGAGGGTCAATGTATTTGAGAAGATGGACGCTCACCACGCGGTTGTCGTTCAGGCCGAGGGCTGTGCAAAGAGCGTCCTGGGTGATCTTGAGTCCTCCGTCCAGATCGCGCCTGAGAGGCGTCTCAAAATAGAAGAGCAGCAGGAGAGCCAGGTAGCCTTCGCGGAGTCGTTTGTAGATGTCGAGGGTTAGCTGTCCGCTCTGTTCAAGCTCGTGAATTTTCTTTTTGACCGCCTCTTTGAAGTGCCTGGCGACGAGCGTGCTGATGCGCCGACCGTTGACCGTCGCGTATTGCTCATTGACGCTGGGTGGTAGCGGCAAGTCGAGACGCAGGATTACTGGTCTACTCGCGCGTTGTATGGACATAGAGCGCCTCCTTTCGCATAGTTCTTCCAGGGATATTGTATCACCATGCGCGCATATCCATAGCTGAAACGCGTATCCACACAAAGTAGTATCCCGGCTCGCAAGCCGGGATACTTTTGACTAACCACCACTTTAAAAGAGCGCTGGCCGATACGGTCTAGGCATCATAATAGAGCGAGAACTCGAACGGAGTTGGCCGCAGGCTGGACTCGTTGGCCTGCTCGCGTTTGAACTCGACATAATGCTCAAGCACATCGGTGGTGAAGACACCACCTTCGAGCAGGTATTCGTGGTCATCTTCGAGGGCATCCAGCGCCGCGTGCAGCGAGCCGGGCACGCTCTTGATTTCGCACATCTCTGCTTTTGAAAGCTCGTACAGGTTCTTGTCGATGGGACCAAAGCCGTGCTCGGAAGGCTCGATCTCCTTCTGGATGCCGTCCAGACCTGCCATGAGCAGGGCAGAGAAGAGCAGGTAGGGATTGGAGGCCGCATCGGGTGGGCGGAACTCAAGGCGCTTGGCGGCCGGATTCCATGTGAGAGGAATGCGCACTGCCGCGCTGCGGTTGCCCTTTGAGAAAACCAGGTTCACGGGAGCCTCGAAGCCCGGCACCAGGCGCTTATAGCTGTTGGTGGTGCTGGCTCCAATAGCCAGGATCGAGGGAGCATGAGTCAGAAGGCCGCCAATGTAGTAGCGAGCAAGCTGCGAGAGGCCAGCATAGCCGTCTTCATCGTAAAAAAGCGGCTTTTCATTCTTCCACAGGCTCTGGTGCGTATGCATGCCGGAGCCGTTGTCGCCGAAGACCGGTTTGGGCATAAACGTGGCTGTCTTTCCATGTTTCTTCGCGACATTCTTGACGACATATTTGTACATCAAAAGATTATCGGCCGTTCTGAGCAGCGTATTGAAGCGGAAGTCAATCTCGTTCTGACCGGAAGCAGCGACTTCGTGGTGGAAAGCTTCAACCGGAATGCCCAGCGACTCAAGGGTAGCAACCATCTCGGTGCGCAGGTCCTGCAAGGTATCGTTCGGTGGGACCGGGAAATAGCCTTCCTTGACGCGGTTGTGGTGGCCCAGGTTCGCCTTGACTGTTCCATCGCGGTGACTGTTCCAGTGTGCCTCCTCCGAGTCTACCTCCGCATACTGAATGTTATCGCTAGATTGATAGCGCACGTTATCGAAGACAAAGAATTCAGCCTCAGGGCCGAAATAAGCGGTATCGGCGATGCCCGTCTCTTTGAGGTATGCTTCGGCCTTGCTGGCGATATAGCGCGGATCGCGACTATAAGGCGTCTTGGGGCCTTTGGGTCCGGGATGCGC
Source organism: Ktedonobacteraceae bacterium (assembly GCA_035294465.1). Classification (GTDB taxonomy): domain Bacteria; phylum Chloroflexota; class Ktedonobacteria; order Ktedonobacterales; family Ktedonobacteraceae; genus Paraktedonobacter. Next base: position 1,383 of record DATGKW010000043.1, on the reverse strand, counting down.
AATGGTGCAAACCAGGCTCAACGTGGGTACGGCAGTGAAAGGATCAAGAACGGCAGTCTCTGGATCGGGAATGACATGCATGTCGCTTTCGTTGATGGATTGGTAGCCGCGCAGACTGGAGCCGTCAAAGGGCACCCCCTCAACGAACGTGTCCACTTCAAGCTGGCGGATCGGGATACTGAAGTGCTGCCACGTGCCCGGCAGATCAACGAATTTAAGGTCTACGAACTTCGCTCCGTGCTTTTCTGCGAATGCAAGGACTTCTTCTGGGGTCATCGTTTCGCGCTCTCTCTTTCTCTTCCATCCGGCTCCATTGCTGGTATGAGCAATTTCATTGATTGCTCGTTGATGGCTGTAAATGAATAGAATAATCGAATGGATAGGTTGTAGCGAACACAACCCATTCTCCCTTTGGTCTTAATGGTATCTAACGCGTACCAGGAATACTACAGTTAGATTGCCCGAAAGATACTCAGCCTTTTTTGGGCAGTATGCACAAAAGTGCTGTCAGAAACGAGAGGACCTTCTTCCTCTGCACAGAATTGGCGGAGGCTTGCATGAAGCAGGCAGAGAGGGTATGATAGGGGGCACACAAGCAAGCACCGAAGGAGTACCATATCGTCATGGCTGGCCAGGATTCAAAAGACGACCCTTCGTCCGATTCAACAGCTTCACAGTCTCTTCTGCTTCCAGAGATAGAGGTAGATATTCTGGAGGTTGTGCCCGCGCCACGCCGCCTGCGCCGCTTCAAGCCATGGATAGTGAAGGGTGGTGTGCTCCTGCTCACTCTGCTGCTTGGCGTGGCTATAGGGTTTGGCGCCATTTTCTGGTATGGCCTGAGGGGCGAAGGGGCGGTCACAATTATTCCTCCAACGGTTCACGGGAGCCTGATTGTTGAAGTGAACAAGGAGTTTCTGACGCAGATAGCGCGCAACGATATAGCGAACGCCGGCCTGCCTGGCAAGGTTGAGAATGTGAATGTGGACCTGGAGAATGGGGCGATGATGGTTGTGACAGGCGACGATGTTTACTCGATGCTGGGAATAAGCCTCACCAGGCATTTTACGGTCGATATGCAGCCCTACGTGCAGGCATGCGTTATGCAGATTCGTGTCACGCACGCGGATCTGGGCGGGCTGCCGGTAACGACCTTCGCGCAGGCGTTTGAGGGTAGCGCGAACCGGCAACTGGCCGAAAAGCCTGCCGGCCTGCCCGGCGGTTTTACGTATTGCACGGTAGGGGTACGCACTGAGCCTGGCGGGCTCTTTGTTACCTACCTGGCGACGCCTGTGAAGTAATGACTATCTGCCCGATATCGTTTCGCGATATCTATTCGCGGGCATTTTCCGAAGGGAACGAGTTAATGAAGCGCTCTCTTTTAAT
>DATGKW010000042.1:0-31082 GCA_035294465.1 Ktedonobacteraceae bacterium | reverse complement strand
GGATTGAGGTTATTAGGATGCCCTGTCAATGTACGTACCTGCTTGCCCAGAGCTAGCAGCCTGCGCGTAATATATTTCCCGGTGTAACTAAAAGCTCCGGTGATCACATTCACTTCAGCTTCCGGCATATTAGCCCTCCTTATATATAATGGCTGCTCGGTTTTCTTCTATTGAGATCATAAGCCTGGCAACCAGATGGATTGGCACCCCCAGAACATCATGAGCTAGCTCATATATTTCTCGTATGATGTGTGCCTGTAAAATCTATAAAACAGATTTTACAGGCACACATCATACGAGAAAAGAATAAACTCGACGAGCGCAGAATTATCTCTGTGGCTGGTGGCCCGCGCCTGATTTCTAGGAGAACATGGGAGAAAAAGTAGCTTGCTTTAAAGAAGTAAGCAAAGTATAATAGTTGGAAACTATACCCCACGTCATAGGATTATTGGGCGGAGGCTTGCCTTGAGCAACAACCACACACAGGGATCGGGAACGGCGGGAGACAATAACTTATCCGGGCATCGCCATGAACGCGAGGGGCGCTCACCAGGCCCCTACACGTTTAACGGCACCGGTGCGCTGCCTGCATCGAATACCAGCAGCGCGCGCAGCTATCCTGGCTCCTTTGATTTTGAGGAAATGCTCGTCTCTCTTCATGACCTATTCGAGCGCGATCGCCAGGTGGCAAGCCAGCAAGATAGCAAGCGCTGCGGCATTTGCTATCTTTACTTCAGCATTGGAGATCTGCACTATCGCGAGGAAGAGGGCTTTTATATCTGTTCCGCTTGCGAACGGAGCCTGGGAAAACAAACCCTCCCGATGATTCGCCGTCAACAGAAGTAACGCTCTGCAGAACGGAGGAGGAACGGCTTATTCGATTACCGCTTCCTGCTCCAGTTCTGCCTCCTCCTCAGCGGTTACTTCGCGCAGATCCTCAGGGCGATCCAGCCGATCAAGGAAAAGGATACCATCCAGGTGGTCGATTTCGTGCTGGAGAATGCGCGCGAACCAGCCCTCGGCGCGCACACGGATGTTTTTGCCGTGTGCGTCCTGCCCCTTCACAATCACGCTGTGGGCGCGGCGAATGTTATCGCCGTAGTAGCCGGGAATGCTCAGACAGCCCTCAGACCCAAGCACTTCGCCCTCAGCCTTGATGATCTCAGGGTTCACCATGGCCACGCGGCGATCTTCATATTCCGCTACAAAGACGCGGAGAGAAAGATCGACCTGCGGAGCCGCCAACCCTGCACCATTCGCCGCATGCATCGTCTCAAACAGATCATCAATCAGCTTCTGGATCGAGGCGTCGAAGCGATGCACTTTCTTGGCCTTCATCCGCAGGGTTGGATTCTCAGCAGTAATAATCTTGCGAATAGACATAATACGGTCTTCCCTACCCTCTCCTTGTTTCCTTGCCGATCTGGCGAAAGAAACTCTGAACAAAGAGTTTGCCAGAAGCAGCATAAGGATACTCAGACAAACCAGCACTAACCAGATAACACTGAGCACTTTTCTTTATCTGTATCCTATCATATTGCTTGCTGATTTACCACCGGGCTGTTATCATAGTTGGTTAAGGGCACCATGTATACGTGGCCCTATTTTGCCGGTGTGCTTCTCAGCGAAGAACTCCGCTTGACACCTGACTGAAAGAGGGAAATTGCATGACCGAATCCACAGCCAACGGTACTGTGTTTTATACCCATCAATTGTCTAATGGCCTGCAAATCGTAGGCCAACCCATGCCGGATTTCGAATCGGTCGCCGTCTCGTATTATGTGCGCACCGGCTCGCGCGATGAACCCGATTCGAGCGTCGCGGGCGTTTCGCATTTTCTAGAGCATATGGTTTTTAAGGGCACGCAAACCCTCGATTGGCAACAAATTACGCTTGAGTTTAACAAAATCGGCGCGGAATTGAACGCCTTTACCTCCCACGAGGCTACCGTCTACTACGCGCGCGTGCTGGGCGAATATCTGGAGCGCGCAGTTGAACTGTTGAGCGATATGATGTATCCGCGCCTGGCCGAGAGCGATTTTGAGACGGAGAAAGAGGTCATCATTAATGAGATCGCGCGTTCAGAGGACCAACCCTACAACCTGGCCTTCCGGCGCATGATGTCAACCTATTTCGCCGATCACCCTCTCGGTCATGACGTGCTTGGCTCGCGCGAGAGCATCCGCAATATGCGGATTGAACAGATGCGCGAATACTGGCAGCAGCGCTACGCGGCGAATAATCTGATCCTGGCTATCGCGGGCAACTTCGAGTGGGACCATATTGTGTACCTCGCGGAAAAGCACTGCGCGCACTGGCGCACCGGCGACGCCAGCCGCCATGTTGATCCCTACCAGCCAGCCGAGTCTATCAAGAATATTATCGTCGATCCCAAATTGAAACAGCAAATAATGATTATCGCGATGCCAACGGTCGATGTCAAAGACCCCGATTACTACGCGGCCGTTCTGGGCGGCAGCATCCTGGGCGATGGAGATGGCTCTCGCCTCTACTGGAACATCCACCAGAAGGGCCTGGCAGAGTCGGCCAGCGCGGGTATCTGGGCCATGGAGGGCACGGGCATTATGATGATGGAGGCCAACTCGACGCCCGAAGAGGCCCCGCGCGTGCTCAAACAGCTCAATGCCGAACTCGCCAGCTTGTTGGATGATGGCATCTACGAAGATGAATTACGCCGCGCCAAAGATAAATGGGTCAGCAGCCTGGTTCTCAACAGCGAATCGACCTTTATGCGCATGCGTTCCCTGGCTGCTGACTGGGTGGTCGAAGGCCGGCTGGTTAGCGTTGAAGAAGAAGTCGAGCGCATTGAGAAAGTGACCGTCGAGGATGTGATGCGCGCTCTCAAGCGTTTCCCCATGCGCGATAAGCAGGTGATGGTGACCTTTGGTCCGTTGAGCGAAGCAGAGCTGCAAATCGCGTAAAAGCCTTCTCGACCACTATTCACAACTTGATACGATGATAATCTGAGCGGTTTGTTCTTCTGCCAGAAAAACATATACACGTTTTTCTGGCAGAAGAACAAACCGCTCAGATTATCGGAATGGAATGAAGCGACCTCCTGCGAGCATTCGTAGCTGATGAGCAACCTGGCGACTTGTGTTTTGATCCTACCTATGGTACACTTTTTAATGGAAGAATAGAACTTATTTTAAAAGTAGTGAAACTTTAATCCTGGCTTTTACTTCTGTAGACGCAGACAGAAGTGGAGATATATACAACCGCATAAGGATACATGTAGAGCGCTACATCTTCTGAAGTGTAGTGAGGAGGTTTTTTTTACCTTGACAACAGAAAAACTTCGACTGATCCCGCTGGGAGGTCTGGGGGAAGTCGGAAAAAATATGATGGTGGTGGAGTATGGTAGCGACATTATCATCATCGATGCCGGGTTGATGTTTCCCGATGAAGAAATGTTTGGTGTGGACCTGGTAATCCCCGATACATCCTACTTGAACGACAAAAAGCAAAACATCCGTGGCATCTTTATCACCCATGGTCACGAAGATCACACCGGCAGCCTGCCCTACGTTCTGCCAATGCTCGATTTTCCGCCCGTGTACGCAACTCGGCTGACGCAAGGCTTGATTAATGTGAAATTGAAAGAACATCGCTTGCTCGATAAAGTTGCTCTGAACGTTGTTGAGGCTGGTGAGGTAGTTAAGGCCGGCGAGTGTGCAGTCGAGATCGTGCGAGTCAATCATAGTGTGCCCGACGCGGTCGCACTGGCCATCCACACGCCAGCGGGTACCGTCGTACATACTGGCGACTACAAATTCGATCACACACCGGTCAATGGTGAGCCGGCTGACTTTGGCACACTGGCGCGACTTGGCAACGAAGGGGTGCTGGTGATGATGGGCGATAGCACGCGCGTCGAATCGCCCGGCTATACGCCCTCCGAACGCGTTATCAACGACTCGTTCGATAAAATCTTCGCAAATGCCCCGGGAAGGATAATCATCGCTACCTTTGCTTCGTTACTCTCGCGTGTACAGCAAACTATCGACACTGCCGAGCGCTATGATCGGCGTGTAGCCCTGGTCGGACGCAGTATGATTAATAACGTCCAAATGGCGCTTGATCTGGGCTATCTTCGTCTGCCCCAGGGCATGTTGATCCGCGCCGAGGATATCAAGCAATTCCAACCGGAGCAGGTGGTGCTTATCTGCACAGGCAGCCAGGGCGAGCCAACCTCGGCATTGACTCGCATTGCCAACCAGGGTCATCGCTTGATACGCATTCAGCCGGGAGATACTGTGATCCTTTCGGCCACGCCTGTGCCCGGCAACGAGCGCATGGTGAATCGCACGATTAATAACCTCTTCCGTCAGGGAGCGGAGGTGTACTACCAGGCTATTGCCAATGTGCATGTTTCCGGCCACGCCGCCCAGGAGGAACAGAAGCTTATGCTAAGCCTTCTGCGCCCGAAGTTCTTCCTGCCCATTCATGGCGAGTATCGCCAGCTGGTGTTGCACGCCAAACTAGCCTACTCACTTGGTATGTCTGAAGAGCGCATTCTGGTGGCTGAAGACGGCGATATTATAGAGGTGACGGAGGACGAATTCAAAGTGGCCGGCCACACGACCTGCGGCAATGTCTTCGTTGATGGCCTGGGGGTAGGCGATATCGGACAGATTGTGCTGCGTGACCGTCAGGTTCTTGCTCAGGATGGCATTCTCATGGTTGTACTGACCGTCGATAGGGAAACCGGCCAGCCGCTGGCGGGACCCGATATCGTCTCGCGCGGCTTTGTCTATATGCGCGATTCTGAAGAGTTGCTGGCCAACGCGCGCGAACAGGTGCTTGACTCGTTCGTTGGCCTCGATGGGCATGCCGCCGACTGGTCATTCGTGAAAGATAAGATTCGTCATACGCTGAGCGAGTTTCTCTACGAGCAGACGCATCGCCGGCCCATGATCCTGCCAGTTGTGATGGAAGTCTGAGCGTCGATTGTCTGCACAGGAGAAAACGAGCAGCTCGCTTTCTCCTGTGCAGACAATCGACGAGCGAATCCCCTCTTGCGCAATCTTGAACATCCGCGCTATCATACAGGTGTCTTTGTGTGTCTTCTTGCGAAAGAGGGATCTGTATGGCAGGCAATCAAAAGAAAGAGCGCCTGGTGCCAGGCGTAGTAGCCAGCAAGACTTCACGCGTGAGCAAAGCGGCAGGCAGCGTTGGCTCCAGCCAGATGCGCGTGGAGCAACGCTCATCTCCCTCCGGCGCCAGGCAACGGGCCGGCTCTAACAGGCGCGCGAATAGTCAAGCCTCCGGCACGAGAAAAAGCGTGGCGGCCTCTCCTACGCGTAGAAAAGGACCGGCAGCAGGTCCCTCGATGCCTGCAGATTCGCGTCTGATTAGCAAAGTTCAGGGGAAATGGGGCGACATGCAGCCTCACGAGCAGCAGCGCGTTTTTAGCGTGCTCCTGCTGGTCCTGGCATGCATTCTTTTTCTTGCGCTAACCCTCTGGAACACACAGCCATTATTCAGATCCTTCTCTGGTTTCTTCTTCACCGTATTCGGTTGGGGGGCGATTCCGCTGAGCCTGGGACTGATCGCTTACGCGCTCGCCCATCTGGTCGAAGGCATACGCAATGTACGTTTTATTCGCTGGTCGCTCGTGCTGGGCCTGCTAGGAATGCTTATCTTACTACTGGTGGAGAGCCAGTTGTTGGTGAAAAATACCGGCGGTATTCTGGGTATCCTGCTCGCAACGCCTCTATCTGGCTGGGGTCCTGGCGCTCACGTCCTGGTGCTGGGTCTCTTGCTCGTTGCAGCACTGCTGACTTTCAAAGTGACGCTTAGCCAGCTATGGTTTGTGCTGCATTCTGCCGCCAGAGTTTTTCAAGACCCGCGCTCCGGCTCATCTGGCACAGGTTCGCGGGCCTCGCCGTTCCTGGGTCAGCGCCCTCGCTATAGCCGTTATGGCGGAAATAGTCTATCCAATAATACCATGCCCCCCAGTTCTCCAGCTCGGCAAGTCCTGGCAGACGAGGACGAAGACGAGGAGGACCAGATCATTGATTTCGAGCCGGCATCTACTCTTCTAGAAGATGACGATCCTCTGGACGATATTCACAAGCATCTCGACCAGGTGGGGCGGGCGCCGAAAGGTCCGCGCGCGGCCCAGCAGCTCAATCGCGAAGAGCACCTGAACGCAGTAAAGGGCGCACGCCAGCAAGAGCTTTTTCCGGAAAAACCGCCAGACGTGCATCTCCTGGAGGAAATGGAACCGCTCGCGCCGAATCCCCTGCGCGCAAAGCCGTCTCAGCCTGTTCGGCGAGCCTCAGAACCTGCGGCCGCCTCCCCCTGGAAACTGCCCGACATTTCGCTGCTGAATAGCCCCGAAGATGCGAAGCTCCAGTTGTTTGGCGATGATACGACCGCGCTGGCTAAAACCATCCAGGACACTCTGCGCAGCTTCCGCGTCGAAGCTGAGGTACGCCCGGAGGACATTAGTATCGGCCCGACGGTGATCCGCTTCGGCATCCGCCCGACCGGCAAACCGCAGATGAAGAAGGACGAGAAGGGCCGCGACGTTCCGGTGAAGGACGCAGCGGGTAATATCGTCTATGAAGTGCGTACACGGGTGAGCCGCATTATGGCTCTGCAGAACGACCTGGCCCTGGTGCTGGAATCGAAGACCATTCGCATGGAAGCCCCGGTCCCTGGCCGGCCGTATGTCGGCGTGGAGATCCCTAACAAGAATAGTCGCCTGGTAACGCTGCGCGAAATCCTGGAGAGCAAGGAATACCAGGCTGCCAGGACGCGGTCGCGGCTGGCCGTGGCTCTGGGTAAGGACGTGGCCGGAGCCGTGCGTGTAGGTGACCTCGCGAAAATGCCGCATCTGTTGATTGCTGGAGCAACAGGCTCAGGAAAAAGCGTCTGTATCAACGCGATCATTTCCAGCCTCATCAGCCAGGCCACGCCCGACGATGTACGCATTCTGATGGTCGATCCCAAGATGGTCGAGCTTACAATGTATAATGGTGTCCCACACCTGCTCGCGCCGGTCGTGACCGATGTAGAAAAAGTCGTGGGCCTGCTCAAAGTTGCAATCGCTGAGATGGAGAAGCGCTACCGGCTCTTTTCGCAGATAGGCGTGCGCAACCTGGACGGCTATCGCAAACTACGCACAGAGCGCCTGGCCCGTGGTGACGAGACGATGAAAAACCTTCCAGCCATCGTGATTATCATTGATGAGCTGGCAGACTTGATGATGGCCGCGCCGGAAGAGGTCGAGGGCCTGATCTGCCGCCTGGCCCAACTGGCCCGCGCAACCGGCATCCACCTGGTTGTAGCCACGCAACGCCCATCGGTTGATGTAATCACCGGCCTGATCAAAGCAAATATTCCCACGCGTATCTCCTTTATGGTCAGTTCTGCGGTGGATTCGCGCACAATCATTGATATGGGAGGCGCAGAGCGCTTGCTTGGTCGCGGCGATATGCTCTATCTGCCGGCAGACGCCGGCAAGCCTGAGCGTATCCAGGGCGCATTTGTCGCCGATGAAGAGGCCGAGCGCCTGGTGCAATACTGGCATCGGCAGGCTGCAGAGCAGGCCGCCAGACAGGGCGAGCCACCATCCGCCACGCCCAGCGTCGAGCCTGGTTGGGAAGTCAGCGAGCGCCCATCCGACGAGTTTGAACTGGAAGATGAGTTGCTGGAGCAGGCTGAGCAGGTCGTCCAGGAATACGAACGCGCCTCGATCTCGCTTCTGCAGCGCCGCCTGAAAATCGGCTATTCGCGCGCGGCCCGCCTGATTGATCTTCTGGAAGAGCGCGGCATAATCAGCCGGGCTGAGCCTGGAGGCCGTTCGCGCGAAGTACTGGAACCGCGCAATGGCTCATCTCGCCAGAGCAGCGGCGAAGGCCGCACACTGGCCGACGAGGCCGCAGATATTATAGAAGAAGAAAGGCAGCGAGAGGAGTTTCTGAAGAAACAGGCAGAGAGAGATGCGCAACAGAAGCGCAAGTCTGGCGAGGGATAGGGTGAAGCAGCTCTGCGGGAATTTATAGGGTGTCAGATGTCCCTTGCTCTTCTTCCAGTTCTCGCATAATCCTCTGATCTTGCCTGCTACTCAGATCCAGCTTCGCGAACAGATCGGGGCGGCGCGCGCGGGTGCGACGAAGGGCCTCTTTTCGTCGCCAGCGCGCGATATTGGCATGGTGGCCGGAAAGCAGGATATCGGGCACGCGCCAGCCGCGAAACTCCGGCGGACGCGTGTATTGGGGATATTCCAGCAAGTTATCACTGTACGACTCTTCCAACGTAGACTCTTCGCCGCCCAGCACGCCGGGAATCAGCCGGGTAGTAGCATCGACAACGACCATTGCGGCCAGCTCCCCGCCGGTAAGCACATAATCTCCAATAGAAATCTCATCCGTGACCAGACGTTCGCGCACGCGTTCATCGATGCCTTCGTAGTGGCCGCAAATAAATGTCAGGCGCGGCTCGCCGGCCAGTTCGCGCGCGATCTTCTGGCTAAAAGTGCGGCCCTGGGGCGTCATCAAGATGATCGGGCCGCCCTGGTAAACTGCTTCAACCGCGGCAAAAATCGGCTCTGGCTTCATAACCATGCCCGCGCCGCCTCCATAGGGATAATCGTCAACGATATGATGCCGGTCGGTAGTAACGGCGCGAATATTATGCAGCGCAATGCTCAACAGGCCCTGCTCCTGAGCGCGTTTGAGTATGCTCTCAGAGAACGGCCCCTGGAACATTTCGGGGAAGAGCGTAAAAATATCAATATGCATGCCGCAAAACCTTCGCTACTACTTCGGAGTTTATACCTCATGCTCAACATCCCTGTGACGAAGCCACATAAAAGATTTTCATCACATAAAATGTGCAAAGAGCGCTTTTTGCAATACATGAAAATTAGGCGAGCGCCACAGGTGCGAGTTCGCTGGTGCCTGAGAGAATTGATCTCTGTGCTACAATAGCACTATCTACGATGGCCGGCAAGAGGTCATCAGAGGAAAAGCAATCTGGCGGAGTCCATTATGTCCTGGTCCCAACACCACCATTCTGAGGACCTCTATGATCAAATGACTATCCTGGTAGGGAGCGCTGTACGCCTTTTGCGCGGCCAGGCCGGGCTATTTGTTCTCGCCAATGCAGCATTTGACCCTCAGAGCAGTTCAGAGTATACTCTTTATCAGCTAAGTGGAGAAGAGGCTGCATTGTTGTTGAGTAGTATCCGCGAGGGTGCGCAACCCGGCCCGGCTCGCCTCCTGGTCGCCGAGATGCTTCCTCCTGCGCTGACCGCCCGGCTGAGTACCGTGCGGTTCATTACCGGAGAAGAAGAGACTGTAGTAGAGTTGCCACTTCTGGAACGCTGCTCAATTTTTGTGTCTGATCCCGCCGGCGCGCTGGGAGTCCTGCACTGCCTGCGCCCGGTACAAACAGAACAGTCGGTGGCGCAAGTGCCCGTGTCGTCAAAGGATCAGCTACCTTTACTAATTGCTCAACTGGCAGCGGGGCTGCGCGCGGCCCTGAGAGCACAGTCTCTGGTGAAGGAGCAGCAGCGCCTGGCCGCGATTTTTCAGAAGAGCACTGAAGGAATTCTCTCTGTCGATGCAGCTTTACGAGTGCTCGATTTCAACCCGGCTATGGAGCGGCTGACCGGTTGGCGCGAGCATGAGGTTATCGGACGCTTCTATGTCGAGGTGCTGAGACCAAAGGACTTGCAGGGGCATGACCTGGGTCTGCAAGGCTCGCCTATTCTGCAAGCCTTTGCCGGGCAAAGTGTGGTGAATCGCGAGATGCTCATCTCTACCCGCGACGGGCAACAGATCACCGTCTCAGTCACCGCCTCGTGCATCTATTCAACGCGCGGCGAGCCGACCATCGGCATTCTTACTATGCGCGATATTACGCGTGAACGCGAGCAGGAAGAGCAGCGCTCAACGTTCATTTCGGTGATTTCACATGAATTACAGACGCCTATTGCGATTATCAAGGGATATGCTTCGACCCTGGCTCGTTCCGATGCCGTGCTAGACCCGGAAGCGCTACGTATACGTTTAAAAGCTATTGAGGAGGAGGCCGATAGCCTGAATAAGCTGGTTGGCAATTTACTGTACGCGTCGCGTATTCAGGCCGGCGGTCTGCAAATGGATATCACGCCGCTGGATCTCGCTCCTCTGGTCGAACGAGTAACCGAGCGCCTGCGCGTGAAAAATCCTGAAGCTGCGATCACGCTTGATTTGCCAGCGCATCTCCCTACGGTAATGGCGGACCGCGAGCGTATCGAAGAGGTCTTGCAAAATTTGTTGGATAATGCTATCAAATATTCGCCCGGCAAAGCGCAGATTACAGTAGCCTGCCGGGCTGTAGCCGACGAAGTAATCACCAGTATTAGCGACAGGGGCATGGGCATCTCGCTGCGCGAGCAGGCCGAGATTTTTGAACGCTTCCATCGCGCGAGCGGTAGTGGCAGTTCTATTCAGGGAGCCGGTCTGGGTCTCTATATCTGCCGCACGATTGTTGAAGCACATGGCGGCCGAATCTGGGTAGAGAGCACCCTGCACAGCGGCTCTACATTCTTTTTCAGTCTGCCTCGCGAGGAGAAGGCACAGTTGCCGATGGTGGTGTTTTGATGCAAAAAGAAGTATTTGACGCGCGCGACATGACAATTCTGATCGTCGATGACGAACCGCGCATTCGTGATTTCGTTCGCATGAATCTAGAGTTGGAACACTACAATGTGGAAGAGGCCGGAAACGGCATAGAGGCGCTCGAAAAAGTACGTGATCTTCTTCCTGACCTGGTCGTTCTCGATGTTTCGATGCCTGAAATGGATGGCTTTGAAGCGCTGCGCCATATTCGCGAGGTTTCGACCGTGCCGGTGATTATGCTAACGGTTCGTCAAAGCGAGACGGACAAAATTCATGGCCTTGACCTGGGAGCCGATGATTACCTGGCCAAGCCTTTCAGCCCTCCTGAACTGCTCTCGCGCATTCGCGCGCTGCTGCGCCGCTCACTGATGGCTCCTCCGGCCCGCAAAACCCGGATTGTCGTCGATTCCGACCTGGCCATCGATTTCTCACGTCGCGAGGTGATCGTGCGCGGTGAGAAGGTCGTGCTGCGCCCAACCGAATATCGCCTGCTCTACCACCTGGTAAGTAATGCAGGCCGCCTGCTGACGCATGAGACACTGCTCTCGAAGGTCTGGGGGCGCGAGTACCGCGACGAGTCCCACTACCTGCGCCTGTATATCACCTATCTGCGGCAAAAGCTGGAAAAGGACCCGGCACACCCGAAATATATTCTCACCGAACGCGGCCTGGGCTATCGTTTCAAAGAGTTGGAGGAACCAGCATGAGCAGGCGCGTTTTTGCGATTCTCTGCTTCTGCCTGTTGCTGCTCTCCTCGTGCGCTTCTTCAGGATCTGGCGGCTCCAGGACTACACGCCCCCCTGCAAAGTCAGGGAATGGTCCTGCCTCGCCTACGCCTGATACGCTCGCAGGTCTGCTGCAAACCGAGCAGATCCTGCTGATGACTCCGCCGCAGGCCAGCAACCCCTACAGCCTGGATCAGCGCTTAAAAACTCACGCGAGCAGCGCTCCGGCTCATGTGAGCAGAACGACGCCGCTCAACGGCTATGTGGGCGAGGAGGATAGCTTCTGGATCAATAACGAGGATACCGGAACATACAGCCGGATTCGCGCCCGTCTCGTCTCTATCACTGCACATACCTACATGTATGTCGAGGACGGCCAATCCTTTAATCAGGCAGCGCTACAGGCTTCGGCCAATACCTTTGAGCAGCAAATCTATCCTGAAAATCGTTTGATGTCAGGCAGCGAATGGACTCCGGGCATTGACGATGATGTGCATATTACCATTTTGAATGCGGCGGGCCTGGGCAACAATGTCGGCGGCTATTTTTCGGCTGAGGACGAATACCCAACGTCTGTGTATGCCTATAGCAACCAGCGCGAGATGTTCTATATAAACCTTGATAGCGAGATCCCCGGCAGCACGAGCTACAATGGCGCACTGGCTAACGCGTTTCAGCAATTGATCGATTGGCACGAACACCCACTCACGCTTGACTGGGTGAACCAGGGCATGGCCATTCTGGCGCAACACATCAATAATTATCCTGCCGACGGCGTGGACCAGGCTTTTCTGCAAGCGCCCGATACGCAACTCAATAGCTGGTCCAGCGATCCGAAGCTGGAGGCCGAACACGCTGGCGCTGCTTATCTTTTCATGGACTATTTTGCCGAACATTACGGAGGCTATAGTGTCCTCAAGGAACTGCTGCAAGACCCGGCTGTACCACCCGCAAACTTTGATGATGTGCTGGCCAAAAACGGCTACACCGATCGCTTTACCGATGTGCTGGGTAAATGGCTGGTAGCAAACGCTGTCGCAAACCCCGGCATCGACAGCGGAACATATGGCTACCCGACCATCCATATACCAGGCGTGACGCCTCAGCACCCTGTGAACTCTTACCCATTGAACGAGGCCGACCAGGTTTCCCAATACGCGGCTGAATATTACGATCTCCACCCTCAGACCGCCAAACCTGAGACGCTGACAGTTCATTTGAGCGGTACACCTACGGTTCGCCTGTTAGGTAATACCCCCCTGAACTCGTCTTACGAGTGGTGGGGGAATCGCGCCAACAATATGGACAGCACGCTGACGCGCAGCTTCGACTTGCGCGGCCTTAAGGGGCAACACGTGACGCTCCAGTTCGCGGCCTGGTTCGACCTGGAACAGAATCAGGATTACGCGTATGTCGAGGTTTCCACAGATGGCGGCACGAACTGGACAACGCTCAAAGGAAATTTTACGACCAGTAATAACCCTGCCGGACTGAATTGGGGAAACGGTTACACCGGCGTCAGTGGTGGCGGCACAACGCCTGCCTGGGTGCAGGAGAGCATCGATCTAACACCTTACGCGGGAAAGAACATTCTCCTGCGCTTCGAGGAGGTAACAGATAATACAAGCGATTCCCAGGGCTTTGCCATCGACCAGATCAGTATCCCGCAACTCCATTTCCAGGATGATCTTACCGGAGATAATGGCTGGATCAGCCATGGCTTTGTCCGTACCAACAACTTGTTGCCGGAGCATTACCTGGTGCAAGCCGTCGTCTATAGTGGCTCAACCGTTACGGTACAGGCGATGAACGTAGACCTGGCTTCCGCTCAAGGCACCCTGACCATTCCCCGTTTTGGGGGACAGGTTACGCGGGTCGTTCTGGTCGTCGCGGCATACGCCCTGGACACAACGCTCCAGGCACACTATCAACTTGAGATAAGCGCGGCTTGATGCTTTTTACGCGAATTTGCCTAAACAATCACTTCCCGGAGGAGGATAACAAGTGAACAAGAAAGAACGCGTGGACGCCGCCTTGCGCGGTGAGCCTGTGGACCGCGTTCCCGCCAGCATGTGGGGACACGACTTTGAGCGCGAGTGGAGTGCGCAGGGATTGGCCGAAGCCATGGTAGAGAACTTCACGCGCTACGACTGGGATTACATGAAAGTAAATCCGCGCGCCTGCTATCATGTCGAGGGCTGGAATGTGAAAGTCCGCCCATCCGGCGAAAAATACCGTGCGCCAGTTTTCGATGAGACACCCATCAAGAGCTCTTCAGATTGGAAGCGCCTGCGCCCTCTGGAACCTGACCAGGGCGCGTTAGGCGAGCAATTGAAGGCTCTGCAGCTGATCAATCATGCCATCGGCTACGATGGATATTTCGTGCAGACCATTTTCTGTCCCCTGGGCGTGGCCAAATATCTCGCGGGCAACAACGCCGAGCCAGTTCTACAGACAATTCGCGAAGATCGCGCGGCCCTGCACGCGGCCCTGCGCGTTATCACTGAAACCTTTACGACCTTCGCTATTGCCTGCCTGGAATACGGAGCCAGTGGGATTTTCTACGCAACCAATGGCTGGGCCTCGAAGAACATGCTGACCCAGGATCAGTATCGCGAATTTGGCGAGCAGTACGATCTGGAATTTCTGGATGCGATTAAGAGCCGGGCACGCTTCAATATCCTGCACAACTGCGGCACTCATATCTACTTCGACCAACTGGCCTCCTATCCTGTCCATGCTCTCAACTGGGCCGCGAGCGAAGAAGGCAATCCTGGCCTGGGCGATGGCAAAAAGCGTTCGGGTAAAGCTGTCATGGGTGGAGTAAGCCAGCGCACCATTCTGAAGAGCGGTTCCCCTGACCAGGTGCGCGATGAGGTTGCCCAGGCTCTAGAGGAGACCGGCAGCCAGCATTTTCTCCTGGCTCCTGGCTGCTCCATCCCGCCGGAGACGCCAGCAAAGAATCTGGAGGCAGTGCGAGAGGCGATAAGATAGGATAGGTTCAATAAGGTCCTACCAATGGGGCAGCGAATGTTGTATAGTGTACAGTACATGTAAGATTGTTGCGGTTCATCCCCATGCAATTTCTGGTAGCCGAGCCGTACTTGTGGTGGGAGAGGAAGGCTTTTTTCGAGCTATGGAACGACATCGAACGATGCGGGCGTACTCCGCGGGGGGAGTTGTTTTTCGCCTTGTTCCAGTCAGCTTTGCTGAACATGGCGAAACGGCGAGCCAGCAAGAAGTGAAGCAGGGGAATGATAATCTGCTGATAGAGGTAGCGCTGGTAGGGAGAAGCCGCACCGGTATCTGGGTTTTGCCCAAAGGGACTCCACAAACCGGTGAGACGGTTGAACAGGTCGCGTTGCGTGAAGTCCAGGAGGAGACGGGCCTCAAGGTGCGCCTGGTTGGTTATCTGGGTAGTATCTCTTTTTCATTTGTGCGTGGCCAGGTGCGGTATCACAAACAGGTACGCCATTTTCTTTTTGAAGCGATTGGTGGCGATGTGGCTTTGCACGATCATGAATATGATCTGGCGGAGTGGTTCCCGCTTCCAGAAGCCTGCCGCCATTTGACATATCGAAACGAAATCAATATGCTCTACAAAGCAGAAGATGTGTTGCAGCGCCAGTTGCAGCACCGGCAAAAGGAAGGATTGAAATAGTCGTATGCAAGATCCGTCGCGTTTCCTGTTGATGAAACGTCTCCTGTTTCCCTATAGTGGAGAGTCTCCACTCTCGCTGAGACAGGGCCTGCGGGTCGTGCTGGCCTGGATGCTGGCGTTCCCGCTACTGATATCCCTTTTCACTCTGCCGGTTTCGTTTCTTGCAGGGTTCAATGCTCAAGGGGTCGCCACCAATTGCATCTTCGCCTTTCTTTTAAGTGCCTTCATCTTTGGCCTGTCGGGTTTGTTGGTCGTTCTCATGAGCAATCGAGCCGCTCATATTCGCCAGGCATGGAAGGCCCAGAACGGTCGGTCATGACCAGTGGAGGTTGCTATGGATCTTAGCGTTGAGGGTAAGTCTGAGCGTATTCCGCCCGGCTCACATATTTGTCAGTTATACAGTAAAGTGAATGAGATTCCCAAGGTGACGGCCTACTTGATGCGCGTGGGCCTTGCCTCGTCTGAGAAGTGCATGTTCGCCGCGGCCCCAGCGCAGGTGGCCGAATTTCGCGAGGAATTAGAGAAATTGCAGGTCAATGTTGACGCCGTGATCGCCGGTGGGCAGATGGTATTATGCGAGGAACGTGAAATGCTGCTGGCTAATGGCAAACGCTTTGATCCTTATACTCTTCTCTCTTCTCACCAGACCTTTATTGCCCAGGCTCTGCGCGAAGGCTGGCATGCTGTACGTATTTCAATCGATATGACCTGGCTGACCAGAGAAGTTGCTTCCCCTGAGCAAATCTTAAAGTACGAAGCAGCCTCCGATGCAGTCTTTACCTTCCAGAATGCGCCAATTATCGCCCTGATGCACTATGACCATAGTAAGTTGCTGCCCAGTCTGGTGGTAGAGATGCTCAAGCTCCATCCAATCGCGGTCGTAGGCAAGTACATCAAACGCAATCCGTACTATCTAAACTCTGAGCAGTACATGTTGAAAATACTGCGCATCAATAAAGAAAAGAATAACGGGCAGGGACAAGGTTAGAAGAGAGGGAGACAAATGCGGACAATGTATGCATTGTCCGCATTTGTCTCCCTCTTAACTAAAGAACTGCCCAAGATTGAGATTGCTCTGCCC
Source organism: Ktedonobacteraceae bacterium (assembly GCA_035294465.1). Lineage (GTDB taxonomy): Bacteria > Chloroflexota > Ktedonobacteria > Ktedonobacterales > Ktedonobacteraceae > Paraktedonobacter. The sequence continues at coordinate 14,975 of DATGKW010000042.1, read as the reverse complement.
GCCGGCCTGTGGTGCGCCCTCGGCCTGGGGCGGATGATAGGTCATCGATTGGATGCCCAGGCGACCGGGGCCGGTAAAGCGGTTGAGAACAAAGGACGATCCAGCTACCAGACCGCCAATTGCTCCGAGAATGCCACCACCGCGCTGAGAACCAGCCACGGTCGTCACGCTCATCTGCACCGACGGATCTTTCCACAGCCATGCGCCCGGCTCTACGTCCAGAGTTTCTCCGGGGGCCAGCATCTTTTCAAAGACATTCCCATAACCGTGCAGGAGTACCATGCCCTCGCCGCCCATGCAGGTGAACTGGTCGATAAAAATGCCTGTGCGGCTAAATAGAATATTAGCCGCGCCCTGCACAAACGTAAAGTTGTAGTCAACGTTGCTGGTGGCGAATAAGAACTGGTGCTCGCGTACCTCAACGAGCTGGCCTGGCTGCAAGCGCAGCGCCACAATCTGCCCCACCGAATCGCGCGAGAACGAGATGTTGCCCGGCCCCTGCGCTTCGTTGATGAAAATTTGCAGACCCGCGAAGAAGCGCCGAGCTGCGCCTTTGAGCGATTTAAAACCGAGCTGCACTCCAGGGTGCTTCCAGAGCAGGATATGATGCTCAAAGTAGATCGAGAGCTGGTTGCCAAGCATGACATCGACCACAGGAACCAGCTCTCCATCGATGGTAATGGTCATATCGGCCACTTTCAACGGCCCTTTGGGGTTATGCAATTCAGCGCGCGGCACGGCAACGCCGAATGCTTCGTTGCTGGTATACTCTTCGTACTGATTGGGCGGTACATAGACATTTGGTGGCTGCTGCGCGACATACTGGCCCTGCGGCGGCGGGGTATAGGCTACCGCAGGCTGTGGTGCTGGAGCTGCCGCAGCCAGCGGCTTTCCACACGTGCCACAGAACTTTACGCCATCAGCTACCTGGCTTTGACAGTGGGGGCAAATCATGCGAGTCCTCCTAATCCAATCTGTTCTCGATCACCAATCGCGCGGCACGGAGGCCCCTGACTTCAGGGAGAAAGCTCCCAACAGTTTGCAAGCTCCCACCGTCCAGGCGTGGGGTACTTGACTGTTGCACATGGCCGCCTTTCTGCGCTATCATATCACATCTCGACAATAGGAGAAAAAGCTGGCCCGATCTATCTGGTGAGCGGCCGTGCCGGGAGGTAAATAGCATAGATATTGACCACAATCCGCCTGTACGGAATGTGCTGCTCCGCCGCTTTCTGCTCAAACACAACCGTTTGCACCGCGTAATCTGGAAAGACGTAGGGCGGATTGGGCGTGCTGGCAACCATAGCGCGATAGGGATAATAGCGGTCAAGGCCAGGATTGAGGCCGTTATCTAGCGCGGCGCAAACAATCTTTTCGTTACTCAGGAAGGCCAGGCGGTCACAGTCATCATAAGTAGTATAGACGCGGGTCGCATGCATTTGCAGAAGGCGGGCAATCAACTCTTGCTGCTCCTGGAATGCAGCTTGCGAGGAGGCTATTTGCACTGTAAAGATATTGATAGTACCAAGCAGGCAGGTCAGGCAAATCAAGAAGAGCAGAGCGTAACGCGCAAGCGTCCTCAAGAGCGCTCGCCAGGAAAGCCGAAGCTTCAGGCTAGAACGCTTCTCCCATAGCGGCGCGAGGAGGACAGGAGTGGCGATCAACAAGCCCACGAGATAGCGCGCAGAAGTCGTAGGGGTCACGGCTGAAGCCTCTGGATAGAGCAGGAAGGCCAGCAAGCTCACAGCCGCACCTATAGCGATCATCAGCCGCCCTGCCTGGCGTGCTGCCTCGCGCCGCTCATCATAAGAAAGCAGAGCACGATCCTTTGAATCTCGGTGCCAGCGTCGCCAGAAGCCTTTCCAGGCCGTAAGAACGGCCACTACCAGTAACACGCTTAAACCGAGACCCCAGCCCCCATGAACAACCGAACAGAAGCGCGTGTACGCGTTCGAACTCCCAGAAAGAGGCCAGATATCATTCGAGTTAATCGAGCAGAGCGCAGACCCGTTTGTCTCGGTGGGAATGCCGACAACGAGCGTGCCCTCGATCTGGAGAAGAGGATTGGGCGCGATGGACGCAGGCGCGACGTTTGATGTTGTATGCAGCGACGAGCTGCCCGGCGGCGGCGGATAGGAAGGCTCGCGGTACCCTCCTCCGAACGCTCCTGTGAAGAGAGAAAGCTCCTTTGGCGTGATAGGCGTGGTCACGTTATAAATAATCAGCGGCGACATACCCAAAAGCAGGCACAGCAGAAGCAACGAGAGAGCGGCGAGGCGCAGCTCCGCCCGACAGAACAGTACAAGCAGCACAGCAGCAGCGATAACAAAAGGCAGGCACAGCAGATGGCTCCAGATATCAAGCCCGGCTATGCCTCCCCACAACCCATAGAGCAGCAGACGAGAAAGGGGCAGGTGTCCTCCGCCCGCGCCGATACCACTCTTCCTTTCGCGGGCCTGTTCGGGCGAGAGAGAGGTGAGCGCCAACCAGGCAGTCAAAAGTAGAAGGAAGCTGGTAAACGTAAAATACTCTGGCGTCCCACCGGCCGCCATCAGCTGCCGCAGCAAGACGTCTGGCGAACCCAGTGCCAGGACGATCAGGACGATCAAAGCCAGCGACTTCGAATAAAGCAAACGGGTCAACAAATACATCCATAGCAGAAAGAGCGCGAAAAGAGGCAGCAGGCCCAATCTGAGCGAGAATGTCGAAGGGCCAAAAAGAGAGAAGAAACCCGCTCCTAGATATGCTTCGAGTGAACCCAGATAGTTTTGCCCGTAATAGAGGAGCGGGTGAGCGCCCTGATAAGCGATGTGACGAGCCATCAACCCCAGCGTTCCCTCATCGTTATAAGGCGCGGGCCAATCCAGGCCGATGAAAATAAAGCGCAGCAGAGTCCCCAGGAGAATAATGATCGCTGCGTACATATCATATCGGTCAAAATGGCGCTTTTTATACGTGTGTATATCTATCAATGAAGCACCTGCTTTATAGATGAACTTTTATTGAAGCCTATTCTAAGCTCTTTTGCCGCGATTTGTCAAAGCGCACCCGATTGCTCTTCCACCCGTCCACTTTATACATCCAACAAAAACGCAAAACACCCCTTCTCGCCCAGAAGAATAGAACTGGCGAGGGTATTTTGCGTCTGTCAATAGAATATTTGTATTGCTAAAAGCCGATATATTTTCAGGGCAAAGCGTTTTAGAGGACAAAGCTATCAGCGAGGGGGTTGCGATTGGAGTTGCCATTATCGCGTTTCTCGCTATTCAGGTTGACCGTCTGTTGATTCGCCGCCGAACGAGCCTGGTTATAGTTGCCATTTCCGACCGCAGGAGTGCCAGCGGGCGTGCTCTGCAGGCTCTGCAAGCTCTGCAAGGCCGCCGGTTGAGCGGGTTGGTCGGTAGCGAGTTGAATAGTCTTGCCATCTATAACTACAGCAATACCAACGCCCCGGCGCAGCTCAGCAATCTGGCGGCGCAATTCGCGATTCTCCGCCTCCAGGGCGTCCATCAATTTCTTTTGCTCAAGGAGCATTTGAGCTATGCCTTCAAAACCAGCACTAGCGGCCCGATCCATCATAACGGAGTCCTCCTGCATTTTACGTGTACCCAACATTTCTAAAACATGATCTCCCGACACAGACCATACCCCCCGATGAAAGCCGTCCTATGCTTTTCTCAACATAGGCACGATACGATCCCAAATAAGCGCCGCTACCTCTGCTTTAGAGAGCAACGGCAGGTCCTCCATCTCACCATTTGCATAGAAGAGCAGGACCTTATTGGTATCGGAACCAAAGCCGCTATCAGCGCGGCTCACATCATTCGCCACGAGCAAATCCAGGTGCTTGGCAGCCAGTTTTGCGCGTGCATACGTAACCAGGTCGCTGGTTTCGGCCGCGAACCCGACTCGCACCGGGACCCTTCGTAGGCCAGGTTTTCTCGACTGCCCGTCGAGCAGAGTGGTAAGTTCTCCCAGAATATCCGGGGTGCGCACCAGGTGTAAGGAGAACTCGTCTCCCATCTGATAAGCTTGCGCGCTTCCATGACCCTCTTTTTTCAGCTTCTGCGCCGCGACCTGAGCAGGGCGGTAATCAGCAACCGCTGCACTCATAATCAACGCATCCGCCTCATTCACTACCGCCAGCACCGCTTCGCGCATCTGCTCGGCGGTCTCAACCCGCGTTACATCCACCCCATAAGGAGTTTCGAGAGCAACCGGGCCGGAGATTAAAGTGACATGAGCGCCACGATTCCGCGCTTCCGTCGCCAGGGCATACCCCATTTTCCCCGATGAGCGATTGCCGACAAAGCGAACCGGATCAATCGGCTCGTGTGTACCGCCAGCTGTGACCACGACTCGGCGACCGGCCAGATCACCCTCGCGTCCCAGCGTAGCCCAGATGGCTCCCAGCAAAACAGACGTTTCTGGCAGCCTGCCGACCCCCACCTCGCCCGATGCCAGACGCCCAACCTCTGGCTCGACAACGACAGCCCCACGCCCACGCAGTACATCCAGATTAGCCTGGGTGGCCGAATGGGTGTACATATGATGGTGCATGGCTGGCGCGAGCAGGATAGGCGCTTGCGTTGCCAGCGCGACCGCCGTGAGCATATTATCCGCGATCCCATGAGCCAGTTTGGCAATTGTATTGGCGGTTGCCGGCACAATCGCCAGCAAATCAGCCGCCTCAGCCAGCGCAATATGGATCTCCGCGGCCTGCCCCGAAGGCTCCCACAGATCGTTGTAAACCGGCCGGTGGCTCATGGTGGAAAAGGTCAGCGGGCGCACAAACTCTTCCGCGCGCTCCGACATAATAACGTCTACCACGGCCCCCGCCTGCTGGAGACGGCTGACCAGCTCGACTGCTTTGTACGATGCTATTCCCCCACAAACCCCAACGATAACGCGCCTGTTCAATCTTTCTTTCTATCTCCAGCGAGAAGCTTCTGCGCTAATTATCACTGCTAACAATAGCACAGAATAACGCACACAAACAAGCCTCAAGCCAAGAAGTACCATTACCTGCGGATATCCTTGCGCTTGAGGAAGTAGGCCGTAGCCAGTCCAAGTACAAGGATCATGAGCAAGAGCATACCCCAGCAGAGCAGCAGGTGCAGGTCCGCGTGCGTCTGGGCGGTCGTATTGTCGGTCGCCGGGTAGAGCGTACCCTGGAAGGAGAAGCTCTCACCGCTAGTCGAGCCATCGGGCAGGTAAAACTGGCTGTGCAGGCCAACGGTGCTTCCCATAGCCGCCATTGCCCAGCGAACCGCGAAAAACGCGCCAGCAATCTGTAACCCAGGGTTTCCAAGCGTGAAGATGATCCCTGAGAAAATGACCTGTGGAATGAGCAGGATCGGAATCAGACTGGTGGCCCGGTCGTTGTTGGGCGCCAGAGCTGAAACCGCCAGGCCCATCATCAGGCCGGCCAGGGATGTAAGGAAGACCGAAATGTACAGTTCGATGCCCGACGACAAGAGTATTCCCTGGGGCTGGAAAGGCGCTTTGATACTCACGAGAATGACTAGAACCGCGCTTTGAAGGGCACAGAGAACGCCCAGCACAACGATCTTCGAGAAGAGATACGGCGCGATGCCCAGGTTTACCGTGCGCTCTCGCCTGTAGATGGGTTCCTCTTTGACGATCTCCCGCGCGCTATTAATACAGCCGAACATCACCGCCGCGAAGGCCATGATGAACAGCGTGGTCTGCGCGTTTCGCCCTGAGCCAGGATCAATGAAGTGCTGGACAGCCTGGTTGACGCTCTGATTCGGCCCACCATCAAGTTGCAGTATTTTTTGCGCTATGGCCGCGTTTACCTGCGGATTGCCGCGAGGAGCGCTGGTAGGATTCGTCAGAAAATCAACCACGTTCTGACAGCTATCTCCCTGCCCCTGAGTTAAGATCATCCTTTGAATGCCGGCCGCTCGGTAAGTTGCCTCCGGGCACGAAACGACGCCGGTCTGGGTAAACGTGTTGCTGGCCGTGAGCAACATCAGGATAAGCGCAATCACCGGAGCCTGCAAGAGCAGAATCAGCAGGTTGCCCCTATCATTCCAGAGCAGATTGAGATAACGCTCAGAGAGTATGCGGAACTGGTGCCAGGGATTGCCGCGTTTGGGCAGGATGACCTCGTGCGCTTGCTCGGCCAGCGCGGCAGCACGGCCGGCTCCGGCGGGACCCTGGTTAATCGGCGTGACAACGTATTGTTGGTATTCTGGTGAAGCTTTGAAACGGGCCTCAGCCTCAGCCGGAATGTTCGGATTCTCGTCGGTTGGCTCCAGGGCGCTATAGATTTCGGCGAAATCGGTCTTGCCAAAGTAGGTTTTGGCCTCGTTAGGCGGCCCGAAGTAGGCCAGATGGCCTCCCTGCGCCAGAAAACAGATATAATCACATGAGTTGATGTTGTTGGTCGCGTGCGTGACCAGCACGATAGTATGCCCTTTGTCTGCGAGGTTGCGCAGCAGAGTCATCATCTTACGGTCCAGGCCGGGATCAAGCCCCGAAGTTGGCTCATCCAGGAAGAAGACACTGGGATTTGCCAGCAATTCAAGCGCAATCGAGACGCGTTTGCGCTGCCCACCAGAAAGTTTGCTGACCAACAAATGGCGGCGGTGCTTCATATCGACATCTTCCAGCACCGAGTCGATGCGCTCTTTGATCTCCTCCTTGCTCATATCTTCGGGCAAACGCAGCTTGGCAGCGAAGTAGAGCGCGTGCTCAACCGTCAAATCCTTGTGGATAATATCATCCTGCGGCACATAGCCAAGTTGGGTGCTGAAGGCCGCCAGGTGGTGGTAGTAGTCTTTACCGTTATAGAGCACCGTGCCCTTTTGCGCCGGGCGCAGGCCGTTCAAGGCATCCATGAGCGTCGATTTCCCCGCGCCGGAGCCGCCAACCAGGGCGACGAACTTGCGCGGCGGAATTGCGATAGAAATATCATTAATCAGCACCGTATGATTATTACCGACCTTCCTCAACTGGAGAGCGTCGATACGAATACCGTTGCTCTCGTCGTGCTGAGTCAGTTCAGTGCCGGTGAAGATGAGGCGGAATGGCCCGATATGGATCTCATCGCCGGGCTTGAGCATATGTGTATGGATGCGATGAGTATTTACATAAACATGGTTGGTGCTGTTCAGGTCAACAATGCGATAGTTATTCCCTATGCGTTCCAGACGGGCGTGATAGCCAGAGACCTGTGGATGATCGAGGACTACCATGTTATCCGGCATGCGACCCAGCGTAATGACCGGCGCTCCCAGAGGAATCGGGCGAATTTGAGGCAGGGCCTCCTGCACCGCGCCACTTCCGTCGTTGAAAGTCAGAGTGACCAGCGTGCCGTGTTCGTCACCGATACGAAAAATATCTCCGCGCTCCAGAGGTTTGCGGAATGGCTGGTTGCCCTCGATGTGGCGGCCCTGATAGAGCATGCCATTGAGCGTCCGGCCATTGCGGGCTTTAGGGTGCGGATGAATCAGGACGAGCTGATTGCCCTCCTGCACAATCTGCGCGTGGAAGCCGGAAACAACCAATTCACCAATGACAATGTCGTTGGACGGATCGCGTCCGATATTGATGACCGGCTTATTGAGCGGGTATCTTTGCTTTTCCGCGTGAACGTTGCTACTGACCTCGATTGAGGGCACTCCTGCCGGAACGCCGGGGGTAATCCCCGGCTGCACGCGCTGCGTGCCGGATTGGACCGCATCTGGCGGCGCGTAGAAAGGCTGCTGCGGATTTGGCGGGATCGTCGAGGACACGTTCGTGGGCTGTGGACTGGCCGGTGCGGGCTGGCTCGCAGCAGCGGGTGGTTGAGATCCTGTGGGCGCGGCGTATCCCGGCGCGACCTGAAAAATGAAGGTCGTGCCCGCTCCCAGAGCGATAGTATCCCGATCAGAAATAGGCCCGGTCTGCACGTCACGAGAGTTCACACTCACGGTGTTCTGTGGCGCGAGCTTCTCGATTACCCACTGCGTGCCGTTCTGAACAATGCGGGCATGATGTCGTGAAACCGACGGATCAGAAATCACGATATCGTTGCTCGTTTCATCGCGGCCAATCGTCGTGATCGGCTTGCTGATAGGCAGCGTGGTGCCTGCCAGAGGGCCAGTCAGGAACTTAAGCGAACCGAGAACCGAGGGCTTGTTTACCACATCCATAAAAGTCTCCTCAGACTGTCGAAATAGCGAGACGAATAAAACCAGGACGATTTATTTAGATCATATCTGCTGGCTATACTGTATGAACGCGTAGCAGTCTCTATTTTCTCAGGCAATTATACTGTAGTGCCTGACAAGTGGCAAGCATTGAAGATTACCATAATGAGAGAACTCTATCTATGTTTTATAATGAGGAGATAAATACGAACCACCGATTGAGAGGACAAACATGTCTATGGAATTCTCCAGCGAAGAATTTGTTGCCCGCATCAATAGCACCCGTGCAGGCTCCGTCTGGGAGAGCCTTGATATCAAACTTGTCATGGCTACCAGAGAGAAAGTTGTCGCCACCATGCCTATTGGCCCCAACCATCGCCAGCAACTTGGCTACTTGCATGGGGGCATCTCTATCACTCTGGCGGAGTCTCTGGCCTCGCTAGGAAGCGTACTCAATATTGATCCTGTCCATCAAATGGCTTTTGGCCTGGAGATCAACGCCAGCCACCTGCGTCCCAAACGCGACGGCGTGGTTACAGGCACGGCCACGCTCCTGCGCCGTGGGCGAACTGCCCATGTCTGGGATGTGCGCATTACTGACGAAGAAGAGAAGCTGATCTGCGTCTCGCGCTGCACCATTGCCATTGTTGAACGCGCTCCCGAAAGCGCCAGCCCGCTTTTTGCCAATCCCTCTTAATACGTGCCTATCAGTCAGGAGTCATTATCCATGCCTATCTCTATTGTTGTTCATGGGGGAGCCGGGGATATTACCTCTGATCGCCATGCAATTGCTCGCCAGGGCTGCCAGGAGGCCGCGCTCATTGGCTGGCGCGTTCTTCAGAATGGTGGTAGCTCGCTCGATGCCGTTGAGGCAGCGGTGCGTGCTCTTGAAGATGATCCTACTTTCAACGCCGGCACAGGAGCCTGTCTGACTGTCGAGGGTACTATCGAGCTTGATGCCGGCATTATGGAGGGCCGTACGCTCAACCTCGGCGCGGTCGCAGGGGTCGAGCTGATCAAAAATCCCATCTCGCTTGCTCGCGAAGTCTTGCTCAGCCCGCACGTTCTGCTCATTGGCCGTGGGGCTGAGCAATTTGCCTCTGAACATGGCATCGCGCGCTGCAAGTTCGACGATCTGCTCACCGAACGCCAGTACCGGCGCTGGAAAGAGTCTCTGGCCTCGCGCGGGAACTCTCCCGAAGGCGAGCCAAGCATGATCCGCCGCGAATTTGGCTCGCTGGCGGCGCGCCCAGAAGAGAAGCATGGCACTGTAGGCGCTGTCGCGCTTGATAACACCGGAGCGCTGGCGGCTGCAACCTCTACCGGCGGCACCCATAACAAATACCCCGGTCGCGTAGGCGACTCGCCTCTGGTTGGCTGTGGATTCTATGCCAATGAGCAGGCTGCGGTTTCCTGCACCGGTCACGGCGAGGACTTCGTACGCCTGATGATCGCCAGAAGCGCCGCCGATTTTGTAGGGCAGGGTCATTCCGCTCGTGAAGCTGCCGAAGCCTCTATCGCTCTCCTGAGAGCCAGAGCCACCGGTACCGGCGGCTTGATCCTCGTCGATCACTTCGGCGAGATTGGCTTCGCCTGGAATAGCAAGAACATGGCTCACGCCTACATGACCGAAGGGCTGAATGAACCCATATCGGGCATCTAAAAACCCTCCCTTTCATAGAGAGGTGCTTTCCTGGCACAAATCGCCTTTCTATGAAAAAAACGTTGAGGATGGATAGGAAGGAATTGCTACCGCAAATACCCTTCGATAAAATCAGCACCATATATGGAAAGGAATGTTGCACATGCGCACGCTGGCAGATATCCAGCAGGCAATCGATCATCTTATTAAAGAAGAGTGGCAGAGCACCTACTGGTCGCCTCTATCCAGCCTGGCTCGCCTGACCGAGGAGGTCGGTGAACTGGCTCGCGAGATCAACCACACCTACGGAGAAAAGCCCAAAAAGGCGAGCGAGGTTCAGGGCAGCATCGCTACCGAAATGGCCGATATTCTCTTCATCCTGGCCTCCCTGGCCAATTCGATCAATGTGGACCTGGATACGGCTTTCGAGGAAGTCATGCGCAAATATCAGAGCCGTGACGCGCAGCGCTGGACACCAACCACCTAATGTATGAGCGCATGCCCCAGGAAATAGCCCACTACGAAGAAGAGTCCGAAGGCCAGCAGACCAAGCAGGAGGACGAGCAGCGCCGGTGAGGTTTGTCTTGTTTCCCCAACAGGTGGATAGATATTTTGCTGGCGAGCGGCATTGAACGTTGTGTTCGCGACTGTCGGGGAGAAAGGTGCAGCATCCAGCGCGGGAAGCTGGCCGCTATAGGGCGGAAGGCCGCGTCCGACTTCGCGTGCCGGTGTCAGCACTGGCGTTCCCCTTACTCCCACCCCGGCCGGTGAGAACTGGCGCACAAGCGGCTCCTCCAGAACCGGCGCGGGTAGAGCAGGCTCCAGAGCCTCGGCCAGGACCTTAAGTTGAGTATACAGGACTTCGGGCGTATTGATATTCTGAGGGTGCTGGCGTACTACAGCCCGCGCAACAGTCTCGCACAGCTCCGGCGGTATGCCGCGCGGGAAACGCAGCCGTCCATCCGTCGGCGGCTCCAGCGAGCCTGTCAAGAGCTGATAGAGCAGCAGACCCACGGCGCGTGTATCGTCCGCCTTGCGCGCCTCGCTCTGCTGCCCCCAGGGTAGCTCCGTCTCCAACAGGGCTATACCCTCTCCGCCCATTATGCTCCATTTCTCGAAATAAGCCATATCTGCCGGAAGCGCAAAGCCGCCCACCCGCACAATCCCCTGGTGATCGCGCGTAATGGCAGCAGGCGTAAGATCTCCATGACAAACGCGCCGGGACGAGCTTCCCGCGTACATCAAAGCCAGACAAATTTGCCATCCGGCCTCGGCAATCTCGTGGGGAGCCATCTGGCCATGCACCAGCGCCTCGAAACTATCCCCTTCAACATACTCCTGCACTACATACAGGGATTCTGGTTCGATGATCAAGTCATAGAGACCAAGAATGTGCTGGTGGGAAAAGTTTGCCGTCATTTTAATAGACGCTTTATAGATTGGGATTTGAGAAGCGAGCACCGATTTGACGGCTACTGAGCGCTGCAACCTTTGGTCCGTTCCCTGATAAACAGCACAAAAAGCTGTCTGCGTAATCAGGCGTTGTAACAGGTAACGCCCATTAATAACCCGACCTGTTTCCACAGTTTGCCTCGTAATACTTTCATAAGTCCTGGAGCGCTAAAGTGATTGCTCCCACAATGTTCGCTTCGGCACCCAGCTTTCCCTGCACAATGCGCACCGATTCGCGAGCCTCTTCCAGGCACAAATCATGAATACAGGCTCTCAAGGGAGCTATTAACAAATCTCCCACCTGCGCTACCTGCCCGCCTAAAATAATGATGCTCGGATTGACCAGGTGGATGATATTCGCCAGAGCCATGCCCAGATAGGTCTGCACTTCATCTACCACCTGTCGGGCTACCCTGTCACCCTCCTCTGCCAGCCTGAATACCTGCTCTGCTGTGATCCTCTCCGCCCGCGATCCCGTTATCCGGCGTATCGCTTCTTCGGATTCTGGGTGTTCAATCGAAAGACCGATCATTCGCCGCACGATAGCCTGGGCTGATGCGATTGTCTCCAGGTGCCCAAATCCACCACATGAACACTTCAGGCCATGCTCTTTGACCAGCATGTGCCCGATCTCGCCTGCTGTGGACGAAGCTCCGTGATAGATACGCCCGTTGACTACCAGTGCTCCACCAATTCCCTGTCCCAATCCTACATAGAGCGCGACCTGTTCGCTTTTCCGATTCCCGTTCCCCTCTTCCGCCAGGGCGCCATATTCCACTTCCGCCAGGGCCGCTGCATTTGCATTGTTGTCTATTATACAGGGGGCTTCAAGCCTTTCGGCCATATAGTCCTGGAGTGAAAAATTCTGCCATTCATGGGCATGATATAACCTGCGCACAAGTCCGTGCCTGGCATCGACCAATCCTCCCACCGCCGCGCCTACGCGCAAAACCCGCCCATCCTGCAAGTACTCCGGATCTGCCACGTCGTCCAGCATTTCATCAATCAGGCTCAACACGCTCTTGATATCCGGCACATGATCCAGGGACCGGCGGATCTTGCGCAAGATCTTGCCTTCAAGGTTAGCCAGCGCGACTGTCTGCCGCAATCCGTTGCCACTCATCTCTATTCCCACCACATAGCCCTGAGTAGCCAGCAATTTCCCTGTCGTTCTCGTTGTTACCAATGGCCCTGATTGCCTCTGCATTACAGGTGTCCCTTCTGAACGCCCAGGAATTCTCGATGTAGCCATGCCGCGGGTCTCCCTCTTTTGCTATCCACGCGCTAATGCTCTCGTCGCTGAGGCGGGAAAGTTCTATACCTAAGCTGGTCGATTGTTTTCTCGTAAAGATACGTAAGTAGCCAAGTTAGTATACCATATGAGGGCGGGAGAAGCTACGATTTCGTTTTTTGGGCCAGTTTTTCCTTACACCATCGCGCCACTCGGAGATTTTCTGGTATGATACAATATGCTGGAAGTCAAAGTAGGTATTGATAGTCTTTGGAGCTTTTGTATGACATCACCTGCGACCGCGCAAGAACAGGTCTTTATCGGTCCCGGTCTCAGTCCTTTTAAACGTATCGCCACGATATCTGGCGTGATCTTCCTGCTCGCATTGGTCCTCTGGATCGCGATTCGCGAGGGTATTTTTCAGGGCGGCTCTGCTGTGGGCAGTACCATTGCTGCCGTTCTGTTTATTGCCGGCTTCGTCTACTACTTGCGCCTGATAGCTCCCGTTCCTTTTACGATTTGCCTGGAAAAGGAGGCCCTGGTCAAACGTAGCAAAAAGGGCGAGGTGATCGAGATCCGCTGGGAGAATCTGACGCGCATTAAGGAGGAGTTTTTTCCCAATGGGAAGCGCATTGGCCTCACCGTCTTTCGCAAGCCAGCTACTCCCCAGGAAAAGGCCAAAGCCTGGGCGGTCTATCGCGACGACGTGACCGACCTCGATGCCCTGGCCGAAGCGCTGAAGAAAGCGATCCCTGAGACCTGCGAATGGCAAAGTGAGACCGTTCACGACTGAGCTACTGTTCCTTTCCTTACTTTAATATAGTTACAGTGGTTGCTTCAGAGCTGAAGTCATGTTATACTACTATTACATTCATTGATACATATTGGCCATTGCTGGACCTTACCCCAGCAGGGCAAGGTCGGAGGTCCGATGAAGGCAGCAGAAATACACAGCACGAATCAATCTATGTGTCCACGCTACGAGCACGCAGTTCAATTACTCGGCAAACGCTGGACCGGCCTGATTCTCGATAGGCTGATGCAGGGACCCCAGCGCTTTTGCGAGATGACCGCGGCTGTAGAGGGTCTCTCCGACCGCGTCTTAAGCGACCGCCTGCGCGAACTGGAACAAGAAGGGATCGTCGAACGCATCGTCTATCCTCAGATCCCTGTACGCGTCGAGTACCACCTTACTGATAAAGGACAGGCTCTCAAGCCCGTGATCGAGGCTATCCATCGCTGGGCGGAGGCATGGATTAGCCTGCCCGATCAGCCGACGACAGAATCCAGCATGGAAATACTCGCGAACGAGGCTGCTCACTAGATCCGGGTATGCTATACTAGGGCTATGGAAAATTTATGGGCGCCCTGGCGTATGGCGTATATTGCGCCGCAAGCTCCACTACCCAACGAGTGCATTTTTTGCGCAAAACCAGCGGCAAACCGCGATGAGGAGAACTATATCCTCCATCGCAGCGAGCATTGTTTTATGATGCTCAATCTCTATCCCTATAACAATGGGCATCTGATGGTCGCTCCCTATCAACATGTCAGCAGCATTTCTTATCTCGACGCCGCCTCGCTGGCCGACTTGATGGCTCAGGTCCAGCTCGCCCTCAGCGCGCTCCGCCTGGCGATGAATCCCGATGGCTTTAACATGGGCATCAACGAAGGCAAGGTTGCCGGTGCTGGCTTCGCTGAGCATATGCACCTCCACGTCGTTCCACGCTGGAACGGGGATACGAATTTTATGCCGGTTATCGCTGATGTCAAGGTCATGCCTGAGCACCTGGACAACGTCTATCGCCAGCTCCGGCAGGCTATCGCAACAGTGAAAAGCGAGACGAAGTGAGCTTTGCCGCAATCATCATTTCCGACGAACCTCATGTGATACGATATCACGAGGAAATGCTACCCAGCAAACAGCCAACGGAGGATCGCCATGGATATCATCGACTTCTTTCGCTACGAGCAGAAGCGCCTGCACGTCTGGATGCGTGAAGCGGTCAGTGACCTGACTGTAGAGGAATGGAACACGCTGCCGGCGGGCAATGGCAACACTATAGCTTTCCTGCTCTGGCATGTCGCGCGCACAGAAGATAACATTCTGCGCTTTATTTTACAGGGCCGTCCGACTATCTGGAGCGAGGGCAAATGGCATGAGCGCCTGAATCTGCCTCCGCGTGTGCAGGGCACCGGCATGAGCACAGAGGAGGCTCAGACCCTCCGCATCCACAATCCTGAACTCCTTATGGTCTATGCCGAAGAGGTCTGGAGCGAGTACGAAGCTTACCTGGCCGGGATTACCGATGGAGGAGCCGAACTTTCGGCGCGCACAGTGAGAATAAAGCCTCTGGGGGAAATGCCAGCAATACTGGCCATTGGTCAGGTATGCATTTCACATCCTTTTACTCATTACGGCGAAATTTCGCTGATTCGCGGCCAGTTCGACAAAAAAGGGACACCAATCTAAATATCTTTCAGGTGAGCT
>DATGKW010000041.1:0-27845 GCA_035294465.1 Ktedonobacteraceae bacterium | reverse complement strand
CCGGTGTAAGAACTTTTTTACTGCTGCCGGTTGGCCCAGTGGTCCATCGCTTGCCAGCGCTTGAGCGAGACGCGTGTGAACTCCAGACAACGTTCCTCAATCTGAGCAAGTGAAATGCCGGGCGGAAAGGTAAACGACCATCCGCTCTGGTCTTCCACCAGAGGAAGTTGTTGAACCAGCCTATCGCGGGCGACAATCCAGACGCCACCAAAACTCAAGTCATCCTGAACCACCGCGATCACCAACTCATCTTCGCGCGCATCTTCCGCCGCCCGATGGATCGCCTCGATCTGTCCCCGCAATACGCCCGCTGCCTGAAGAGTCTGAGAGGGTCTTGCAAGAGCTTCTTTAGAAAACGTATGCACCACTGGAACTCCTTTTCACTCAATCAACTTACTAAACACATGATTGAGTTTCTATTTTAACATACTGGCTTAGAGATGCAATCTCTCCGCGTGTCAGGGCTGTAGACTGATTTGCTCGTAATAGCCCTGAAGGCAAGGGATATCGGAGAATAGAACGTGATGGATTGATATCAAAACGTGATAAGTCGAGTGTGTTGTGAGGATTGGAAGATGGTACCATTGCGTGAGGAAAAAAGAATATCGCGAGGAGGGAGAGAAATGTGGGAAGGTGGGATAGCTTTTCTAAACTGCTGTTGAGAATGAGGCCGCAGCAGTATATCTCCTGGTTAATGCCCGGAGCCGAACTGGTAGCCCTGCTGAACATCGAGCTAACGGTCCAACCACTGCTGGCCGACGCGCTCGTCAAAGTGTTGCTGGATGGACAGTTGGGGCTGATGCATATGGAAGTGCAGACCTATGAAGATCCAACGATGCCCCGGCGCATGTTAGAATATAATGTGTTAGCGGAGCATCAACATGACCTGCCAACATGCTCGTTTCTCATGTATTTGCGTCCGGGCAGGGTGGCAGAAACGCCATACATCCGCACGTTCATTGATGGCGGTGTTGTGCATCAGTTTCACTTTCGCGTGATTAAGCTGTGGGAAGTGACGGCACAATCGCTCGTCGATCTGGGATGGGATGGCTTGTTGCCCTTGTTGCCTTTAACGAGAGGGGGCAAGAAGCCTGAGATAGTCAAGGTCATGATTGATCGGCTGGCTGAAGGCGGCGATAAAGATTTGCTGGCCTTGGCCGAGGTCGTCGGAGGACTGGCCTTTACCACTGAGTCAGAAAAAGTCTGGTACAAGAGGAGGTTTGCCATGTTTGAAGAGGTGTTGAAGGATTCCTGGGTCTATCAAGAGTGGATAGAGAAAGGGCGAGAGGAAGGTCGTGAGCAGGGACGAGAGGAAGGCCGGGAGCAGGGACGAGAGGAGGGCATTGAGCAGGGCCTTGAGAAAGGGCGCCAGGCTCAACGTGAGGCCATAGAGGGAATCGTGAAACAGCGTTTTCCTGTCTTAGAAACACTGGCCTCTGAGCAAGTTTCACGCATGTCTGATATCAACGCTTTGGGTGTCCTGCTCGTTAGTATTGCTTGTGCGCAAGATACGGAAACAGTTCGGAAGTTATTGCTGGACGCTGGAAAAAACTCTTGAGCGATTTCAAAGGTGAGCCAGAAAAGTCTGGTACAAGAGGAGGTTTGCCGTGTTTGAAGATGTGCTGAAGGATTCCTGGGTCTACCAGGAGTGGGTAGAGAAAGGGCGAGAGGAAGGTCTTGAGAAGGGGCGAGAGGAGGGTCTTGAGAAGGGGCGTCAGGCTCAGCGTGAGGCAATCGAGGAAATCGTGAAGCTGCATTTTCCTGCCTTAGCGACGCTGGCCGCGAAGCAGGTTTCGCGCATGGCAGACCTGAATGCGCTGCGCGTCTTACTTGTGAGTATTGCTTCTGCGCGAGATGAGGAAGTGGCCCGCAGATTGTTGATGGACGCTGGCAACGATTCCTGAACGAAGGCGGAGGAACACGCAGGCCAGAGGAAGATGGTCAACGATGAGCAAAGCCCATCATGCCGGCGAAGCACGACGGGCTTGCTTTTTCATCTTCCCATGCTCACTTGATTCCGAGGCGGACGCGGTAACTAAAATACCAGGGTATGGGTTCGGACCCGAGAGAGTGGTAGAATCAAAAGAGTGGTTCGTGGAGGAAAGGAGAGGTGTGTGATAGAGTAAGATGCGTCTTACTAAAACTGTGGAACGACTTCAAAGAAGGATAATATATGGCGAAAAAAGCGTTTCGTTTCGGCGTTGTTACCGGCGGTTCTCCGTCGCGTGCGGCCTGGCTTGCTCTCGCGCAACGTGTCGAGGAACTGGGCTATTCCTCGCTGCTTTTACCAGATGTGATGGGCACGCCGCTGGCGGCGCTCACCGCGCTCACCGTGGCCGCTACTGTCACCACGAAGCTGCGCGTCGGCAGTTTCGTCTTTGTCAATGATTATCGCAATCCCGCCCTGCTTGCCAGGGAAATCGCCACGCTGGATCAACTTTCCGATGGCCGGGTCGAACTGGGATTGGGCGCGGGCAACTGGCCGTCTGACTACCAGCAGCTTGGTATTCCCTTTGATGAGGCAGGCGTGCGCGTCTCTCGCTTTGCAGAAGGACTCTCTCTCATCAAACAATTTTTTACCAACGAAACTGTCAATTTCTCCGGCAAATACTACTCAACGCAAGGTCTGCGCCCCCTTCCCAGGCCAGTGCAACAGCCACATCCACCTATCCTCATCGGCTCTGCCGGTCGCCGCATGCTGCGCCTCGCGGCGCGTGAGGCCGATATTATTCTGCTCGTTCCTCCGGCAGAAGAGAAGCTCGGCTGGATACGGGAGGCTGCCGGCGAGCGCTTTGAACAGCTAGAGCTTGGGCAAACCGCCTTTGGTATCGAACTGACCGACAGTCCCGTTGCTGCTACTGCTGCTTTCTCTAGAATGCCGATAGCAGAAGCGCGTCCGATGACCACAGAGCAAGCCGTAGAGCATCTGCTAGAGCAGCGTGAGCGCCTGGGCATCTCATATATTCAGATTCAAGAAAGGCAGATGGAGAACTTTGCCCCGGTGCTTGCCCGTTTGAACGGTAAGTAGCCTACATGATACTCACCGGATCGATATCGATCTGCCAGCCGGAGGCGTGGAGGACGCGCAGGATTCGCTGGAGATTGTGGCCGCGCAGGATCATTTGCCAGCGATATTTGCCTTGCAGGCGCTCCATAACGGCGGGCGCGGGACCAACGATGTCGGTCCCATCCAGGCCGAGGCGTTCGATCCAGCTATCGAGCTTTTCGCGCAGGAGCAGGGCCTCGTTCTGGGCGCGGTGGCGATTTTCGTGGCCGTAGGTGAACTTGACGAACTGGCGAAAGGGAGGATAACCGTAGCGGCGGCGCGCCTCGATCTCCGCAGTATAGAACTCCTCGTAGCTGTGGCGCGAGGCGGCGTCGATGCAGAAGTGCTGCGGGTTGAAGGTCTGGATGATGACCTGCCCGGCCTCGGCTCCCCGGCCCGCGCGCCCGGCGACCTGGGTCAGCAAGGTAAAGGAGCGTTCGGGGGCTGAGAAGTCGGGGAGCATCAGAGCGATATCGGCGGAGATGACGCCAACCAGGGTAACGCCGGGGATGTCCAGACCTTTAGCAATCATCTGTGTGCCGATCAGGATGTCAGCCTCGTGATTGGCGAAGCGATCCAGCAGTTGTTCGTGGGCGCGGCGGTTCTTCGCGGTATCGCGGTCCCAACGCAGGAGGCGTACACCGGGAAAAGCCCGCGCAATGGTCTGCTCAACCTTTTCGGTGCCCAGGCCAAAATAACGCACGCTGTTACCCTGGCACTGCGGGCAGGTGCGCAGCGGCTTATGCTGGCTGTTGCAATAGTGACAGAGCAGCAAGCGTTCAGTGGTGTGATAGGTCAGGGGAATGTCGCACTGCTCGCACATGGCTACGTAGCCACAATCGCGGCAAAGCACGCAACTGGCCGCGCCTCGCCGGTTAAGATAGAGAATGGCCTGCTGGCCGCGATGGAGCACGTCATGCAGCGCGCTGTGCAGACGCCGGCTGAGGATGCTGGTATTGCCTGCGTGCAGTTCATTGCGCAGATCGATCACTTCGACCGGCGGCAGGTTCGCGCCGATGCGATGAGGCAACTCGACCAGCTGATATTCCCCTCGCTCGGCACGAAAATAGGTTTCGAGCGAGGGCGTAGCGCTGCCAAGCACCAGAGGGATATTCAGGATTTTGCTGAGAGCGAGGGCGGCGCTGCGCGCGTGATAAGTTGGGGGGCGTTCATCCTGTTTATAAGCCGGTTCGTGTTCCTCGTCCAGAATCAGCATACCCAGATTCGGCACCGGCGCGAAGAGGGCAGTACGCGAGCCGATTACCACATCAACTCGTCCCTCGCGAATGCGCCGCCACTCGTCGTAACGCTCGCCAGAGGTGAGCGCTCCATGCATAATCGCTACGCGTCCGGGGAAACGCCCGGCAAAACGCTGGATGGCCTGGGCGGTCAGGGCGATTTCGGGCACCAGAACGATGCCGCGCTGCCCGCGAGCAATGATGGCTTCCAGGGCTTGCAGATAGACCTCGGTTTTGCCACTGCCGGTCACGCCATGCAGCAGCACAGGGCGCTCGCTGGCAAGAATCCGCTCCAGGGCCACGCGTTGAGCGGGGGTGAGCGGCAGCGGCTGCGAGGGCGCGATCAGGCGGCCAAGCAGGGGGTCGCGCTGGATCTCGATCTCTTCGATTGCGATAATGTTCTCGCGCACAAGGCTTTGCAGTTGGGTAGGAGTCAGGCTGCTGGCCTTGCAGAGCATATGTGGCGTCCAGTACGAGCCGGTGGTGGCGCTGAGCCGGTCGTGTTCCAGCAGATCGAGCGCGACAAGCTGGCGCTGAGCGAGCAGGCCGGCCTGGTTCTGCGGTGTCAGCGCCAGCGAGGCATCTGCGGCGGAAAGCGCCCAGGGATCGGGCAGCGCCTTCTTCTGGCGCGGGCGCTTGCTCAGGCTCTCCACGGTTTCCGCCTGCTCAACCTCTGCGGGCAGGCTCTGTTGCAGGCGGTTCCGCGCGGCCTGCCGCCATGCTTCGAGCCTTTCGCCGTGAGCGATCAGGCGTACCACGCGTTTGCGCCGCGCGTGTACTTTGGGATCGTGCAGTTGCGCACCTCGTTCAACCAGGCCGCTCTCCCGCGCCTCTTTGAGTACTTCGCGAGCCTTTGTAGGCCCTAGCATTTCTTTCAGGCGCTCGATATCCAGCGCTCCTTCGGCCAGCAGCAGACCAATCAACGCGCGCAGACGGGTGAAGCGGCTCTCGTCGCCATTGCGAGCGGCCAGTTTCAGGGCGGCATCGGTGTCGATAAGCTGCAAAACCATCTTTGAGCGTTGCAGCAGGCCGGGTGGGAGCATCATCAAGGCCGCGTGGGCCAGAGGCGTGACATAATATTCGGCCAGCCACTCGGCCAGGGCGCGCTGGTGGGGCAGCAGGGCGGGCAAAGGATCAAGCAGCGTCGAAATGGGACGCGTATCCCTATCCGCGGGCCTTTCGTCGTGCAGACGCCAGATAATGCCTTCAACCAGCCGTTCGCCATATGGCACGGCTACAAGCTGGCCGGGCGCGATCTCGTCAGCAAGCTCCGGCGGGATGGTGTAGGTCAACAGCGGCTCGTGGCTCCAGCTGGCGGCGGAGGTGAGTACATCAACAAGCACTTAGCGCCTCCCAAATTCGCGTTCCAGCGCGTTGAGGCTGAAATGCACCGTCGTGGGCCGGCCATGGCAGCAGCTATAGGGGGCCTGCGTTTGCGCAAGCTGTGCGAGCATTTCGCGCATCTCGCTGACCGTCAGGAAATAGTTGGCCTTGATAGCGGCCTTGCAGGCTACATTGGCCAGGGCGTGCTCCTCCCAGGTTTCAGCATGGCCGGCGCTCTCCGGCGAGGTCAGGTCGGCCAGAAGCTCTTGCAGCGAGCGGGCGTTCATTTGCTTCATCAACACCTGGGGCACTGCGCGCACCACCGCGCCGCGCTCGCGCATCTCGATGTCGAAACCGATATGCTGCAACTGCGCTAGGTGATCCTCGATTGCCCCCAGTTCGGAGGGCGCGAGATCAATTTGAAGGGGCGTGAGCAGCATCTGTGAGAGCGAGGCGCGGGTCTGCAAGGCTGCTACCATGCGTTCGAGTAGGATGCGCTCGTGGGCGGCATGCTGGTCGGTCAGGTAGAGGCCATCCGGCCCCTCGCTGACGATGTAGCTCTGCGCAAGTTGGCCGATCACGCGCAGGGCGGGCAAGCGGCCGCTGCTTTCCGGCGGTTCGTGGCGTACCGGCAGGCTGGCCTCAATCTGGGATGGTTGGATCGCGCTGGAAGCAAGCGATGATGAGAAGCTGGAGATCGCAGGAGCTTCAGAAGCGCCGCGCACGGGCTGCTCAATCGTTTGCTCGTGTGGCGCTGGCTGAAGATCTGAGCCGGTTTCGCCGGGCTGCGAGGGGGTAAGCAGCAAAGACACATTCTGGGCATTTTTGCCGGTTGTGTGATCTTTGGGATTGACATGGCTCTGCCACAGACGCGAGATCGACGGCAGTCTGGTGCCCGTCTCCTCCTCCGTCACAGTCAGCCAGGGACTATCCTGCGGCAGTTCCGGCGCTGGCGAGCCTGCTTCGTCCAGAGGCAGGTCGTCTGCGTCATCGGCGCTCGCGCTCCTGGCCGGCTCCTCGCGCTCAGCCGACATGTTCTGACCGCTCCAGGTCGGGACAGCGGCTTCGGCGAGTGCCGCTCCTCGAATGGCGCGCAGGATAGCCGCGTAGATGCGGCGCTCTTTCAAGAAGCGGATCTCTGTTTTGGCGGGGTGGACATTGACATCTATCTGCGCCGGATCGACGGTTATATTGACCACCGCGATTGGGTGGCGTCCGGGGAGCAGCAGCGAATGGTAGGCTTCTTCGACGGCGGAGCTCAGTATGCGGCTGAGTACCCAGCGGCGATTGACGAAGAACGACATATGCTGGCGTGTGCTCTTGTAGCAGGTGGGCAGGCTGGTATAGCCGGTCACGACCGGGCGCTCTGGATCGTCATCGTTGCCATCCAGGCTGCTGATCGGCACCATCTGCTCAGCCACTTGCAGGCCGTAGATCTCGACCAGCACGCTGGTTAACCGGTTATCGCCGGGTGTTGAGAGGATCTGGCGACCCTCGCTCAAGACATTGAAGCGAATGCCGGGATAGGCCAGCGCGTACTGTTCAAGCAAGTGCAGGCAATGGCTGACCTCAGTGTTGCGGCTCTTCAGAAATTTCAGGCGCGCGGGCACGGCACTGAAGAGATTGCGCACTGTCAGCGAAGTACCCACCGGCGAGGCCGCGATGCTCACGCCGGAAAGCTCGCCATTTTGCGCGGTAATCTGCGCGCCCTGGGCTGCGTCCTGGTGGCGGCTGAGCAGCGTTACATCGGCTACGGCGGCGATGCTGGCCAGGGCCTCGCCGCGGAAGCCCAGCGAGCGAATATGCTCCAGGTCGTCGATATGTGCTACCTTGCTTGTCGCGTGACGCGAGAGGGCCAGAGCCAGTTCATCCGCAGGAATGCCCGAACCGTTGTCGGTAACGCGAATCAGTTGTAGGCCGCCGTTCATCAACTCCACGCGAATCTGCGTGGCTCCGGCATCGATACTATTCTCAATCAATTCTTTCACCACTGAGGCCGGGCGCTCAACCACTTCTCCGGCAGCGATTTTGGCGGCCACATCGGGCGCGAGCTGGCGAATGGGCATGATCTGTGTGTTCCTCCGCTTCGTTTCGCGGTTGCTAAATAAGAACGAGTGTTCGGGTGAATATTATAGCACACTCCGTCTATTCTGGCATTGGCCTGAAGTGGCCCTGGTGGGTTTACAGAACCGCCGGACTTGACACGGCTGGGATTGAGACGAGATACTATCTGTAGGTAGAACCTCAGAAAAGAAGGAGCGAGTTGAGAAATATGTTTGACACAAGTAAGGTGGGGCAATGTTTTCCTCCTTTCACCGTCGAGGTTGAGCGATGCAAGATTCACGAACTTGCGCTGGCTGTCGGCGATACCAATCCGATTTATCACAGCAAAGAAGCTGCTCAGGAGGCAGGTTACAGCGATGTGCCGATATTTCCCATCTCGCCAACGGCCTTTGGCTTCTGGGGAAACACCGAGATGCTCAGTCACCTGGTGAGCCTGGGTATCAACGTCATGGCTATTTTGCACGGAGAAGAAGAATACGAGTACCTGGCCCCCATCTATCCGGGCGACGTGCTGACCGGTGTAGTGACGGTGGCAAGCGGCAGATCGCGACGGGGGAGCGATGGCTCCTCTATGGATATCGTAACGCTTGAGACTGTCTATACAAATCAGGAGGGCCGGCAGGTCTTGAAGGCGCGCGAGACGCTCATCGCGCGCGGCTAGCTGCTCGCAGCGTTCATTTGACAGAACAAGGAAGGTACAGAGAGGGTAGACGCATGAGTAGAACCACAGTTCCGGCAAAGATCTATTTTGAAGACGTGCAGGTTGGAGACGAAATCCCGAAGCTGGTGACGGCACCAGTTACCCATTTGCAGCTGGTAAGGTACGCTGGCGCTTCGGGCGACTTCAATCCGCTGCATACCGATCCCAAGATTGGCGAGATGATCGGGACGGGCGGGATTATCGCGCACGGTATGCTGATTATGGGATTCGTGGGTCAGATGCTCAGCGACTATGTGGGACCGCAGGCGCTGAAGAAGTTCGGCGTGCGTTTCAAAGGCATGACCCATCTGGACGACGAAATTACCTGCACCGGCACGATCACCGAGAAATACGAAGAGAACGGGGAGGGGCGCATCGCGGGCAAGGTGCAGGCAGAAGACCAGAACGGCGATGTCAAGGTCACAGGCACATTCGTAGCGGCGCTGCCACACCGGGCGTAAGAGTGAAGCGCTTTAGCTAGATGTCTGTCTGGCTAAGGTATCGCAATCGCCTGTAACTGGAGCAAAATGCGGATTCCCTCATCGACAACGAGTGGAGAAAGGGCAACCTGCGCTTTGATCTCGTCGATACTGCGTTTCCCATCGATCAGAGAAAAAATCATATGCAGGTATTGCAACTGCCGGGGAGTCCACCATTGTTGGAGCGGCCGTAAATCGAGAGCGTATACCAGCGGTCGCGGGATGGGCGATGGCGAAGACGAGGAGGGCCTCGTGTGAACAACTTGCTCAGGAGAAAAGGCAGTCAAATCCGGCTCGGTATTCGCATGAAAGACCCAGCTGAAAGGGCCTTTTGCCTCGTCTAACTGAACGAGCGTCTCCCGCGTGATAGAATGTCGTTCGCCCTGGCGGTCGATCAGATAGCATGAAACCACCTTGCCCTGAGCGATCTCCAAATAAGCCTGGCATCGACCACGAATAAAAGGAACAGAACGAACTTCAGCGGTAAGTATGCCGCTTTTTCGATACATTTCAAACGCTTTCAAACCGAAAGCGAGTCCGGCACTCACGTCAAACTGGCTGTCCCGATCTTTGCCCATATCGCCCTCCCTGTACTCCCTGGAAATGTATCTGCTCCTCTATCAGTCGTCGCGCATGCCTTTTTTGAGTTCGCGGACAAACCCGACGATGCCCTCTATCCAGGTCATCTCAGGTTCGCGCCGCGCCTGCTCCTGACGGTGGCATTCAGCCTCGACGCGCGCCCTTTCGCGCCGCCGCAGTTCATCGTAAGCTGCGCGCTTTTGAGGATGACTGAGAACGGCGTAGGCTTCGTTCAGGCGCTTAATCTGCGCGTCTTGCGCCTGGACGTTCAGGTCAGGATGGTGCAGGCGTGCCAGGTGGCGATAAGCCCGCTTGATCTCGCTCCTGCTAGCAGTAGGAGTAACTCCTAGAAGCTTATAGTAATCAGGTAGCATGCTCTGTGCTCCCAAACCTTCCCCGGCCTTGCCGTTGCACTTGGGTCCCCACTCTGCTATTCTATTGCCAGAGATAAGCCGCGTCAAGATATTGGCCATGTTTGTCTAGGGAGAGAACATTCGCTTGGGAACACGCACGAAATTTGTTTGTCTATGCCTGCTTTTAGGGGTGGCGCTGGTCTGCCTGTTCTTTACCGCCGCGAACACGATCCAGGCGTATCAGCAGTTTCAGCAGGATCATCAGCACCTCGTGGCCGGTGATGTCAGCACGGTGCGTTTCTGGATGACTATCCCTTATATTGCTCGCGTCTACCATGTGCCGGAGTTGTGCCTCGACCAATCCTTGCATATCTCCCCCTCCAATTCTCAGCTCACGAAACACGCTACCCTGCGTGACATCGCTAGCCGCTCTAAGCAACCGATCAATACAATTATCCGTGATGTGCAGCGAACCATTTTGAACTATCGTCAAAAGCATATGTCCTGCGGATCCCCCTCCACGGAAACTGGCGGATCAGACGGTCCTCAGACGCTTCTCGTTTTCCTGTGGAGGGGAGCGTTTCTATGAGCAACCTCCTGCCCTATCTTCTGACCTGGCTGCAAGAATACGGCTATCCTATTCTCTGGCTCAGCATTTTTCTTGGCGCTCTGGGCATACCTCTCCCGAATACGCTGGTGCTTCTGGCGGCGGGAGCGTTTGCAGCGCTGGGCGATTTTAATATTGCCTGGCTGGGCGGAATTAGTTTGAGCGCTTTTGTGGCTGGCGATAACGGGAGCTATTGGATCGGGCGGCTCTGGGGCAGCAGAGTTCTGGCGTGGCTGGAGAAAACGGGCTATGTGATAAAGCCGCGAACTATCGCGCGTTCCCGCAGCTATTTTCATCGCCTGGGCGGCTGGGCAATTTTCTTTAGCCGTTTTCTGCTCTCGGTTCTGGGGGGTGCGATCAACCTTCTAGCCGGAGCGGAATTGTATCCCTATCGGCGCTTTCTGCTCTACGATCTGGCTGGCGAGACCCTGGGTGCCTTGCTGCCCCTCACCCTGGGCTATATTTTTGGCGCGAGTTGGGATGCAGTCGGCGATATTCTTGGCTCATTCTCCCTCTTCTTCCTGGCTCTCATCGTGGTTCTGACTCTTGGCTATCAAACATGGCGCCTGTTTCGGTATATGTCTGGATCTGCGCAGGCCCGGAAGAAGCTGGAGGGCTGTGCTCCCGGCGATAAAAAATCGTTGGAAGCCGGTGTAGCCCCGCCGGACCTTCCCAGATCAAACAGATCCTCTGCTCCTCACAGCGATTTGCCACTTTAATTGGTGTCCAACGTATTATTACTATAAGGTGAGATCGTCGTTCTGGCAGAGCTTCTAAAGCTAATCCAACACGGTTAAGCTGGCGAAAGTCTGAAAAATGTGTCATTGTGACCAATTTGAGAAAGCTTTGTTCACAGGACTAGATGAAAAGGGGCTTTTACGTTATAATTAAGAGTGGTGAAGGAATATTTTCTGGTCTCTCTGTGTTCTCTGATGTAGAGATGCCAGCCATACGCGTCTTTGACTTCCTCCCACTCGGTCGGACACAGTATCCCGATTGCAGGATTGCTTTTCTTGAGAATGTAGAGCCGAACCGACGGAAGATGCTGTTATCTTGCTGCTTAAGATACTACTGTTCACGGAGGGCGCAAAATGATTGATTTGGAACGTGGCACGGCAGGCGCGATGTTGCCCCGTCATGACACTGATACATTGCATACCGATCTTGAAAAGCAATATGGGGACATTTTGGGCCAGCTGCTCACTAAAAATCTGCCATATACAGATGAAGGAGAATGCAACGGCAAAGGTGAACCCGAACTGGAGGAGGACATCTCGAACCTGGATACGGCTCCGTTGGAGTTAGATGAAGTGACTGATACACACGAAGACCTGGCTCCGGTTGCGGATTCCCACGAACTTGAAGCGCCTTCGGCTCTGGCTCATTCTGCGACCCACCTGGAAGATTCTCCTCATCCCCGGCGTGTTGGTACGCGCCGCCGTCGTTCGGAGGATGCAGAGGAGGGCGCGGTCAATACTGCTGACGCGGGCGAATCCGATGCGGTGATGACATACCTGCGCGAGATCGGCCGTGTGCCCATGATTACGCACGAGCGCGAGGTTGAGCTGGCGCAGCGCATTGAGATGGGCGACCGCGAAGCGATGAAACAGTTCATCCTGGCCAATTTGCGCCTGGTCGTCAGTATCGCTAAGCGCTATGTCGGTCGCGGTTTAACCCTGCTTGATCTCATCCAGGAGGGCAATATTGGTCTGATCCGTGCGGTACAGCGCTACGATTGGCGTCGTGGTCACCGCTTCTCGACTCACGCAACCTGGTGGATTCGCCAGGCTATCAGCCGGGCCGTTGCAGATAAAGGGCGAACTATTCGCCTGCCCGTCTATGTGAATACTGCTTTGAACCGTATTCGCCGCGAGCGCCAGCGTCTCTTACAGGAGCTTGGCCGCGAGCCAACAGAGTTGGAGTTGGCGGAGGCTACGGGCCTTGATCCCATTCGTATGGTCGAGCTGCAATCCGCACCCGGCGCGCCCGTCTCGCTGGAACTTCCCGTGGGTGAAGACGAAGAGCAAGAGCTGGGCGATGTGCTGGCCGATACAGAATCAGCCTCACCCGAAGATATCGCGACGACCCAGACATTGAAAGATGAAGTTCAGCGCGTCCTCGAATCGGTGCTGACTCCTCGCGAGAGGCTTGTCCTCCAGTTGCGCTTTGGTTTGAACAACAGTCAGGCTCATCCACTAGAACAGGTGGGCCGTGAATTGGGCATTACCCGCGAGCGTGTGCGCCAGATCGAGGCCGGAGCTCTGGCCAAACTACGCCAGCCTCCGGTGCTGGATCGCCTGCGCGGTTAGTTAAAAGAAGACGGAATGGAGCGACGCACCGCAAGAGCGTCGCTCCATTCCGTCTTATCTTCTTTTTTGCCCCAGATCGCGTTCAACGCTGAGCACATTCTTGACTCTCTCTAACTTCGCCAGCACGCGTTTCATCTGTTCCATGTTTTCGATTTCGAGCGTGATAGTGATGATGACCTGCTCCCTGCCGCTCGGCACGTGCGAATTCACGGAGGTCATATTGACGCCCGCCTCGGCGACCTCAACAGCAATGTCGTGAATCAAGCCGGAGCGGTCGCGTGCAGTGATAATGAGCGGAGCCAGGTAACGCTGCTGCCCCATGTTTGTCCAGCTCACATTAACCAGACGTTCGCGCTCGCGCTCGCGATAGCGGTCAATATTTTTGCAGTCTGCACGATGGATAACCGCCCCTTTGCCCCGGCTGATAAAGCCCACGATTTCATCGCCCGGCAGCGGGCAGCAGCAATTGGCCAGGGTGGTCAGCAGGCCACTGACACCGGCTACCTGCAACTGGGCCGACTGCAAGGAGCGTGTCACCACCGGTTGAGGCCGCTCCTCTTCCTTGACCTCTGTGCCCCAGAGCTCCTGCATTTTCAGAACCACCGCGCGCGGGCGCAGTTCCTCGCAGCCGAGAGCGACCAGCAGATCATCAAACGATTCCCGGTTGAACGCCTCGCTCAGCGTTTCTTGTGCATCCTCGCCAATCTCCGCTACGTCGCGTATGGGCAAGCTCTTCTGCTCGCGATCCAGATTTTTAAGCTCGCGGTCCAGCCGCTCGCGCCCGATCTGAATGTTGATATCGCGCTCGTAGGTCTTCAGGTAGCGCCGAATCTTGCTTTTTGTCGCGGCCGTGCGTGCGAAATTCAGCCAGTCGCGGGTTGGATGAGCAGTACGCGAAGTGACGATATCCACGATATCGCCGCTTTGCAGTTCGTAATCGAGCGGCACCATGCGGGTAGTCAGGTGCTCGTTATCCCCGCTGCCGCTCTCGGTGGTCACGCGCGCCCCAGCGCAGTGGTCCCCGACCTGAGTGTGAATGCGATACGCAAAGTCCAGGGGCGTTGAGCCAACGGGCAGATCTTTCACTTCGCCTTTGGGGGTAAAGACAAAGATCTGCTCCTCCAGGAATTCATCGCGCATGGCTTTGACGAATTCGGTATCGCTGGAGGTCGTGGCCCGCAATTCGCGCTGCCACTCGGCCAACTGACGCAGCCAGGAGAGCAGTTCTTTCGACGAGCCAGACGCAGAATCCCCGACATCTTTATAGTGCCAGTGCATCGCGACGCCGTATTCAGCCATTTCATGCATCTCAAACGTGCGAATTTGAATCTCGACGAGCTGGCCATCCAGGCAAAAGACGGTGGTGTGCAGGGCCTGATACCCGTTCGGCTTGGGATTCGCGATGAAATCCTTGATGCGTCCCTCTTTCGGCTTCCAGAGGCTATGTACATGACCAAGAGCCAGGTAGCAATCTGAGGTTGACTCGACCAGGATACGAAAGGCGACCAGGTCGTGAATCTGGCTAAAGTCGGCCTGCTGCAAGCTCTCCATTTTCTCATCATTTCCCACGGAGCGCTTGAGCTTTTTGTAGAAGCTATAGAGATGTTTGACTCTCCCGGAGACCTCCGCTTTCAGGCCCAGTTTCCTCATCTCGTCGCGCAGGATCGTGCAAACCTGAGCGACATACGCGCCCCACTGTTTGCGTTCCGCCTCAATCACGCTCTGCAACCAGGCGTATTTTTCCGGCTCCAGGACGGCGAAGGCTATGTCTTCCAGCTCGCTCTCCAGACGCGACATGCCCAACCGCCCGGCCAGGGGCGCGTAAATCTCCTGGGTTTCGCGCGCCATGATCTGCAACTCCTGGTGGTCAACATCGTATAGCTTAGAGTATCCTACGCGCATAGCGTGCAGGCGATAGGCCAGCTTTAAGAGCACGACGCGCGGGTCCTCTGCCATTGCGAAGAACATTTTGCGCACTGTCTCAGCCTGTCTGCGGCGTAAGCCCTCGCGTGTACGTTGTTTCCTGGTTTCGCGCCCTCTCTCCTGCTCAGGCTGGGCCTGGGACACGCTCTGTTTCTTGCGCTCCAGAATATTCAAGCGCTGCATGCTATCGACCACATGGGCAACCGCCGGTCCCAGTTGCGCCTCGACCACTTCCAGCGAGACTAGGTCGGCATCAACTCCTTCAAAGATCAAGCCGGCAGCAACGCCAATAGCATCGATGTGCATCTGGGCCAGAATAGTAGCGACCGCCAGAGCATATTCCAGCGGAGGAATAAGACGCGATCCGCGCTTGCCCTCGCAGGTTTGCCGGGCGAGCTGCAACGCCCGACCGACCTGCTCCTGTTCGGCAGGGGCCATATAGGTCGAAACCAGGGTGTATAACTCCTGGGCGGATTCGTCGACGGGTTCCTTCTCCACCGGTTGTCTAGTGATTGGCGTATCTATCATACAATTTTCCAGTTAGCAGATTAGGACTGGCCACTTTTCCTCCCACATCTATACATAATAGGCCCCTCCAGCCAAAAATTCCACTTTGCTCCTTTTGGCCTAACTGGTGCGATGGCCGAGATCACGCCCGACGTTCACCACGTTTTTGACCTGCTTGAGTTTCTCGAATACCGGCTCGATCTGATCCAACGTGGTTATTTCAAGAGTGGCAGTAATGATGGCTCTTTGCAGGGAGAAGTTGGTTGTCGAGGTTACTGCGGTCATATTGATACCGGCATCGGAAACGACTGCAGCCACGTCGCGCAGCAGGCCGGCGCGGTCGCGAGCAATGACGATGATCGGCACCAGGTAATGCTGCGATTCGATCTGGAGCCAGTTCACAGCGATAAGCCGCTCGCTCTCCTGGCCGCGATAGCGGCGCAGGGTACGGCAATCGCTGCGATGCACGATAATGCCTTTGTTGGGATTGACCAGGCCCGTAATGGCATCGCCCGGCAAAGGGCAGCAACAGTGCGCCAGCTTGACAGCAAGCGGCGATGCGCCGTCTTTTTCGGAACTCTGGACCGGACCCTGTTTGCGGCTCGCCGCGCTCTCACCGGTTTTGATCTCCCCGCGACTGCGCAGGATGGGGATCAGGAAGTTCAGCACTTCCATGACTGAAAGTTCAGCGCGTCCCAGGGCGATGTAAAGTTCGTCAGGGGTGGAGTACTTTCTGGTAGAGGTATATGTTGCCAGATCCTCGTCTCGCACCGCGCTGATGCCGGAGGCTCCCATGGCTTTGAGCGCGAGGTCAAGTCGTTCTCGACCCAGTTGCAGGTTTACCTCGCGCTCGTAGGTTTTCAGGTAACGGCGAATCTTGGTGCGCGCCGTCGTCGTGCGCGCGAAAGCCAGCCAGTCGCGGGTTGGGTGAGCTTTGGGACTGACCAGAATATCGACAATCTCGCCGCCCTTTAGCTCGTAATCCAGCGGCACATTGCGCGTAACCAGTCGCCCGCTTTCCTCCATGTTGGTGACAATACGTGCGCCATTGCAGTGGTCGCCGATATCGGTGTGAATGCGATAGGCCATATCCAGGGGCGTTGATCCACGCGGCAGATCTTTGACCTCGCCCCTGGGCGTAAAGACAAAGATCTGCTCCTGGAAAATGTCGCCTTTGACCGCCTCGACGAATTCGTCGGCGTTCTGCGGCAGCTCGCGCTGCCAATCGCGCAGTTGCTCGATCCAGGCGATCATCTCGCGAGTAGAGAGTCTCGCGCCGCCTCGATCCTTCATATACCAGTAGCTGGCAATCCCGTAATCGGCAATGCGCTGCATTTCGTGCGTGCGAATCTGGATCTCAGCCAGCTGGTTATCCGGGCCGAAGACAGTGGTATGCAGCGATTGATATCCGTTTAACTTTGGCGTGGCGACAAAATCCTTGATGCGCCCATCTTTGGGTCGCCAGAGCGCGTGAATATGCCCCAGGGCCAGATAACAATCGTGAACGGTGTCTACCAGGATGCGAAACGAAACCAGGTCGTGGATCTGGCTCAATTCGCCGCTGTTCTGCTCCAGTTTGTGCTGGATCCTGGCCAGGTGCTTCTGCCAGGCATGCACCTGGCTGTGAATGCCCGCGCGCTCCATCTCTTCTTGCAGCATGCGACAGATTTGTTCGGTATGCGGCTGACGTTTGCGGCGTTCTTCCTCGACCTCGCGGGCCAGCCGGGCGTACTGGTCCGGCTCCAGATAACTGAAAACCAGATCCTCTAATTCTGCCTGCACTAAAGCCATGCCCAGACGCCGGGCCAGCGGCGCGTAAATCTCGCGGGTCTCGCGGGCCGTGTTCTGCTGCTGAACGGGGTTCATTGCGCTGAGTGTGCGCATATTATGTAAGCGGTCGGCCAGCTTGAGCACAACCACGCGGGGATCTTCCGCCATAGCTAACAACATTTTGCGCACAGTTTCGGTACGTTGTCGGCTTTTCAGGTCACGCACCTGGCGCTGACGCTGTTCAAACTGCTCAGGTGTTTCCGGCGCGATCTTCTCCTTGCTGGCCGATTTACCGGCCAGGGCATCGAATTTGGTCACGCCGTCTACAATATTGGCAACTGCATCCCCAAAACGCGTGCGCAGATCCTCCAGAGTGAAGTCGGTATCCTCAACAACGTCGTGCAAGAGAGCTGCCGCGATGCCATCGGCGTCGATCCGCATATCCGCCAGCAGCAGGGCTACTTCAAGGGGATGCTGGATGTATGGATCGCCCGAACGGCGCACAACGCCCCTGTGCGCCTGGTCTGCCAGCTCAAAGGCGTCTTTTACCTTCTCTAAATCGCGTGAAGAAAGGTAGGTAGAAGTCTCTACCAGCAGATGCTCCAGCGTCACCTGGGTCTGGGGCGCTCCAATCGATTCATCAGAATTAATAGCAACCATCCAACACCTCAGCATTGTGGAAAAATTTCTTGCACCTGGCCTCATTCGCCACCGTTTACGCTGCAATGGAAATGTCAGGCATTCTTGATATAATATGTTACGGATATCTTGCAAGCAATGTAACGAATTCACATGTATCGCCGGTACATGTAACGTACAATATGTTTCCTGGCACTGTGGTCTGCCGATGAAGTGGAGTTTCTCCCTTTCAGCCGCTCAGCGAGAGTTGTAAACGGCTCGTCTGAGGATAAAACCCCTCCCCTACCATATATATAAGTATATAAGGAAGACGTAAAACAGAGCAAATAAAAAAACCCTCATCCAACCACTTCACCAGAAAGTGTATGGCTGGATAGGGAAGAGACGTGACACCCCTGATCAACATCACCAGGAGGCCAGCCAGAACATTCGCTTAGCTACGCGCTACGCGAATTTTGTCGTAACAGGAGCTACAGTAAACGGGTCTGTCGTTTTTCGGCAGGAACGGAACCTGCGTCTCAACTCCGCACTCGGCGCAAGTCACTGTATGCATCTCGCGAGGAGCGCGATCAGAACGCCCGTTTCCCCCTTCGGCACGACGGCGCGCGCGACAACTGGGGCAACGGCCAGGCTGATTCATCAACCCCTTTTGCTGATAAAACTCTTGTTCTCCTGCGGTAAAAACGAAGTCGTTACCACATTCGCGACACTTCAGGGTTTTGTCAACGAAACTCAAAACCAGGACCTCCTTGTGATATGTTGGTATTCCTTCGGGTCCATATCATTGCAGAGTCACCAGCTGTCTGTCACCCCAAGCAGCGCGGGACTAAATGTTCTGGACGAGCACTGTACACCAGACCGAGATCGGATACCGTGAAAAAGCATACACTATCCCTTAGCGATTATCAAGGCTTTTCCCTGTATAATCCGAGTCCCGTCCATATTTTTAATGAAATTTTTATACGCCCTTCGGTTGCTCGCTTTGGAACTCTTCTTTTCCATTCGGCAATTCAGGCGGCTAAGCCACAGGCGCGAGGAAGTGATCACGGCGGGAGGCGAGCGCGTCTGGCCAGAACACCAGGCGCAACTTGACGGATGTGAGAGAATAACGCTAAACAATCGATCTGTCACAAACGCTGAACAAATCGATCTGTCATAGAAGTAGTATGAAGCGCGCCGCTTTCTGCCGGCGACGCCCTGAAAATATATGTCAACATTTTCTTTCACGATTGAAGCCGAGTGTTCAGAAACCTGGGCGCGCGCTGGCACCGTTGTCACTCCGCACGGGTCGATTCCCACACCGATCTTTATGCCCGTCGGCACACAGGCAACGGTGAAAAGCGTTGCGCCGGAGGAGTTGCGCGAGGCGGGAGCGGCGATCATCCTGGCCAATACCTATCACCTGACGCTGCGCCCCGGTTCGCAGTTGATCTCTGAATTTGGCGGCCTGCACGAATTTATGCATTGGGACGGCCCCATTCTGACCGATAGCGGGGGGTTCCAGGTGTTTAGCCTGGGCCATTTGCGCAAGCTGAGCGAGGCGGGAGCCGCGTTTAAGTCGCATCTGGATGGCTCGTCGCATCTGCTGACTCCAGAGAGTGTGATGCAGATTGAATATGAGCTTGGGGCGGACATCATTCTTCCCCTGGATATCTGCGCGCCCTATCCCTGCATGGCCGGAGATGCGCGCGCGGCTATGGAACGCACGCACCGCTGGGCCGAACGCGCCCTGGAGGCGAAGCAGCGCTATAACCCGCGACAGACGCTCTTTGGCATTGTCCAGGGAGCCTTCGAGCCGGATCTGCGCCAGGAGAGCGCGCGTTTTATCGGCGATCTGCCTTTCCCCGGCCTCTCGATTGGCGGGCTTTCGGTGGGCGAACCAAAAGCGCTGATGTGGGATATTCTGCGCGCCACTACTCCCGCCTTGCCGCGCGAGAAGCCTCGTCACCTGCTAGGCGTTGGCTCGCCGGAGGATCTGGTAATAGGCGTTGGCTTGGGAATGGATATGTTTGACTGCGCTCTGCCCACGCGCGTAGCCCGTCACGGCGGCCTCTTTACACGCGCCGGGCGTATCAATATTAAGGGCGCGCGTTACCGCGCCGAGCGAGGGCCAATCGAGGAAGGCTGCGATTGCTACACCTGCCGCAACTACAGCGCCGCCTATGTCCATCACCTTGCGCGCACGGAGGAACTGTTGTATTACCGCCTCGGCAGTATCCACAACATTCGCTTCATGCTGCGCTTGGTCGGCGAACTGCGCGCCTCGATTATCGCAGGTACCTATCCCGCCTTCCGTGACGCTTTTCTAGAGCGCTACGTGCCAGCTTCGGAAGAGGTGCGTGATCTCCAGCGCGAGAAATGGAAGTTTCAATCCCAGGCAGGTAGAGGCGGCAGAGGCAACGGCCGTTCCATTCGGGAAGGGTAAAGGCCAACAGCCTGTAGATCAAGTGAAGCTTGCATTAATTTAATTCAAGGAAAGGAAAATCCCGATGCCAGAGGTCTATCGTTTTCTTGATACGCGCTTTCAGGATGCCGCTTTGAATATGGCAATCGATGAGGCAGTTCTGCTCAGGCATCTTGAGGGGCAGGCTCCGCCTACTCTGCGGGTGTTCCGCTGGTCTCAGCCCTCGATTTCGCTGGGGCGCTTCCAGCAGGTCGAACGCGAGATTCTTGTCGAGCGCTGCGAGCAGCAGGGAATCGCCCTGGTGCGACGTCCTACAGGCGGGCGGGCGGTCTATCATCGCGACGAGTTCACCTACAGCTTTGTCAGCAGCAAAGCCTGTGGCATTCCTTCTGGCGTCGTCGCCGCGTACGCTCATCTTGCTCAGGGGCTAATCGCCGCGCTTGCCCGGCTGGGTGTCCGCGCCGAACTGAGCGAGGGGCGGGCCAGCAAGCAACCTTCCGCTGCCTGCTTCGCCTCTTCGACGCAGGCCGACCTGACCAGCGGTGGTTTTAAACTGATTGGCAGCGCCCAGGTCTGGAAGGATGAGGCCGTGCTGCAGCAAGGCTCGCTGCCAATGGACGACCGCTCCGCTGAATTTTATGCTCTGCTGCGTTTCCCGCACGAGGCTGCACGAGCAGAGGCGCTGGAGCTGTACCGCCAGAAGACAACGCCCCTGCACACCTTCGCGCCCTATGTCAGCTGGGATGAAATCGCTCAGGCATTCCGCGCTGGCTTCAGCTCCGCCTTGCGGGCCGATTTCCAGCCTGGCGAACTGACAAACGAAGAATGGGAACTGGCCCGCCGGCTCGCAGACGAAAAATATCGTAAGCTCACCTGGCTGACCGAACGCGTTAAGCTCCTGGAGGATGTTCCAGGGCGCTAATGCTTTTTCGCCTGTTTTCGCTCTAACAGGGCAGCTGGGGCGCTGTCAACTGCCAGACTTTGGCATTGTTATACGCGACATCGGTTGCGGTTTTGGTCTGGCCTCGCAAGCTGAGGAAGCCAATGCCGCCGGATGTATAGGTATTATCGCTTGCGCAGGTGATTAACTGGCTATTGGCATAAAGCAGGATATGCCCGTTATATAAGACAACGCTGAGTGTATTCGACTGGTTCAGACCCGCGTGGAATGAACTGGATTGGCCGGTTTTGAGTACATCCTTGCTGGCAACTTTTCCATCTCGCAGAATCCCCAGCACGTAGAGGCCATTTAGATCGACAATGAGTATATAGCCATTGGAGCCTGTCGGGTCGGAGGCAAAGATCAACCCCCCTGCCGTTGCCTCATTGGCAGAAGTGTCCCCTTGGTCTATGGTCATATCTACCTGTAGCGTAAAGTTGCTAAAGTTGGTTTTCCCACTAAAGCATGGAATAAACGAATTCACATGGTTGTCGTTCACGTGGTAAGAGCCGCCGGTGAACGAGCAACCGGAGCCGATATCCCAGCCGAAGCCTTTGCTGTTGTCGATGAGTGGATCATCAAGGATCAGATCCGAGCTAAAAGGGTAGGTCTGGTCCACCGCGACGGCTGTTTGTGTTGCAGCCGCCTGCGTTTGCGCGATAACGACCGCGGTGCTCGTCCCGTTATGCTCGGCCTGCTGCGTCTCAGCCCCCGCCGTAGCAGTGGCTGTGGCGTTGAGGGCAGCATTATGCTGATTCAACGCGAACACTCCGCCCACCGAGCCAGCAATCAGCACGACTATAATCATGAGAATCAGGATCAATGTTGTTCTGGGCAGTCCCCCTTTCTTCTGAGGCTGTACGGTTGGCGTAGCAGGCAGCGGGGGCGGATAGCCCGGCCAGGACGGTGGCCCAGGAAGAACGACAGGAGCGTTGGGAACAGATTCGGCCTGCATACGAGGCATACCAGGTTGCTGAGGCGGTGGATAGCCCGGCCAGGATGGCGAGCTGCTTCCGGGTATGCCATAGCCAGAAGGCGCGGGCGGGCTGTAGGAGGGTTGGGGAGGCAGAGCTGGCACTGGCATCTGGTATTGCGGCTCAGGAGATAGAGAAGGCTGCGTCGGCGCAAGGCTGGGAGAATCGGTCGGTACAGTTGGGGGCACGGGTGGCTGAGGCTGCCTGATGTGAGGAATCGACGGCGGTACGTTTTCCTGAAACGCCTGCTCCAGGGCAGTGGCGAAAGCCTGCACGCTCCGAAAACGCTGGAGAGGATCTTTCGCCAGCGCAGCGAAAACTACCTTTTCGACATCCGCTGCTAGATCGCTCTTTTTCTCGCGCAGCGATGGCGGCGGCGTGAACATATGCATTCTGGCAATCTGAGGAAAAGTTCCCTCGAACGGGGGCTGGCCGCACAGCCACTCGTAGACCATCACGCCCAGTGCGTACTGGTCGCTGGCGGGAGAAGACTGGCCTTCATACTGCTCAGGCGCCATATAGACGACGGTTCCTACGGCCTCGCGCGCGTCCTGGTTCCTGCTCTCTTCCAGGATCCTTTTCGTCACCAGAGCAATTCCAAAGTCGCTCAGGAGGATTTCGCCATTCGGCCCCAGCAAAATGTTCTCCGGCTTGATATCGCGGTGGATGATTCCCTGATTATGAGCGTACTGCAACGCGGAAGCAATCTGTTTGACATAAGGAACGATGTTCTCTGCTTTCACCACGCTTCCCCGAGGGTAGCGCTGGCGCATATTGCCTCCGGGCGCGTACTCCATGACCAGAAAGGGCGTCATATCCTCCACGCCAAAATCCAGCACGCGCGCAATATGCGGATGCCTCAAGTTCGCGATGGTCCGGGCTTCTCTGCGGAAATTGTTGGCGTCGTCCGTGGTCAACTGCGCGCGCAAAAGCTTGATAGCTGCCGGCGTCTTGAGATGAACAGATGTTCCCAGATAGACGTCGGCGAAGCCGCCATGCCCCAACAGGCGTGTAAGACGATAAGTGCCAATCTGCTTTCCCTGGAAATCGGCCATGATGCTTTCTTCCCTCCCTGG
This sequence comes from Ktedonobacteraceae bacterium, assembly GCA_035294465.1. GTDB lineage: Bacteria > Chloroflexota > Ktedonobacteria > Ktedonobacterales > Ktedonobacteraceae > Paraktedonobacter. Next base: position 4,914 of record DATGKW010000041.1, on the reverse strand, counting down.
ACGGCTGCTATTCCTGGTGTTCATCGGGCCGTAAAAGGCCGTCGGGCTCTTCGGGAAAGAGTGTAAACCATCAAAAAGAAGAATACAAGGGGTTTTCCCGCCTGGCGAGACTCTGCAAGACAATGCGACCTTACGTTGTCCTGTCACGCTGCTAAATCTGGTTGCCTTCGACTCAAAAAATCTGCTATACTTGCACCAACATATATACTGCATGAATTTTTGGACGGCAGAACATTCCATCCGTCGTTGGCCGTCAAAAAGGAGCGTTTCGTGAGTTTAACGATAGACCTTGCCAGGAGAGTCCTGGAAGCGTGCAAGCAGCGAGCCAGTGAGTTGCGCAGTCCAGTAAGTATAGCGATAGTCGATGCCGGTGGGCACCTTGTCCTGTTTGAGCGCATGATGTCCCCGTATGGCTGGGCAACGGGCAACATCAGCCTTGCCAAAGCAACGACGGCGGTGATGTTTAATCAGCCAACGGATGCGGTAGCCCAATGGGGTGCGCAGATCCCCGGCTTTGCCTCAAGCATGGCCGAGATGAGCCAGGGGAGGTTCATTATGGCGGCCGGTGGTTGGCCGCTGCGTCTGAACGGCGCTACCATCGGCGGTATTGGGGTCAGCGGCGGTAACGCTCCTGGACGCGACGACGATATTGCACGCGCGGGCCTGGCAGCTTTAGAGGCTCTCTCAGCACCTGTTCCATCTGTACGTTATGCGTCTCCCCAGGCTCAGCCAGCGTCCTCCTACGCGCAGGTAAGTTCGTCTGGAGTGCAACCATCGCTCACCTATCAGTCCACGCCACTTTCTCAAGTCTCTCCCACGCCCGAACTGAAGGAGTCTATGCCCACTTCCAGCACGGTGAATCTGGATATGGCGCAGGAAATGAGAAGTCAGGAAAAGCTGTACGACGGTGGGTTGACCGTACCCGATCAATATAGCGAGAAATAGCGGAGGCCGCTTATGACCACGGGGTCTAATTCAAAGATACAGGAGTCTCAATCAAAGAAATCCGCCTCTTACAAACGCGTACATCGCGCCAATCGGCCTGTTCTGGTGACGGAGCAGAGGGGCGCGGAACTCGATCAGCCAACCGAGCAGGCTGAGGAGGTCCAGCAGACGGAGAATGCTGCCGAACTGGCGGAGAACACGACGACCGAGACGGTGACGCGCAAACGCAAACCGGGCTTCTTCTTGAATATTGGCAAGACGGAAAGTCGTTCCGATCAACCGGCGGCCGATCCCAAAGCTGTGCGCATGGCGCGCGCTATGCGTGGCAAGACTGTGGACGCCCCGGCAGAGGCTGTGCAAGAGAAGAAACCAGCAGCCAGTACACCGAAAGCCAGCAGCGTACCGGCGCGTCCTCGCTCCGGCTTCAAGATGAAATACATCTGGGGCATGATGGCCTACCTGCTGATCGCCGACTTTCTGGGCGTCTGGATTGAGGACTGGATGCAAGCCGATCATTTAGACGCTCATCTCTTCACCTGGGGACCCTTTGTTGGCAATCGTTCCACCCTGATCTTCCTGGCGCTCCTGGTAATTATCCTGGTAGTAATGGCCCGCTTCGATCTTATCCCGCGCAGCTTTGGTGCTATGATGTCCGGCAGCTCATCCGCGAACACGAGCAGGACGGGCGCGGGCAAGGGAACAGCATCGAAGAATTCAACAAGCAAGGCCCCCACGTTTGAGACAAAGGCTGCTCAGCCAACTCTCAAGCAGGGAGTGCAGGGCGAGGACGACGAACTCTATAGAGAGTATCGCGAGAACCAGCGCTACTTCCAGAAACGCGACCGCAAGCGCTGATCTTTCCTTTTTAGAGGGAATGGAGACGTATGCCTGAAATTCACATGGCACATGAATTTCAGGCATACGTCTCCATTCCCTCTGGTTCTCTGGTTGTTGAGCCTGTCTCGACTGATTCTGCATAAATATGGTATACTTGCGATAACCAGCACTTGCCAGATGGTACTCTGGGAATCGAAGAGAGTATCCTGTCATGATTACGAAGTGAGAGAGTGCTGAAGTAATATAAGCCAAGAAGGAGCTCTATGCCTACACGTGTCATTATTGCTGACGACGAAACAATTCAGCGCATGGATTTGAAAGATGTCTTGACCAGGCAAGGCTATCTGGTGATCGGCGAGGCGGGCGATGGGGCGAGCGCGGTCAATCTGGCTCGCGAGTTGCGCCCGGATCTGGTGATCATGGATATCCGTATGCCCGATATGGATGGCATTGCCGCCGCCGAGACGCTGACCGAGGAGAAAATCGCTCCGGTTCTGCTTCTGACAGCCTTTGGCGATCAGCCCCTGGTTGAACGCGCCAAAGAGGCTGGCGTGGTCAACTATATCGTGAAGCCGCTGCGCGAAAGCGAAGTGACTCCCGCGATTGAAGTAGCGCTGGCTCGCTATGGCGAGTTCCGCGCACTGGAGGAGAAGGCGCGCACGCTTGCCGACCAGTTGGAGACCCGCAAGGTAGTTGAACGCGCCAAGGGCTTGCTGATGGAAAAGCAAGGCTTGAGCGAACAGGAGGCTTTTCGTAAGATCCAGAAAGCCAGCATGAACAATCGCAAATCGATGCGCGAGGTAGCGGAGGCCATTCTGCTGACCAACGAAATGTAGCATGCGCCGGGGTGAGCCGTGCGGGGAAAGGTGGCCACCTGGCCAGAGTCACCCGCCAGGAAGGCTCCTACCTGTCGGGAGGTCTAGTAAGGATCGATACGTATGTCTCTAGCCGCGAGCGCGGAGAACATTGTCACCATTGTAGGGATTCGGTTTCGCCCGGCCGGGCGTATCTATTACTTTGATCCTCAAGGAGCATCCTACACCACCGGCCAGTACGTCATTGTTGAAACGGTACGTGGCGTCGAGGCCGGCCGTGTGGTTATTGCCTCAAAAAAAATTGCGGAAAGTGACCTGAGCGATCCGCTCAAGCCTGTTCTGCGCCTGGCAACCGAAGATGAATTGCGCACGATGCTCTCTTTTAAAAGTAAAGAAAAAGAGACCCTGGTTCGCTGCGCCTATCACGTCGAGCAGCATAAATTGGCGATGAAGCTGGTAGAGGCAGAGTATACTTTTGATGGAAGTCGTCTCACCTTTTATTTTACCGCGGATGAGCGTGTTGACTTTCGCGCTCTGGTGCGTGATCTGGCTGCAACCTTCCGCACGCGTATTGAGCTGCGCCAGATTGGCGCGCGCGATCAGGCCAAATTGCAGGGAGGAGTGGGGCCATGCGGCAAGACCCTCTGCTGTAGTTCGTGGATCAGTGACTTTGGCGTTGTCTCAATTAAAATGGCCAAAGAGCAGGATTTACCACTCAATCCCTCGAAGATTTCGGGCGTTTGTGGTCGCCTGCTCTGCTGTCTCTCCTATGAAAACGAAAATTACGTTCAGGCCAAGCAGAATATGCCCCAGGTCGGCACCTATCTGGATACTCCCAGCGGGCCGGGCAAGGTCGTTGCCGTCAACGTTCCCCGCTCTTCGGTCGAGGTGATGCTGGAGAGCGGCGCGACGATCCAGGTACCGGTGAACCAGGAGGAGCGTATGGTAGGGTGTGTGAGTTGTAGCAAGCAGGGGAGTTGCTGTAGCAGTGGTGGTCGCGGAGAAACGAGCGGCGGAACTTGCAGCATCTGCGGTTCGAGCGGAGGCTGCACTGGCGCGTGTGGTGGGGGGTGCTCTGCCAGAGGTGATGGGGGCGGATGCAAGGCCGGACAGAAGCTTTCTCCTCAAGCCAATACTGCGAGAGAGTGATTGAGTCGGGTGTCCTTCTACCGCTCTGGCAAACGATGGCTGGAGCGGAGAGGAAATGGTTAGGTAAGGAAGAAAGGTCCGCAATCAGGGCGCGGATCAGAGAGGAGTGCAGTATGCCGTCAGATCAGGATGAAAATCGTGTAATATGGCAGCAGAATGCAGGTGCAATGGAAGAGGAGCTTCCTGCCCTTGCACCGGCAACTGATCAATCAATCGATGCTGTATCTATGGAAGAGGCCACTGATACTGATGACTTCCTGGAGCCTGATACCGATAGCGATCTGCTCCAGTGGGACCGATCTCCTTTTCTGAGTAAAGAGACGTTGAAAACGCTTGCGCGCCAGCTTTCACCCCTGCTGGTTCCCCTGCCATTTGCCCTGCTTGTCTTTCTCTTCACGCTCCCCGCGACTCTCCAGAATCCCCCCGCACATCTCTCGATGCCGGTCACGGCCATTCTGCTGCTGGCCGTAGCGATTCTCCAGGGGACGCTGCTCTATTTCGCTGGTTCTAATGATACTCTCTGGATACTCTATGTCGTGGCCGGTTATGTATTGTTCATTCTGTGTGGTGTACTCGCGGCCTTTGGCGCGGGCGCGATGCTGGTAGCCCTGGTCATTTTCCTGCTCGTCGGGGGCCTACTGGCTCGACGTTGTATCCACCCGACCAGGGTGGGCTATGTGGACATTGTGGAATCTGCCGGCAAGTATGCTCACACGTGTTATCCCGGTCTGAATCTGCTGATGCCCTGGGAAAAGGTGGTGCAGCGTTTAAACACCCAGGAAATTTCTTGGACCTGCCCGATACTGCGCGTTCCCATCTCGCGTGACCACTATGTGCAGTTGAGCGCGACGATTAGCTATCAGCTCCTGCCCGAAGATGCTCATCTGGTGGCTCTTGCGGTCAAGAATTGGGAAGCGAGCTTGCGGGCATTGTTTGTGGGCACAGTGCAAAGCCTGGTGAATGACCTGACCCCCGCCGATTTCGTTACCTGGTCGCAAAGCAACTATGTCTCTGGCAATGGCGACGCTGACTCCTTCAATCCCACTGCTGCTACCCGCTGGGACCGCATCAACACTGCTTTGAGCCGGCGCGTGCAGGATCAGGTGGCCTCCTGGGGGGTGCAGATCAACTGGGTGCGCATTCAGGATGTGACGCTGCTGCCAAACTC
>DATGKW010000040.1:0-30321 GCA_035294465.1 Ktedonobacteraceae bacterium | reverse complement strand
TGATTATGCTGTTGGAAATAATCTGATGACGTATACTATAGCCCGCAAACGTGGCGATAATGGCGAGATTAATAAACTCTATCCAGAAGATCGTCCAGTTCACGAGTGGTACCGATTTGTCCTCTCTTTCCCGCCTCACCTGGTTCGGGACTATATCACGCGGTTTGGACTTGAAGGTCGTCATCGGGTCTTAGACCCTTTCTGTGGGACAGGCACCGTACTTGTCGAATGCAAGAAACAGGGTATTGCAAGCGTAGGAATTGAGGCAAATCCGGTCGCAAATTTCGCAAGTCGTGTCAAGGTGGATTGGGATCTAGATCCCGATGGTTTTATAGAGCATGCTCGTTTTATCTTCAGAGAGGCCGTGCGGGAGCTTCGCGTGCAAGGCATAGAGGATAATCCTCTTTTCCCTACGCTCACTCAAAGTCCTGAGACGCTGCGTGTACTGGCACCTGAGATGCAGGAATTATTACTCACAGATTCGATCAGCCCGCTTCCTCTACATAAAATACTGGTGCTGCTTGATTGTTTGGAACGAAACCCTGATGAACGATACCATCGCCATGAACTCCTGGCCCTTGCTAGAACTCTGGTCTACTCTGCGAGCAATCTGCAATTCGGCCCGGAAGTAGGGGTTGGTCCGGCTAAGCTGGACGCTCCCGTCATCTCAGCGTGGATGAGCAACATTCAAGCAATGGCAAACGATTTACGTCTTGTGCGCGGAAATAACAATGTAGCTGCAGAAGTTCACCTTGCCGATTCTCGCGATATCCTGAGAATCTTACAGCCTCAGTCCATTGATGCTGTGATTACGTCGCCACCATACCCTAATGAAAAAGACTATACACGAACAACGCGCCTTGAAGCCGTTCTCTTAGGATTTCTTCAGAACAAGGCAGACTTACAGGAGCTTAAACGTACTCTCTTGCGCTCAAATACTCGCACCGTTTACCAGGGTGACAGTGACGATCTTTGGGTAGCAGCCAACCTTGATATACAAAATATCGCACGGGCTATTGAGGCCCGGCGTAAGGAACTCAATAAAACATCTGGATTTGAGCGGTTGTATGCGACAGTGACACAGTTGTATTTCGGCGGCATGGCACGCCACTTAGAAACACTACGTGTTGCTCTTCGTCCAGGGGCGCATCTAGCATACGTTGTAGGGGATCAGGCGTCCTACTTACAGATTAAAATTCCTACAGGAAAGTTGCTCGCGGATATAGCTGCATCTCTTGGTTATGAAGTAATTCGCACAGATCTATTTCGTACACGTTTTGCTACCGCGACGAAGGAGCAATTGCGAGAAGAGGTAGTCGTCCTGCGCTGGCCAGAAAGAGCGCCGGTGACTATGCATATGAATGGAGCATCCCTTATTATGGAATCCGAGAATAATCTTCCAAATGAGCCAGATGAAAGTGAGACGACAAGCGAAGATACATCTCCACCACGTACGAATCGTTATCAGCAGATTATGGAGCGTATTTTCTTTTGGCATTATAAAGAGGGCGATCGTGAAGTAGCTTTTGAAAGAGACGAGATGGTACGTGCCGCTCGGGATCTCGATATCAAGCTCCCGAAAAACCTTGGCGATATCACCTATACATTTCGGTACCGGGGTACACTACCTGCCTCAATTAGAAAGAAGGCTCCTCCAGACGAGGATTGGATTATCAGACCGGCTGGCCGGGGGCGTTACAAATTCGTAGCGGCAACGATAGTAACTATCACTCCAAATAAAATGCTGGCCGAAACTAAAGTGCCAGATTCGACTCCAGGCGTGATTACGATGTATGTCCTGAGTGACGAGCAAGCATTACTGGCGAAGCTGCGCTATAACCGTTTAATAGACATCTTCACCGGTATTACTTGCTATTCATTACAGAATCACCTTCGCACAACCGTCCCCGATATGGGGCAGATAGAGACCAATGAAATCTACATTGGTGTGGATAAAAGAGGAGCACATTATGTCATTCCTGTTCAGGCAAAAGGCGGGAGTGACAGATTAGGCATCGTACAGATAGAACAGGATGTTGCAATGTGCGCGAGTAAATTCCCTGCATTGATCTGCCGACCAATAGCTGCTCAATTTATGGAGGGTGAGCTTATCGCATTATTTGAGTTTGAAGATAACGGCGACGGCAAGGGGGTAAGAATAGCGAGAGAGATGCACTATCGACTTGTGCCTCCAAACGAGATCACTCCCGATGAATTAGCAGCTTACCGCGCACGTTTTACGGATGACTAGCGATGGATGTTCATTGATACGAAAGGTGCTCTCTCATGACTCCAGAAGAATTCCGCAAGGTTGGTCATCAACTCATTGATTGGATTGCCGATTACCGCGCGAATATCGCCGATTTTCCGGTGATGTCGCCTGTCGAACCGGGCGCGGTACGCGCGCAACTCCCGGACGCGCCGCCAGAAAATCCCGAAGCGTTCGACAATATCTTCCGCGACCTCGAACAGATCATCGTGCCTGGACTTTCCCATTGGCAGCACCCGCACTTCTACGGGTACTTTCCGGCCAACAGCATGCTGGCCTCGGTACTGGGCGACTATCTCAGCACCGGGCTAGGCGTTCTTGGCCTCTCCTGGCAAGCCAGCCCGGCCCTGAGCGAGCTGGAAGAGGTGGTGACCGACTGGGTGCGCCAGATGGTCGGCCTCTCTGCGGCATGGAGCGGAGTGATCCAGGATACTGCCTCAACCAGTACGCTGGTGGCTCTGATGTGCGCGCGCGAGCGAACTTCCAACTATTCGCTGGCTCGCGGTGGCCTGCAAGCCGAGGAGAAGCCGCTGATCGTCTACGCTTCTAGCCAGAGCCATAGTTCAGTCGAGAAGGCCGCGCTCCTGGCTGGATTCGGGCGCGCGAATGTGCGCATTATCCCAATCGACGAGCGCTACGCGATGCGTCCCGACGCGCTCGGTGCGGCGATCAGGGCCGATATTGAGCGCGGCCTTGCCCCGTGCGCGGTTGTGGCTACCACCGGCACAACTGCCTCGACCGCGCTTGATCCACTGGAGGAAATCGCGCAGGTGGCGCGGCGATACAATGTATGGCTGCACGTGGATACGGCGCTGGCCGGATCTGCGATGATCCTACCTGAGTGCCGCTGGATGTGGCAGGGCATCGAGGATGCCGATTCGCTTGTGTTCAACGCCCACAAGTGGCTTGGTGCAGCCTTCGACTGTTCGCTCTACTACGTGCGTGACCCGCAGCATCTGATACGGATTATGAGCACCAATCCGAGCTTTTTGCAGAGCGCAGTGGATGGGCAGGTCAAGAACCTGCGCGACTGGGGCATTCCATTAGGGCGGCGTTTCCGAGCGCTCAAGCTGTGGTGCCTCATCCGCGAGCAGGGTATAACAGGTTTGCAAGCTCGCCTGCGCCGTGATATCGCCAATGCTCAATGGCTTGCCGAACAGGTTCGAGCTGCTCCGAACTGGCGCGTGCTTACCCCTGTTCCGCTTCAAACAGTCTGTGTGCGCCACGAGCCGCCCGGCCTCTCAGGCGAGGAACTAGATCAACACACGCTCACGTGGGCCGAGCGAATGAATCGCTCCGGCGCGGCCTATCTCACACCCGCAATTCTCGATGGGCGCTGGATGGTGCGCATCTCAATCGGTGCAATCCCCACCGAACGCAAGCATGTCGAGGCGCTGTGGGCAACGATGCAGCGCGAGGTGGAGCGGATTTGATTCCTCCACCTGGTACAAATGGAACAGATGGCGTTCTCTTTCCCGAATTCGACGCTCTCTAGTTCAATCGGATAGAGGAAGCGGGAATATGTGGTGAAAAAGACTAGTAGATGTGGTGGTGCTCTACCTTTTGCGCAGAGTATGCTAGAGCAGGAGTTTCTGGGGATCTCCCGGCTTGTGAATGTATCCGGCGTTTTCATGGCTCAACCTCAACCAGAAAGCCGAGTTCGCGCAGACTACGAATCTCTTCCTGGTCTTCAGGCGCACAGCGCACCCATTGCTGCTGCTCGATGATTTCCTTGAGTCTGGCGGCGATGATGACCTGCGCCCGCGTTTTGTTGTGGGTGCAGAGGTAGTAATCGCCGCGCCTGGTAAGCTGAACGTCGGCTGAAAATGTAATCCATGGCATGGCTTTAGCCCCCTTTCACTGCAAGAAGAGATGCACAATGAGTTGCATATCAGGCGACATTGCTGAGCAGTGGATCAGCTAGCGCTGCCGGGGCTTTCCTGCCTCAAAAGATGGCCGATCGTGGGGCAAGATAGCCCCACAATCCGATGCCTCTATCCGCCCGTCCGTCGGAGAGCAAACAAGGAGATTCTCAATGCTTGGTCCACAGCTTCATCCCAGGGTGAATCCCACAGCTGATCCGCGCCTGGTTGTCTCTAACACGATCATCCAGTACTCAGCAGTGGAGCTTGAGCAGGCCATTGTGCGCGAACTGGATGAAAACCCGGCTCTGGAGATGGTGGAACGTGTGACATGTCAGTTCTGCAGCAGGCCCCTGTATGGGGGCTTCTGTCCTTCCTGTACCCGTATCGAGTATGAACATCAGGCTGGAAATCCTTCCTCTGAAGCGCCTTCCCAGGAAACAGAAAATGAGTTTGACCCACTCTCGACTGTTGCCGCGCCGCTCACGCTGGCGGAGAGTCTTTTCATGCAGCTTCGGCTCGTTCTGAATGAGCAGGAGCAGGCGATTGCGCTCCATATACTAGGCAGCCTGGATGAGCATGGATACCTCTCCACCTCACCGGCAGAGCTTGCCCGGATGCTCCAGACCGATACCGGTTATGTGCAGCATGTTTTAGAAGAACTCCAGGATCTCGACCCTCCCGGTATTGGGGCGCGTACCGCCGAGGAATGCTTGCTACTTCAGGTGCGGCGGCTTGAACGAGACGGGGTGGCCGTGCCTCCGGCCGTCAGGCTCATTATTCAAGATCATCTGGAGGCACTGGGACACCAGAGGTTTGAGCAGATCCGCCGGGTGCTTACCATCAGCCGGGAGGAGGTAGAAGAAGCTTTTCTCTTTATCCGCGCCAACCTCCATCCCTATCCTGCCCACCATTATTATGCGTGGGACAATCCTTCCCCACCCACATCGCCTCGTGTGGTCCCTTCGGTCCTGATCCAGCGGAGCGCCACGGCCGCGAGCGGCTATGAGGTAGAAGTGGTCGAGTCGCAGCGTTTCCTCTTGCGTGTAAATCCACTATACAGCCAGCTTCACCAGCAGTCTCACCCTGACATCTCCCCAGAGGAACGGGAGCACGTGGCAGCTTTTCTGGAACGTGCCCGGATCTTTATCGGCGCCTTGCAGCGTCGTCACCAGATGTTGGAGAAGGTCGCAACCTATCTGGTCAACGTCCAGAGCGCTTTCCTGGATCATGGCCCCGCTTATCTGCGACCCCTGACCCAGACGAAAGCAGCGAGGGAGCTGGGCGTTCATCCCTCAACTATCAGCCGCTCCGTTTCCGGCAAATTTGCGCAACTTCCTTCGCGCAGCCTGCTTCCCCTGTACCACTTTTTCGCGACAGAGGCGCGCGTCCGAGAACTTATCCGCCTGATCATCCTCCAGGAGACAGACCCGCTCAGCGACGAGCGCATTGCTGAGATCCTGCGTGTCCATCACGGCATCACCCTTTCCAGGCAGATGGTAGCGAACCATCGAGAGGCACTCGGCCTTCCATCCGCTCGCCAGCGCACAATCTTGCGCCGCAATAAGCAGGGAAGGAGCTAGATATGTCACCTGCAGAGTCATGCCTCCATGTCTTGTTGATTGATGTTCGTGCTCCTTCGCGTCCAGCTCTCGCACTCGCTCTGCGGAAGGAACATCGAGTAACGGTTGTGCAGACAATTGAAGAAGGGCTTGAAGTGCTCAAGCATGATCCGCCGGCTATGATTATCCTGGATGCAGGTGAGCAGAATATGCCCTATTTTGGCCTGATCGAAGAGTATGATAAAGAGATCCCACTGCTCATCGTTGGAGAGCATCCTGACGAGGAGTACGAAGAGGAGGGTTTCAGGAAAAGCGCGCTCAAGATGTGGATGGAACACACCATTACTTCACGGCAACTGCATAAAAAAGTCGCTGATCTGGATAGGCAGGAAGAGCGCGTTGAACAATTTGGCGATTTTGTGACCTGTAGCCGTGATCTCAGCGACATTTTCCGCATTCTGCACAGGGTTGCTGCAAGCGATGTCTCCATCCTGATTACGGGGGAGAGTGGTACGGGCAAGGAACTGATCGCTCGTGGTATTCACGAGTATAGCGGGCGCAACAAGCAACCTTTTGTAGCGATCAACTGCGCGGCGATTCCTGAGCAATTACTGGAGACGGAGTTATTCGGCTACGAAAAAGGGGCCTTTACCGGAGCCACAACCTCCAGGATAGGAAAATTAGAGTACGCAGCCGGTGGAACGATCTTTCTAGACGAGATCGGGGACATGCCCTTGCTTACTCAGGCCAAGCTGCTCCGTGCTCTTCAGGAGCGGACATTTGAGCGTGTAGGTGGCAATCAAGCGATTTTCTTTCGGGCGCGGGTACTGGCCGCGACCAATAAACGCTTGGAGGAGGAAGTTCAGGCCCGGACCTTTCGAGAGGATCTACTTTACCGGCTCAATGCCGTGCATGTGCGCCTGCCTCCCCTGCGTGAGCGACGCGAAGATATTCCGCTCCTGGTCAAGCGCTTTGTTGGGACTTTCAGCCAGCGCTACCAGAAATCGCTGGTAGGGGTCTCGCCCTGGGTCTTGAGCAGCCTGCAAAAGTATGATTGGCCTGGCAACGTGCGCGAGCTATTGAATACCATCCAGCACGCTGTCCTGCTAGCAGATGGCCCTCGTATTGAACTCAAGGATTTGCCGGCGCAGTTCCAGCATGGGGTAAAGGCAACGATTCTGCTGGATAAGCTCGGAACGATGCCTCTGGGTGAACTGATTGAGCAAGCTAAAGCAGACCTGGAACGCCAGATCATCCTGCGCGCGCTGGAGAAATGCAAATATAGCAAGCTGCGTTGCGCCTACTACCTGGGAATTGATCGCAAGACGCTGTATCGAAAGATGAAAGCTCTCGATATTCAGGATCAGGAGAAAGAAGACTCCTGACCCTCGAATCACCCTACTTTTTCCCTCACGCAACGACGTTGCCTGCCTGCATCGCTACATTCTATGTTGTTTGCAAGGAATTGTGCTCCTGAAGAGAAGAGGAAGGACCACGAGGTTCTTCACCATTCACGGAAGGAGAAACACAATGAACATCACCATTAACACTATCCTGCGGCTCTTCTCTGGCGTTCTGGTTCTGGCGGTTCTCTTCGTTATCGTGGTCCTGGCGCATCCCGTGGTGCCTCTGGTGGCGGATGGCGTTATTCCTGCACATTAGGTCGCTGATCGCGACTTTTTCGTTGAGGAAGGAGCGTAACCTGTGACCCCCAGTACACTGAAAGATCTTTCCCTGCAAACCTCTTATGACCAGGCCATCGATATCGGCGCTCTGTTTGCGCCGGTCGAACGGTTGCTGGCAAGGCCGCTTGAGGCGATTGATCAGCTTCGCCAGGTAGTGGAAGCGATTACCGGGCAGAATGCTCATCTGCAATGCCTTCCCAGGGCTTACTGGAGCCGTTCAGCGCATTATGGAGAAATGCGTCAGTTTCCCGTCGTCTACAGCCACCGGGTCTACGGCACCTTGCTGGTGAATCCTGATCTGGACGATTCGGCACAACCCGCGCTGCCAGACGAGCAGGTCCGGCAGCTCGCGAGCGCGTGTGGTGCTCTTCTGTACTTGCTGGAGCAAGCGGTGTTGATCCAGGCTCTGTGCCGGCACCTGTCTCCAGAGTTCGTGGAACCGCTGACAGCGCGCCAGCGTGAAGTGCTCGGCTTGCTTGTACAAGGCTTCACGAACGAAGAGATTGCGCAGGCGCTCTGCATTACTCCAGAGACACTGAAAAAGCACCGGCTTGAAATATACCGGCGCCTGGGAGTCCATCATGCAAAGGATGTCTTCCTGATGGCCTATCAAGCGCAGGTACTTTCGTATCTGCCTCCCTCTCCCGGCAGAGTACTCTCCCCTCTATTCCCGCGCTCCGCCAGCAGGTAAGCATGACTGCTACCAGGCGATTCGCGAGAGATCTGCCCCGCGCGGGGCAGATCTCCTTCTCCCAAAGAGGTACAGAAAAGCGGCCTGGCGGGCCATGACAGGCCGCGCCAGGTCGATTACCATTTTCTCATGAGTAGCCGATGTGGCTACCATGTTTCTCACTCTGAAAGGAGAAAGTTATGAAGGTCGCACGTCCTCTTCCGGGGGTACAAACCACTTTGATGAGTAAACGAATAGGGATTCTTCTTGCACTTCTCGCTCTGCTTTGTATGGGCATCCTGGGAGGATATGCCCAATCTAATGCCCAAGTAGCACATGCCCAAACGCTTCCATCACAAGGGGACATCTTTAATGGGCCAGGCAAATCGCATCTAGTACAGGACCCGACCTGGGTTAAGGCCAAGCTTTCCCACGAAGTTGTCCGTTCTGGGAATGGGATTGTCGTTCGCTCTTCGGCATGCCCATCAATCATACAGCCAGCTTGCGGGACCCCATCGGTTTGGACACTCGCCACTTCGATCTCAGGTCAAACGTACGAGCCGCCTCCATCAGGAACTGATGCTGCCGGGCATTCATATACCGACGGCTACATGAGTAATTTTTGCGCTGAGGGTGCCAGTGACGTAGCGCTCGGCTATTGGAATGGGAAATCCAATAACTATCCCGCAGGTTACTTTAGTACGCCTCATTCTACAACTTACTGGAATAACAGCTACAACCGTGCTTACCTCATGTATCTGGCAACTCAGGCATATCCGCCTAGCTTCGTCTCTCCCGGTGAAGTAACGTGGGGCAGCTACCCATATGCCTATACAGCCACCTCAGATTTGAGAGATACTCTCAATTGGGAGGCTTCTGGGCATAACACGAGCAACTGGGCCAACTACTTTTACGTTATCGTTGGGGCTTCCAGTCTGAGTCAGAGCCAACTCAACGCGGATGTCGTCAGCGATACTTATAACAGCGGCGTACCGTTGGTGGCGATTGTTAACACTAGCTACCTTCCAAGTTGGAGTCGTGGCGGTGTTATCCATGCCATCGCCATCATTGGGTATAACAACGTCAACGGGACCTACACCTACGTAGAGACCTGTGGACCCCAGTGCGGCTCCAATGGTCAGGGTATCTATACCATCTCGCAAAGCCAACTCTACAATGGAATTGAGAACGCCAGTGGCAACGGTGGAATCGTTTGGTAGGTATAGCTTCGGCTCGCTATGGCCATAAAGCAGAAAAGGAGTGCAAGGCGTTGCCTGCATTCCTTTTCTGCTTCAACTTCTTCTCACCTCTTTTCTAAAGAATTACAGCAGATGCGCTGGCCCGACCGTGCGCGAGGGTGAAGTGAACCTGCCAGCTAATCTCCAGGAAATGCACCCCTGGCAGGCCAGTATCCCTACACACGAAAAGGAATTACCTGGATACCTGTCTCAGTGCCTGGCATCCTGAATTAAGCACACAGGGAGAGCATTGCAGGCTGAGGGCAATGTTTTCTTTCGGCCTGTAATGCTTTCCCGTTAAAAGAATGGAGCTCGCAAAGGCGCCTGGGAAGACAGCTCAGGGACCAGAATCGCTCCCTCCGGCGCAACCTGCATAGCTAGCAGTGGAGAGCGGGTGGTAAAGAGATAAGCTGTATTTGCTCCCCCTAACTTGAAGGTTAATGCCTGCTCTGCGTGCCAGACATCATCAATGATCAGCAGCATCTTGCGCTCACAGATTGCGACTCGCAGCTCCTGGCTCAGCCTGGGAACAGTTCGCAACGTAGCGGATGCGGCTGGTGCGAAGCCAAATATACTGGCCCAGTTTTCCAGTATGGCACGTATGTTGGGAGCTAGCCCCAGGCTGGCCCAGAGGATGCCATCGGAGAAATGGTGCCGAATGGCAGGATCAGAAGCAAGTGCGATGGCGAGCGCAGTTTTTCCTACCCCGGACGAGCCGGAGAGAGCGAGCGACAACGGCCTTTGCCCGGTGCATAGCTGCGCACGCAGGGAAGCTAGCAAGTTGTCGCGACCCAGCAGGCAGGGCCGGAAAACAGGCAAGGGAGGCGGTTCGGAAAATGGGGCTACAGCAGAAAAAGGAAAGGGGGCTTCACCGGTGTGACACGGTAGAGATGGGGTAATAGGAAATAGCCCCAGATCGGCCATCTCGCATTGGAACAGCTCGCAGAGTTTCTGGCGGTAATAAGGGCTGGGATAAGCTCGCCCACTTTCCCAGCGATACACCGTAAATGCATTGGTACCCAGCAGGTCCGCGACCTGTTCCTGGGACCAGCCTTTCTGCTCTCTGGCATATCGAAGAGCCATGTTCATCTTGCCGACCGCAAGTTTCTTCATGATAAGCTCCTCCTTAATCTACATAAAAAAGAAGGAAGCGCCTTCCAGGTCACATTTATCTGTATAGTATCGATAGCTTGAGTTTACGAGTTACAAGATTTTTTTGTCGCACTCTTGTAGCAGCATACTCATGATTATGATTTAATGTAATGCTGGCAAGTATACAGCTTGTTAACATCTTGTATCAGGGCGATGTCGCCGCCTGTATCTACCTGTTTTACCCGCTATCCGCTATTTCACACATATTCGGACCTTGACCTGTATTTCATGGGGAAGCGAGCGTTATCTATTTAAGAAGCGATACTTAACAATGAAGGAGCAGAAACAATGGCCAGGAGAGAGCTTGAGAACCCAGGTGTACGCTTGAAATCGCTGCGCCTTGAGCGGAACATGACCCAGGAGCAGGTAGCGAAACAGATTGGAACCTCGAAAATCAATATCAGCCGCTGGGAACGTGGGGAAATGGTGCCGGGTCTCTATTATCGGCAAAAACTTTGTGAGCTTTTCCAGAAGGATGTTTATGAATTAGGCTTTCTCAACGAGCCGTCTGCGCGTCAGAAGGAAGATCAGTTGGCCGGGCCTCCGGCCAGTGCTGAAGAGGTTGAGGAAGCTCGCTCACCTATACAGAGAGACGATCACTCCCCGCCTTTCTCGCACAAGTCGTCTCCCTTGCGCTTCAGGAACACATCTGGCCGTGCTGAGCGGCCTTCTTTCTACCACGCAAAATGGTTTATTTTGGGCGTTCTCCTCTGTGTTGTGACAGGTAGTGTGTTGTATTCTCTGACAGTACTGAAGCGCCCGCCAGCTCCTGCGCCTGCTTCCCCGCATTTACCCTACGTTTTTCACGCTCCATTGGGAAGAGATGTTTTTAATGTTGAGTGGTCCAGAGGAGGAGATTCCCTGGCCGGTGTCATTGGCAACGGCACAGCGCAAGTTATCTCGCTGCAGCATGGCCGCTACACCCCCACCGTTACCATTCGAGCGGTCAACGTCGCGACCTGGTCGCCGGATGGGAAGTGGATTGCTTCGGCCAACGCCGATAATACGGTGCGCATCTGGAACGCGTCTAATGGCGCTCAGGTAGGCCAATACGGAGGACACACCAGGGTTGTCAGTGGACTTGCCTGGTCGCCAGATGGGCATTATCTGGCGACCGGCGATGGTGTCGGTATCCTGCGCATCTGGAATATGATGACTGCACAGCTAGTTCTCTCCGCACGGATCTCTTCTGCACGGATCTGGTGGATTGCCTGGTCGCCAAACGGCAAATATCTCGCTCTGGCCGGGGCCGACCAAAGGGCCTACATCTGGGATATAAGTGCAAAGAGCGTCCGCCTGACCTACAGGGAGCATACGGGCGAGGTCTATGAGGTTATGTGGTCTCCCGATAGTCAGTATCTTGTCTCATCCAGCGCTGATGGGACAGCGCGCGTATGGAATGCAGCGACAGGAGCAACGGTCTTTGTCTACCGTGGGCACACTGATGCGGTGCTGGCTGCAGTGTGGTCCCCTGATGGTAAGCGAATCGCGTCAGCAAGCGCTGATGGAACTATCCAGATCTGGGATGCCTTCACCGGCCATACCGATTTTACCTACACAAGGCATACTGGAAAAGTCTGGTCTGTCTCCTGGTCGAAAGACAATCGTATCGCTTCGGGCAGTGCCGACGGAACTCTTCAGATATGGCAAGCGCCCGCGACGTAGCCCCAACTGTGGCTACATCCTGTAGAGGGATATGACACGGAATGGATTTCAATTCTCTGGGCATCCCAGCCACATAATCACCTGACCCTTTGGGGCATCCATTCCCCTTTCCTGTTTCACCTCCTCTAAATCACGCACCCCTTCGTTTTGCAAATGATTGTGCTCCTCAAGGAAGCAGAAAGAACCACGAGGTTCTTTACCATTCACGAAAGGAGCACATCTATGATTCGGACATTTTCCTGGCGCACACATTTATGGACAGCTATTGGCCTCTTTGTGTTCCTGCTTGCTGGTATGGCAAATGGGAGCCAATCTGTTTATGCAGCCTCCACTACAAGTGGCCGCTCCACATCGCCGGCCTGGCGCACCTTTCATGATCCCGTCTATGGTTTCTCCCTCAGCTACCCGGCAAACTGGATTCTGACTTCAGAGCGCGATGGGAGCAATATTACATTACTCAATCCTGCCACCCAGACTACGCTGAGTCCCATCGTCACGACCCAGACAGAAACGCCGGCAACTCTTCTCAAGCGGGATTCGTTAGTAGCCGGGACAAAAACACGCATTGTCGCGGGACATCAGGCAATAGACAAGCTCTCACCCTACGTGCCAGCGAGCAAGGCAAAGACGCGCCTGCCCGGTCACGATGCCGCCGCTCCAGAGCCTTTGCAGACCCGCACGGTCACGCTACCGGTGGCGAACGCTTCTGGTACCACCAACGTCTATACCTTCATGCTTACTCAGCCGACAGACGCGACCGGCAAGGTCAGCGCGGCCGTTCAGGCTGATAGTGCCACATTTGAGAAGATCCTGGATAGTTTCACACTGCCCGCGAAAGTGAATGCGCTGGCACGCTCCGCTTCGACGAGTGTGGCCGGGTGTGACCGCGTTTGCTGGGCGGACGCCAACTGGAACTATACCAAATATGATGATACGTCCAGTATCTACTGCGATATGAATGGGTACAGTGGCGGATATTATAGCGCGAGTTGCTCCGACGGCAATACTATGTCTGGAGTGCAGGTGCCGGGAGGTGGTCCGGGAGCGGGCGATGGGAACGAGTACTACCAACCAAACTTCCAATGCGCTGATTTTGTCGCGCGCGCCTTAACCCAGGATGGCCTGGTGCCTGGTCTGAACAATGGGGGCGTCTATGGCTCCTCTCCCGCTACTAATAGCATTGGCTCGCCGAGCTATCAAAGCGGGAATAGCACCGGCTACAACCTCATTTACGTTCCGACTCTGGACAATTATCTCATCAACTCTGGTCTGGGAACCAATATCGGAACCAACGTCTCGCAGGCAGCGCCCGGGGATGTGATCATCTACTATGATAGCAGCGGAGATTATCATACCATGCTTATCACCTCGGCGCCTTTCCAGAGCGGTAGCACATGGGAAGTCTACCTGGATGGCCACAACGCCTCGGCTTACCATAACCTGCTCACCTACTGGACTTCAGCCAATCCGTCGTTTAAGATTATCCACCTGAAGAGTAGCGCTGGCGGATCAAACAACATCAGCCAGCAGGATGTGTTTACGGTTGGGGCCAACGGTCACCTGATCGACGCCCACTGGTCGCTTGGCGGCAACTGGAGCTATAGCGATCTGGGAGCACCCGGCGGGACCACGCTGACTGGCACACCCAGCGCGGACACGTTCACGGTCAACGGTACCGCTTATCAGCATGTCCTGGTTCTGGGGGCGAACGGTCATCTCTATGAATACTGGCAATTTCTCGGACAGGGGTGGGCGCTCAACGACCTGAACGCGAAAGCGGCGCCTCCTGCGGGCGTGAATTTTGTGGGGTCGCCCAGCAGCTTCAGCTACGTCTATTCTGGTCTGACCTATCACAGCGTCTCTGTCCTGGGTAGCGATGGAAATCTCTACAACTATAGCTGGAACCAATCCTCCCCCAATACCTGGACGCTGAATAATCTGGGCTCGCCCAGCGGATCATACGGGCTGGCCAGCTCGCCCAGTGGAAATGCTTTCTTCGCGAATGGTACCCTCTATCAGCATATTGAGGTTGTCGGCAACAACAATGAACTGTATGAATACTGGCAGTTCGTGGGAGGAAGCTGGGAGATCAACGACCTGAATACGCTGGCTGCGCCTCCTCAATACGTGAACTTCGTCGGGTCGCCCACTGGCTTTACTTACGTTTCCAACAACACTCCATACCATAGCATCTTCGTGCTGGGTAGCAATAACCATCTGTACAATTACACCTCAGCGGTGGGAGGAAGCTGGACTTTGACCGATGTGAGTGTGGGGCTTACCCCTGCTGGAGTGACGCTGACCGGAACACCGAGTGCGGACGCCTTTGTTGCCAACGGCGCTCTGATGCAGCATGCCGAGATGGTTGGCAGCAATGGACACCTCTACGAATTCTGGGAGGATGTAGGAGGAAGTTGGGAGATCAACGACTTGAGCGCCAAGGCCGGCACAAGCGCTGTTGTCACTAGCTCGCCATGGGGCCTGACGTACACACTGCAAGGCCAGACGATAGTGCATCACAGCATTTACGTGATCACCAGCGATGGCCATCTCCAGGAGTTCTATTGGAGCAGTAACGCGAGCGGTTCGTGGTCTCTTTACGATCACGGTTTGCCTTCGGGTACGAGCTTCACAGCGAATTCTCCAACTTCGACGGCTTATTAGGATGTATCCAGTTCGTGCCGCAAGCTCGTGAGCTTGCGGCACTTGTCTGTTTTCGGTATGAACTGGCCGATTTGTGTCTCTCTTCGTAATAAAAAATAAAGAGAAGAACTCTGTTCTTCAGTCAGATAGAAAGAGACACTGGCTATGAGCATTATTCATCGGGCCGCCCCAGGTGAGCAGGGCGAACTGCGCTGGCAGAATATCCCTGTTCGCGCCTATGGGCCAGACAACAGCCGAGCTGATCGAGCGACGCGCCAGGTGATGATTGGCTCTGACGAGGGAGCAGCCAACTTTCATCTGCGCTACTTCGCCGTACAGCCTGGCGGCTTTACCTCTCTCGATCAGCACGCCCACGATCACGGAGTGTACGTGCTTCATGGGCGCGCGCGCCTGCGGCTCGGCGAGCAGGTGTATGAGCTTGGTCCGGGCGATGTAGTCTATATTTCGCCAAACGAGATTCACCAGTTCTTTGCGCTGGGCGAGGAGCCGTTCGGCTTCCTCTGCATCGTCCCGGCGAAGCGCTGAAAGAGGATAGTAGTATGCGCGCAGTGCAGTATTACGCCAATGATGATGTACGCGTGGTAGACCTACCAGTGCCGGAAATCGGGCCGGGCGAGCTCCTGCTGCAATTACAGGCATGTGGTATTTGCGCCTCGGATGTGATGGAATGGTATATGAAGCCGCGCGCTCCGCTCTATCCGGGGCACGAGCCGGTTGGTACGGTCGTCGCACTGGGCGAGGGCGTGCAACAGTTCTCGGTGGGGGAACGGGTGTTTGTTCACCATCACGTTCCCTGCATGGTCTGCCATTTCTGCCAGCGCGGATCGTTCTCGCAATGTCCAACCTTTCGCGCGACTCGACTTGATCCTGGAGGTCTGGCTGAGTATATTCGAGTACCGGCTCTCAACGTCGAGCGCGATGTGCTCGCGCTCCCCGATGACCTCTCGTTTGAGAGCGCCACGCTTATCGAGCCGCTGGCCTGCTGCCTACGCGGTATCGAGCGTGCAGGCATCCGCATTGGGGATACGGTCTGCGTGCTGGGCGCCGGCAGCAACGGATTGATGCTGGCACAACTGGCGAAGCTGCGAGGTGCGACGCGCGTCATAGTCATTGATCCGCTGGCTTACCGCCGCCAGCGTACACTTGAGGCCGGGATCGATAGCGCGCTCGATCTATCCGCTGATCTGCTTGACCAGGTGCTTGCCCATAACCAGGGCCGCAAGCCCGATATCGTGATTGTCACACCCTCGCGCGTCTCAGCCATGCAGCAAGGGCTGAACCTGACCGGCCCCGGGGGCACGCTGCTCCTCTTCGCGCCACCTCCGCCTCAAGAGACGTTGCCACTTGCCCCCAACGCGCTCTTCTTCCAGGAAATTACCCTGCGCACCAGCTACTCTGCCGGACCCTACGAGACGCGGCTGGCGCTGGATCTCTTGCGTGCCGGGCGTATACGCGCAGAAACGATCATTACGCATCGCTTTTCCCTGGATGAGGCCGCGCAAGCCTTCAAACTGGTGGCACAGCCTGGCGAAGCACTGAAAGTGGTGATTATTCCTGCTGAGCGATAAGCTTTGCTCCTATCGACTGGCCCACAACATCCCTCGCTGCATTATCTCTAACGCTTCGGGAACGTCAAAATCGCTGGCTACGTGGCCGAGCGAGGAATAGAAGACGCGGCCTTCCCCCCAGCGCTTTTTCCAGGCCACCGGCATGACGCAGCCAGCGATCCAGGGAGCATGCTCGCCGCTGAAAGTGGTGGTGGCCAGAACCTCAATCATTGGATCGACGTGCATATAATATTGTTCCGAATGCATGCAAAAGTCGCGCAAACCTCTGGTGATTGGATCGTCGGGCTTCTCGATATGTACTTCGTAGTCTATGATGCCGCCGGGATGAGCAACCCATTGCCCTCCCACCATGAATTGATACTCGGTATTGTTGCGGAATGAGTCCGCCATACAGCCATGCCAGCCAGCGATCCCGACGCCGCCGCGCACCGCATTCAGCAGGCCGCGTTCCTGCTCCGGCGTAATCGTGCCCATAGTCCAGATCGGTACAATCAAGTCCAGGCTCTGCATCTTTGCCTGGTCCAGGTAGGCATCGAGCGTAGTAGCAACTTCTACTTCATAATGCTGGGCTCTGAGAAAAGAGGCAAAAAGCGCCGCGCCTTTCTGCGGCTCGTGGCCTTGCCAGCCACCCCAAACGATTAGCGCGTGTTTCATCGATTATTATCTCCCTTCGAGTTCTCCCGGCTTGAGAGGTTCGGGGCGCTCGCACCGGCTTTGCAGTTCGATGTGCTGCCCGCTGTCGGACGATTTATAAAGCGCTTCCATAATTTCCAGCACGTGATAGGCCAGCTCGCCGCTGGCTCGATGCGGGCGCTTTACGCGAATGGCCTGGGCCATATCCAGCAGTCCGAGGCCCCGGCTATTGTCAGTATACATATGAGTGAGAGGCACCTCCTGCCACGCGCTTTCGTTTGCCCGGCGCAGACGTACGGGACCAGAGAATCCGTTCGGATCAGGTACGCTCAGCGTTCCCTCGGTTCCGTAGATTTCGATGGCCGGCAGGCGATGCCACCAGACATCGAAGCTCATTAGCAGGGTGCCTATGGCTCCGTTAGCGAAGTCCAGCACGCCCGCGACATGCGTTGGCGTATTCACCTTGATGGTGGTCCCGTAGCGCGGCTTGCTGGTAACGACCCGCTCAGGAAAAGTGATGCGCGCCGACCCTGTAACGCGCCGAACCGGGCCAAGCAAGGAGATCAAGGCCGTGAGGTAGTAGGGACCCATATCAAAGAGCGGCCCACCGCCCGGCTGGTAATAAAAGTCGGGTTCAGGATGCCAGTTCTCGTGTCCGTGACAGGCCATGAAGGCGGTCGCAGCTACGGGCCTACCGATTGCACCCTGGTTTATCAGGTGAAGGCAGGTTTGCAGGCCGCCCCCTAGAAAGGTATCTGGGGCGCAGCCGATGCGCAGGTCGCGGGTCCTTGCAGCCTCAAGGAGCGCTTTTCCCTGCTCAAGCGTGATGCCGAGCGGCTTCTCACTGTAGGTATGCTTGCCCGCCTGAAGCGCTGCCAGACCAACCTCCGCGTGGGCGCTGGGGATAGTCAGATTGAGCACGATCTCAAGCTCCGGATCGGCCAGCAGATCCTCAACGGTACAGGCTTTGGGAATCGCGAAACGCTCCGCCTGGATGCGCGTCCGCTGAGGATCAAGATCCGCGCAGGCAAGGACGTCCAGAAGAGGAAATGTCTGCAAATTTTTCAGGTAGATAGAGCTGATCATGCCGCACCCGATTATCCCGATAGCGACCTTCTCCGTCGATTTCAATGCGATACTGCCTTTCTCATGTCTAACTCTTTATTTATCATCAAACGCCAGAACTGCGTTAATTGCATGCGCCGCCGAACTCTGGCGCGAGGCGTCCGCGCTGTCGTATGGTCCCGCCCAGTGCAGGCCGAACTGGTTGTGCTCGTTGCGATTGTTCTCCCAGAGCGATGTGACGTTTCTCAGAATAAACTCGCGATATCTGGGCTGCTCGTCGACCTGGTAAAGGGTGAAGAGACTGCGCAGAAAGATACCCTTGAATTGTGCCCCATTGGAGTCGCACCCCGCGTCCTCACAGGGTTCTTTCAGAATGCCATCTGGCGTAACTAACGTCTGGATCGTCGCATCGGCGATTGCTTCTGCCTCATGAAGATAGACGCGCGCGCCGGTTATGCGACACATCTCTGCCAGCGCAGCCAGAATGACCCCCTGGTTGTACGTCCAGGTTGTGCCGCCGTTATTCTGACAGCCGCGCAGCCCATCGTTGACCAGGTGATCTTCGTTGATCATGCCGCTAGCCCTGAACCAGTTCCACTCACGCTCGGCCCACGCACGATAGTACGCGCGCTCAGCATCGTCGGAGGCACGTTGTTGCAGGCGGGCCGCGAGCAGCAGAAAAAGCTCATTGGGAATCGCGTTCTTGTAGTCGCGCTTGAAATCCCACCAGACGCCACCGCCACACACACCATCCCATCCTTGCTCCATAGCGGCGAAGATCGTCCGGGCCATTGCCAGGTAATGCCCCTCTTGTGTCAGGTCAAAGGCGTTGATCCACGCGAGCGCCCACCAGGCCATGTCGTCATAAGAATTCTCCAGGAAATTGTTGCCGGCGTTCTTCTCAAAGGTCGTCGTTAGAATCCCAAGCAGACCGCGTTCCCCTGTACGGGTCATATAATCAATGACTGCATCCAGGCAGATAGCCGAGTGCCACCATGTTACGCCAGTATAGAGGCCCGTTGTCGGATCGTACCACTCTTGCAACGCTTCGATGGCGGCGTCCGCGTATGCTCGATAGTCCTGGCGTTTCATCGGGCGCTTCTCCTCCTTTGAAATTTCAGACTGCGCGCCAGGCAACAGCCCGCACCGGAGAGCCGTCCAGCCTGAACAGGGCAAGCGGAAGGAACGAGCATTGATAGCTCACGCCAGGCGCAAGTTGATCCAGCCGTGTGAGGTTTTCTACAATCAAGACATCATTTCCTAGCAGCACAGCGTGTGCGTGATCGCTCTCCTGCACTGTAGAATCGACATTCAGAGCATCGACACCGATAAGACTCACACCTCTATCCACTAGCAATTGCGCTGCTCCGGGTGAAAGATAGGGATGGCGCAAGTAGCGCTCAGTTTTCCAGTAGCGGTCCCAGCCAAGATGAAGTAGCAATGCGCCTCTGGTTGGAAAATCGGCCAGAGAGTCGGCCAGCGCGTCCGGGCCGATAAGTTCGTCGTCATCGCGCCCGGTAAGCGGAACAACTCTTCCCGGCAGGATGAAACGCTCCAGAGGATAGTCGCTGATCGTCCTGCCTCGTGGGACGAAGTGCGAAGCTGCGTCAATATGCGTGCCGGTATGGGTAACGATGTGTATCTGCGTGACGCGCCAGGGAGGAGTGGTCTCTGCGGGCACGATGCGCGGCTCAGGATCGCCTGGAAAATACGTCATACCGTTTTCCAGCGGCTGCGACAGGTCAACGTATGATATCATCGTCTCCTCACTCCAGGTTGCGGCGCAGGAACTCCACCAGACGGCGCTCCATATACTCAAGGTATGAAGGCTGGCGCGGCATGTGGCGGGACTCTGGGAAGAGCATCAGTTCGTAGTCGCGCGCGGCTGCTGCCAGGGCTTCAACCAGGCGCATTGTATGGCGGGCATGCACGTTTTCGTCTACCAGGCCATGCACCAGTAGCAGCTTGCCAATCAGTTTTCCGGCGTAGGGCAGTACTGAACTGGCTTCGTATCCCGCAGCATTGCTTGCCGGCAGGCCCATGTAGCGCTCGGTATAGTGGGTGTCGTAGCCTTCCCAGAAAGTGACTGGCGCACCAGCGATACCGGCCTTGAAGACATCCGGCGCTCGCAGCAGGCAGCGGCAGACCATATAGCCGCCGTAGCTCCAGCCGTAGATGCCCACGCGCTCGCTATCGACGTAGGGGCGATCTGCCAGGAAGCGCACTCCTTCAACTTGATCGTCAACCTCGATATGCCCCATCTTGCGTGCGATTGGGGCCTCGAAGGCCAGGCCACGATTGGCGCTGCCGCGATTATCAACTTTCAGCACCACGAAGCCCTGTTGCGCCAGGTATTGCGCTCGCAGATCGACGGTCAGAGACCAGGTGTTTGTAACCATTTGTGCGTGCGGACCACCGTAGACCGATACCACCAGCGGCCGCGGCTGGCTCGCGGCGCGCGTCTGCTCTGAGGCATAGATGGCCGCGTAGAGCAACGCCCCATCGTGCGTACGAAAGCTGGTGATCTCCGGCACGCAGAGGCCAAGCGAGGCTGGAGTAATTCCTTCTCGCTCGAACAGCAGGCTCTGTGCTTCACCATCGGTCAGGTTGCGCAGCGTCAGGCGCGGCGGCTGCTCCAGGCTCTGCCAGGTATCGACGAAGAAGCGGCAATCCGGCGAAATCACTGTTTCATGCCAGCCAGGCTCGCGCGTCAGACGTCGCAAAGGCCCCCCATCGAGCGAGACCACATAGAGATGCTGCTCCAGCGGCCCATCGCATGTTCCCTGGAAATAGACCAGACGCCTCTCTTCATCAACTGCCACTTTGCCGGTCACTATCCACGCCCCCTCGGTCAGCGCGCGTATTTCGCGGCCATTGCGATCATGAAGGTAGAGATGGCGAAAGCCTGTGCGTTCGCTTGCCCAGAGAAATTCTCCTGATTTCAAGAAACGCAGGTTGTTATGAAGGTTGAGCCAGGGTTCACCCTGCTCCTCGATCAGACTGGTTGCCAGGCCGCTGTGGGCATCGAAAGCAACGAAGCGCTGTGAACGCTGGTCGCGTGATTGAATCAGCGCCGTGAGCACGCCGTCGGGTCGCCAGGCCACGCGCGCCAGGTAGATATCTTCGTTGGCCCCCAGGTCCATCCAGGTCACATCCTCCGGGCGGCCATCCACCGGCACAACGCCCAGGCGCACCACGACGTTGCGAGCACCTGCGAAGGGATAACGATGTTCTTCAACAGCCACAGTTTCTTTCCCCTGGTGAACGATGGGATACAGGGGAATATGGCGGCTATCGACGCGCACAAAGGCCAGGCGCGTGCCATCGGGACTCCACCAATAGCCCGCCCCACGATCCATCTCCTCCTGGGCAATGTATTCCGCCAGGCCATTAGTCACGCCTTCCATCGCGCCCTCGGTCAACGCTCGCGGCTGCCCCGTTCCATCGGTAGGAACAACGTAGAGTTCGCCGGAGCGCACAAAGGCCAGGTGTGAACCGTTCGGGCTGAGCTGCGCGTCGAGCGCTCCCTCGCTATCGGGTAGAGGTGTCAGGTTCTCTCCGTCGCGGGCAAGATAGAGCCGTCCATCAAAGGGAACCAGCAGCATGAGCGCTGCGCCATCGGCTGTTCGCGCAAACTGGTAGCCGGTTACGCCTGACTCGCGTGTTCGGCTGCGCTCGCGCCTCAGTTCTTCGTCGAGGGAGACGGACGTGTCGGCGCTCGCCGAGCGGCCGGTCAGATGTGTCACCTGGTGCCGCGTCCTGCTCTCCAGATCATAGGTCCACAACTCCTGGATGAGCGAGCCTGGTTTGCCCTGTAAATAAGCGACCTTCCGGCTGTCTGGAGTAAACGTCACGCTGCCCGGTGCATCCATGCCCGGACGCGGATAGCGTGCAACGTCTGTCAGGGAGAGCTGCCTGTCCGTCATCTCTCGCCTCCCGTGAAATTCTCTTCTCGCCCGCAAGCGCTATATTGTTTACTCATGCGCAGTTCCTCCTTTTTAAGAAACGTACCATAAACATGAGTCTACTGGCAAGGGAGAACGCGTTCAGCCGCCTGTTTACTCGCGTGATTTCCCTTGCCCACTGCTGACAAAGTACGCCGTGGACTCGAGGAACTGATTTGAGCATCAGTTGTACGCCATGCCGCTATCCCCCGTGGAGCAGCGGCACAGACACTCTTACTCGCTCAGAGATGGAATAGGTACGCCATCCCAGACTCTGCGCAGCTCGCCGCCGGGATCGTTTTCCACACGGCACGTTTGATCGAAGATCATAGTAGCCCGCGCTTGTGGGTCGTAGGCAGGCCAGGCGGGCAGGTTGCGATAGGCCGGCACCCCGTCGCGGGCGAAGGCCAGCCAGGTTTCGCTCATACGCTCCGCAAGAGCCGCGCATTCTGGTCCATCGCCGATGAATCGCCTGGCTCGTGCAAGATTATCGAACACAAACGGAATTTCGAGGGCGTGGCATGACTTCAGTCTCCCGTTCAAGACGGGCGTCTCCCAGGTGAACAGGTACATGAAGGCCGGAGCAGCTCCCTGCGCGTGTTTACGCTCGGCCAGAGTAATCGAATGCATGCGCATCATGCGGTCGCTCATGATAGAGATCAGGAGATCGCGGGGCGACGCCTGTGGGTAGGCGCGGCGATAGGCTGCGAGCAATGTATCGGTAGCGTCTCTCATGACAACCTGGACGCGCCTGTGAAGTCCCGCTTCATCGAGCTCGTTCGCTTCCGCGTCGGCCAGCAGGAAGAGCGCTGCTTCGTCCTTGTTCGTGCCAATGATGAGTGGCACACTGGCTGAGATCGCAGGCGCGTCCGGCTCGAAAGGATGGCGTGGAAGCACCTGACCATCGACGACCGGACTCCAGCCGCCGAGGGGGACACGAGCATTGATTTTGCCGTTGGCCTCAAAGATTTGTTCAACCGGCACGGTACACAGTTTATCCACTTCGCCGGCAGAGAGTCCGAGTGCCTTCAACAGCTTCTCTGCATTTTCTGTCGCCTTTGCGCGCGTCATCATGCGCAGACCCGGACCGCTCTGAATAATTGCCCGGTGGAAGAGACCGGCTGCAGCAGGTATGGCCATCAATGCGCTGACTTTGGCGCCGCCGCCAGATTCGCCGAAGATGGTGACGTTGCCGGGGTTGCCGCCAAAGGCCGCGATATTATCGCGCACCCACTCCAGCGCCGCAACCAGATCGAGCATGCCTACGTTGCCCGACGCGGCGTACTCCTCACCCGCCAGGTCGCCCAGGTAGCAATAGCCGAGCGGGCCGAGGCGGTGATTGACAGTGACAACGACGGCATCTCCCCGATGTGCCAGGTTTGTCCCATGATAAAAGCCTGCCGAACCCGAACCCATAGTAAATCCGCCGCCATGACACCAGAACAGCACCGGTCGCTTGCCGCCATCTCCTACCGCCGGCGTCCATACATTGAGATACAGGCAATCTTCGCTTTCTGGCTCAGGCGGTCCCTCGCCAATGATCGCTCGCAGGCGGCTCATTCCTCCCTGCGGCTGCGGGCTGCTACTTCCAAATGCGAGCGCGTCGCGCACTCCCGCCCAGGGTTGAGGACTGACAGGTGGGCGAAAACGGTTCTGCCCGCCCGTTGGCGCTCCATAGGGGATGCCGGTGAAACGAAGGATGGAGTAATTGACGCTGGTCCCGCGCAGCTTGCCAGCAGTAGTTTCAACAATGACATCCATCGGTAATTATTTCCTTTCTCGTATGCCGACAGTATATCTCCTTTATCTTTGGAGAATCTATATCATATAGAAAACTATACCACAAGAATGTTCTGAGAAAGTTCTAAATGTAGACTTGACCTCTTGCGGCTTTTAGATGTACAATCTCCTCACAGTGCTGGCGGAGTTGCCCACCGCGACCCGCATCAGGAGAAGAAATTGCATTGGGATGCAGAAACATGGAAGAGAAAGTAAGTAGAGAGAGCAAAATGCTCGCCCAGGAGCGGCGCCAGCACATTTTCAAAGATGTCGAAGCCAGCGGCGTAGCTTCCGTGCGCGACCTGGCTCAGCGCTTTGAGGTCTCCTTAATTACGATCATGCGCGATTTGCAGGAGCTGGAGCAGGAAGGACTGATCCGGCGCGTGCATGGCGGAGCTATCAGTGTGCGCGGAGCTAGCTACGAACCGCCTTTCAGCGCCCGTGAGTCGCAACTTTCCCCGGAAAAACGACGTATTGCCCTGAAGGCGGTCGAGCTGATTACAGATGGCGAAAGCATCATCCTGGATGTTGGCACCACCACGCTGGAAATCGCCCGCGCTTTGAAGGGTAAACGCAACCTGACCGTGCTAGTGACGAACCTGCGTGCAGCTCTGGAACTGGCAAACCAACCGGCAATCCAGGTCATCGTCGTCGGCGGCAAGCTGCGCTCCAGCGAACTTTCTATGGTCGGGCACCTGACCGAGCAGACCCTGCGCTCGTTCCAAGTGGATAAAGCCTTTATCGGCGTAGGCGGCATTACTTTAGAGCATGGATTGACCGAATTCAATTTTGACGAGGCTGGAACTAAACGTGCGATGTTCGAGTGTGCCCGTGAAAGGATTGTGGTGGCCGACCACACCAAATTCGGCAAGGTCATGTTCACCCGTGTGGCCCCGCTCTCCGAGGTCGATCTGATCGTTACCAATCACGAAATCGACGAAGGCGCGAGGCGCGAGTTGGAGGAAGCGGGGGTCAAGCTGCTACTGGCGTGATCAAACGTCCTTCGCCCAGCCTCGCGAACGCTCAATCGCTTCAAGCCAGCGAGGATAGAGATCCGCGTAGCCAGAGCTGGGACGCGGCGCGTAGACGGCGGAGGCGTGCCAGAGCGCAGATAGTTCGGCCTGACTCCGCCAGAGGCCGCTGCCCAGGCCGGCCAGAAAGGCCACACCGAGCGAGGTAGTTTCCTGGATGGCAGAGACGCGCACCTCGACGCCGGATATGTCGGCCAGGACCCGCATGAGGAAGTGGTTCGCAGAGGCGCCACCATCGACTTTGATGCCGCGTATGGACCGCCCGGTATCGCGGGTCATAGCTTCAAGTATGTCACGGGTACGGAAAGCAACTCCCTCTAGAGTTGCGCGCACGATATGGGCACGTGTGGTGCCGCGTGTCAGGCCGAGAAGCGCTCCACGAGCAGAGCTATCCCAGTAGGGCGCGGCCAGACCGGTCAGGGCGGGTACGAAGAAGACGCCTCCGTTGTCCGGCACCGACTCGGCCAGAGCCTGGGACTCTTCGACGTGGGAGATAATGCCCAGGCCGTCGCGCAGCCATTGGACCGCAGCCCCGGCGACGTAGATACCGCCATCGAGCGCGTAGGAGGTTTCGTTATCCAGCGTCCAGGCTACGGTTGGCACAAGGCCGTGTTGTGAAGCGGGCAGCGTCCGACCGGTATTGAGCAAGATGAACGCGCCGGTGCCATAGGTCACTTTCACATCGCCGGGCGCGAAGCAGACCTGCCCGAACAATGCCCCTTGCTGATCGACAATCGCGGCGCTCACAGGGATAACCTGCCCTGAGAGATCGGCGCGTATGGTGCCAAAAGACGAGCAGGTGGGTCTGATCGCGGGCAGGATCGAGCGCGGAATATTCAGCATTTCGAGCACGTCCTGGTCCCAGGCTCGCAGGCGTGGATTGTAGAGCATCGTGCGCGAGGCCGTGGCATCGTCGGTCAAGTGCTGGCCAGTGAGGTTCCAAAGCAGCCAGGAATCGGTGGTTCCGGCCAGCAGATTGCCCCGTGCAGCCAGAGCACGCGCTTCCGGCACGTTATCCAGCAGCCAGCGCAGTTTGGTAGCGGAGAAATAGGGATCAAGTGGCAAGCCGGTATGCTCAGAGATGAAGCGTCCCTCGTCGCTCTCCGCGAGCCTTGCGCAGAAGGCAGCGGTTCGCCGATCCTGCCAGCTAATCGCCGGGTAGAGTGGCTGCCCGTCCGACTTGCGCCAGATCATCACCGTCTCGCCCTGATTGGCCAGGCCACAGGCTACAATCCTGGCCCGCGTGGCATTCAGAGCTGCGCGGACATTCTCTAACACGCTGTTCAGCAAGACGCGCGGGTCCTGCTCGACCCAGCCCGGACATGGATAGGTTAGCGGGATCTCGCTCGAGGCCTTTGCCAGGCAATGAGCCTGCGCGTCGAAGATCAGGGCTTTCGTGCGCGTGGTGCCCTGGTCAATGGCTAGAATGGCCGATTGTGTCTTCATAAAGAGCCTTCAGAGAAAAGTGCTGCAAATTCCCTTCCCATGCGCAGCGAATCTGTATGATCAAGTGAAGGAGAGACAAGTGTGCCTATGGCATAGATGCCTGGCACGCTCGTCAAGTAATGCTGATCAACCTTGATTGCTCCTTGCTCGCTGAGTGCGAGGCCACTACTCTTGAGCCAGCCCGTGTTGGCACGCATTTCTGTTCCATAGACGAGCGTATCGGCCAGCAAAGAAAAAGACTCGCCCGGCGTTCTACTAAACGTCAGGCGCTCTAGCCGGGGAAAGCCGGCAAGCGAGACCAGTTGCGCGGGCGGCAGGATGTTCAGCGAGGGAGATGGATCAATGAGTATGGATGCATCCGGCAAGCCGGGCGAGTGAACAAGCGTCACGAAAAGCCCGGCTCTGGCCAGACGCCGCGCGGTTGCCAGTGTATAGCGCGAGCTACCGTAGACCACGATCCTCTGGCCGGGCGCGTAGCCGCGATTGAGCAATTGATGCGCGAGGGCAGGCGTCATGATGCCAGCGGGTCGCGATCCTGGGATCTGCGCCTGTTCGCGGGTAAGCTCCAGGCCACCGCAGGCCAGCAGCAGGCGGTAGGCGCGGATTCTCTCGACACCTGAGCGATGGCGCACGAGTAGCGTGTGTGGCTCGCCATCCTCGATGGCTGGCGCAAGGCCAACGGCGGTGGCGTTAAAGCAAGCCGTTAGCTGCCCCGGCAACCGGCTTGTTTGTATCAATGTAGCATAATCCTCGAAGCCGCGCGCGGGCAAAGCCGGGCGCAGGAAGCCGCCCGGCTTCTCCTGGTAATCTAGCAGGATCGTGCGTTCGCTGCTCAAGCCAGCTCGCAGGGCGCTCAAGGCGCTGATGCCAGCCCCGACAATCGCCAGAGTGTAGGGTTTATCCATTTGCTAACCTTCCTGTGCCGCGATATCTACAAGGCGCGCGGTCACAGGCGCGGACTGTGGCAGATGTTTGGGCAGAACGAGCGGATCATATCCTAGTTCCTGTCGGAAGAGATCCAGGATGCGCGGCAGGCAGAGATTGCCCTGGCACTCGCCCGACATTGCCCCGGTGCGCCGCTTCAGGCCATCCAGCGAGCCTGGAGGCAGAGGGTTGTGCAAGGCTGCCAGAATCTCGCCGCGCGTGATCGAATGACAAAGACAAACAACCTCGCCTGCATCCTGCCAGGCATTGGCAGGAGCCGCCGGCAGCTCTGGCTGAAAGTCCCCGCGTCGGGACAATCCTAGCTCATCGCGCACCAGACGGCTGACGTAGCGGCCAAGCGCCGGCGAAGCTGAGAGACCGGTTGAGCGGATTCCCGCGACGTGTAACAGGCGCCGTCCGGCAGTCGAGGGACGGATGATATAATCGTTCTCGCTGCCCACGGCGCGCAAGCCAGCAAACTGGCGTATGCTCTCTGCCCTGGCCATGCCCGGCACATATTTCTGAACTCCCTCGCGTATCATACGCAAGCCCTCGGCAGTCGTAGCCAGGTCGGTCTTCTCATCCACATCTTCTGCCGTTGGTCCTAGCAGAACGCCTCCGAAGACAGTTGGCGTAACCAGGATGCCCTTAGAAACTTTGCTGGGCACCGGCAGAATAATCTGCCCCACTCCATCATTCCTCTTGACAATTACAAACTGTCCCTTGCGTGGCCTGATAGTAAATGATACATCACCCGCCAGGCGCGCAATTTCGTCGGACCACAGGCCCGCCGCGTTGACAACCAGTGAGGCGGCGAAAGCTCGTCCCGCGTCTGTCTGCACCAGCACTCGCTGCTCTTCTACGCGCACTTCGTTCACGCCTTCGCCGGTAAAGACGGCAGCGCCGTTGCACAGAGCGTTCTCGCAATAGGCTCGTGTCGTCCAGAAAGGGTCGATTACTCCTTCACCCTTGACGAAGACGCCGCCCAGAACTTCGGGGTTCACATACGGAGCGCTTTCCAGGATCTCTTCACGCGCCAGGCGCTGTAAAGCCACGCCGTTGAGCGCAGCTCTGGGGAGGATCTCGTTCTCGATGGTCAGGAGGTCCTCAGGAGTGAGGGCCAGCATCAAAGCGCCCGTTGGCAGATGCGGAATGTGCAGGTCTTTGATAGTGGATGGCCAGAGGCCGCGCGCCTCGGCCAGCAGCCGGGCTTCGAGCGAGCCGGGGGGGGCGTCGAAGCCGGTGTGCATGATCGCGCTATTCGCTTTGCTCGTGCCTTCACCAATATCAGGGTTACATTCTACCAGAGCTATAGACGCTTGATAACGCGAGAGTTCGCGCAGAATAGCGCATCCAACGACCCCACCACCGACGACGAGCACATCGACATGGTGCATACCTGTTTCCATACTTTTTCAAATCTGCTCAGCGGGACAGCCAGAGCATGCCATAATACAGGGAAGATTTCCATCAATATATGATGGCTTCTGAAGGAACTATACATTTTTATTGAAGAGATGTCAACGTTTCTTAACATCAAATCCAGGACGTATCTGCTTTGTTCCTTCTTCTGGCTCTCTCACGGGATTCCAGAGCGGATAGGGGATGCCGGCCAGCCGATTGATGGCGAGAGCCTGGAGTGTGAGCAGGACGACCGCGATCATTAAAAGAAGAAGTTGCCAGGGCTTGACCAGGATGCCGAGCGAGACGATCAGGGTTGTCGCGCCCGCTGGCGGATGGGGGGACCTGGCAAGCACCATCAAGCCCGCTGTGAGGCCGAGGGAGAGAGCCGCGGCGAAGACACGAGGCCAGGTCACACCAACGGCCAGCGCGGGGCCTGCTGAGGTCAGACCTGTCACGAACAGGCTAAAGTAGCCTGCCAGCACACCAATGGCGTGACCAACTATCGTGTTGCGAGGTGAGGCAGTGGGAGCTGTCGGTGTGTAGAAAAAGAGAAAAGCAGTCGGGCCGAGCGAGGGAAAGATGAAAGGCGACCTTGTTACGAGCGCCAGCATGGACATGATGCCGATGCTAATACAGCCATTGATGAAGCTGAAAAGAGCCAGCACAGGGACACGCGAGTAGCGTTGCGTTAGCCAGGGCAGGCGCAGGCGGGTGAACAGACCAAGCACAATGTCCGACATCTCGCCGCCAATTGGATGTTCGCGATCAATGCGATGGTAGAAACGAAGCGGGCGAGGCGGCGGCGATGCTTCAAGCATCTGGGGGTCGTCTTGTTTCTGCGAATCTTTCTCCATGCAGTAATTTACTCCTCTATGATGCGCCGGCGAGGCCAGAAGACAACGAGCAGCGCGATGGCGAAGCCGATCCCGCTAGCGAGAGCTAACCACCCCAGGCTCGCTGCCCGGCCGGAGAGCAGTTCGTAGAGGGCATCGGTGACAATCCAGAGCTGGACGGCCAGGATGGTTGCCAGCAAAAAGATCTGGCCCTGCACGATAGCAATGCGCCCTTCCAGACCAAGAAAATTGGGACCAGGCCGGGGTCCGCCGGGTCCCTGCGGCGGGCGCTGGACTGGCGGATCATCAGGATTCGCTTTCCGCTCGTATCTTTTTATATTGCGCGTGCTCATCGCGCTATCTCCTTCACAGCGTAGATGGTGCCGTCATGTATGGCAAGCTGAATCAGTGGCAATGGACGAATCGGTGGGCCAGCAATAGCATCGCCCGTTTTCGCATCAAAGAGACCATCGTGACAGGGACAATGCAACGTTCCATCTCCCCGATAGAGTACCGCGCACGAGAGGTGCGTGCAAACATCACTATAGGCAACCAGCCCATGCCCCGGCAGATTGATTAAGATACCCTGCGCATACTGATCAGGATAATTAAAGACTTTCCACTGATTCTCAGCGAGCTCTCCCACTCTCGCAATGGGAACAACGGTGACGTTAGGACCTTTGGGAAGCGCGCCGAGAATGGCAAGCACGCCAGTAGCAAGGAAAAGCGTACCTGAACCGGCGAGCAAGAAGCGCAGAGTATCGCGCCGGGTGACGATCTCATCCTCATCCCAGGGATAGGGAAATTCTTTGCGCCATTCCTCGCCGCCTTGCTCGCGCCCATACTCCATGCCGCTTGTTGGCTGCGGCGCTGTTTCAGGTTCCTTCTCAGGCTGAGTTTCCTGTAACATTTAATACCTCCTTTGCA
>DATGKW010000039.1:0-23448 GCA_035294465.1 Ktedonobacteraceae bacterium | reverse complement strand
GAAAATCATCCGGCGCTTAAAACAATCCGCGAGGGATCATTCACCAGATCAGTCACTTCTCCAATGCACCAGAACGGAACATCCGTCCGGCTTTCAAGCTCTGGCCAGAGAGATGGATCAATGGCCGCGAAGAGTCCGCCGGAGGTTTGCGGATCGAAGAGGATGTTCTGGTCCAGACCGGTCAGATTCTCGCCAAAGTGAACGTGTGAGCGCAGGTGACGTTCGTTGCGTCTTGTGCCGCCGGGGATACAGCCGGCTTCCGCGTAGTGCCGCGCATTGGGTAGCAGCGGCAGGGCCTGATAGTCGAAGCGCATACTGGTCAGGCTCTGCAAAGCCATCTCCCAGGCATGGCCCAACAGACTGAAGCCGGTAATATCCGTAACAGCGTGAACCCGCGCTCCCGCCTGCACAAGCACCTCGCTGGCCTGGCGGTTCAGGCTCGCCATTGATTGAATGGCAACGGCCATATCCTCTTCGCGCACAAGCCCCTGCTTCTGTGCCGTCGTGAGCAGGCCAGTTCCCAGGCGTTTGCTCAGCACCAGCAGGTCTCCCGGTCGCGCCCCTCCTTTGGTCAAAATATGCTCTGGATGCACCACGCCCGTCACCGCCAGCCCGTATTTGGGTTCGCTATCGGTGATCGAGTGGCCACCGGCGATGGCGCTGCCCGCCCGCTCAACCACGTCCATCCCACCGCGCAACACTTCGCTGAGGATGCTTGTATCCAGATTGTCAGGCCAGGCTACCAGGTTAATTGCCATCAAGACCTGCCCGCCCATGGCATACACGTCGCTGAGCGCGTTGGCGGCGGCGATGGAGCCATAACTATAGGGATCATCCACGACTGGCGGAAAAAAGTCCGCCGTGCTGATAATAGCCTGCTGCTCGTTGACCTGATAGACCGCCGCATCATCAATCGCGCCCAGTCCAACAAGAAGCTGCGGCGGAACATTGCGCTGGCGCAAAGGTTGCAGCACCTGAGCCAGCATATCCGCGCCAATTTTTGCTGCGCAGCCCGCGCAACTGGCAAGCTCGGTCAGGCGTACTGGTTGTTGGTTGCTCATGAGAATAAGCCTCGCTTTTTACGTGGTAAACATTTTGTAATTGTATTAAACCATATTCAAAGCTTCCGCGAGCCATAAATCCTGGGAAGCTCCACGAAATGACAGACTCGCTGCTCTCGGAAAAGTTGAATATGCTATATTACTCGTGGATAGCAGGTTACCTTAAACGCACGCAGGAGGTTTGTATATGGCAGTGCGCTCACGTAGAGATGATGATTTTGAAAATTCTGAAATTGAAGAGAATTTTGAGCGTAAACCCTGGTATAGCAAGGCTATGTCTGAGGATGAGTACCATCGGCTGGAGATCATCTCGCCTGACCGTAAATATGAATATCTTTATGGCAAAGTCTACATGATGAGCGATGGAAGAAGAGGGCATGATTTAATCAAACGCAATATTGATAACGCACTCGACCGCAAGCTTGAGGGAAATCCCTGTACTGTTTTTAGTAGTGATATGCAAGTATTACTTGGAAAAAAAAGAATAACCGCAAGCATTTTGTTTATCCTGACGTAACTGTTTCTTGCAACCCGGAAGATTTACCTCTTGATATCACCCTTGTCAAATTCCCTCGCCTGGTTGTTGAAGTGCTTTCGGAGAGCACAGAAAGAAGGGATCGCGGCATCAAATTCAAAGCGTATCAGAATTGCCCGACGGTGCAGGAGATTGTGCTTGTCAACCAGTTTTTCCCCCTGGTCGAAGTCTGGCAGCGCGATCAGGAGCAGCCGGACAATCCTGATACCTGGCAGTGTCGCATCTATCGCGTGGATCAGCCGGTGAAGCTGGCCAGCCTGGGCCTACAACTGGAGATGAGCGAAATTTACCGCAACATCAACTTTGAGCTATCTGAGGACGACGAGGAAGACGTTGAGCAGGCAGAGGAATAGCCGACTTGCCCCCATATGTTACTCTAAGGGAAGGCTGGTTTGAGCAAGACAGGCAGGCGCGGGTCCGCAAGGGTCCGAGGAAAGTCCGAACTCCACAGAGCAGAATGCTGGCTAACGGCCAGTGGGGGTGACCCCAAGGAAAGTGCCACAGAAACATACCGCCTGGTCTAAGAATGGGAGCAACTCCCAGCGCCGGGTAAGGGTGAAATGGCGAGGCAAGAGCTCACCGGCAGCCAGGTGACTGGCTGGCCGGGTAAACCCCATTCGGAGCAAGACCGAGCAGAGGGATGAACAGGCCGCAAGCGGCCTGTTCGCGGGTTGCTCGCCCGTCAACCCTCGGGTTGGTCGCTTGAGACGACGAGCAATCGCCGCCCTAGATAGATGCCTACCTCCCCCGCCTTCGTAAGAACACGGGGGCACAGAATTCGGCTTATGGCTTGCTCAGGCCAGCCCCGAAGCCACTTATGAGATAAAACACATGTTAACGGAAAAATACCCATATGATCGGGCCTCGTTGGAGCGAGATTGCGATATCGCATTTTTCATCGCCGGTGGGCCGGGCGGGCAGCACCGTAACAAAGTTGAAACCGGCGTGCGCCTGATCCATCGTCCAAGCGGCATCACGGTAGCGGCCACCGAGCGGCGGTCGCAGGCAGCGAACCGCGAGATGGCCTTTGCACGCATGGCACAACGCCTCCAGCGTCTCCAGCACCACCCGACTCCGCGCCTTCCTACGCGCCCAGGCAAAATCAGCTGCGAACGCCGTCTGCAAGCCAAACGTCACACTGCATTAAAAAAGCTGCGTAGAGTGATCAGTGTTCATGAGGAGCAATAGTCTCTCCTCATCCTCGCCTGCTGCT
The DNA here is from genome assembly GCA_035294465.1 of Ktedonobacteraceae bacterium. Lineage (GTDB taxonomy): Bacteria > Chloroflexota > Ktedonobacteria > Ktedonobacterales > Ktedonobacteraceae > Paraktedonobacter. The sequence continues at coordinate 20,639 of DATGKW010000039.1, read as the reverse complement.
TCTCCTCCAATCAGGAAATCTACGAAAACTCTTCCACAGGACGAAGCGCTCGTTACAACGACAGACCGGGCGCGTTCAACGAACGTGCCCGGTCTCCTCTATTGCAACGGGTACATACCTATCTGGCCCAGAATGACGTACCCGGTTTTACACTACTTACTAATACGATCATGTTCCACAAGCCAGCGGAGAAAAATCAAGCGGTGCTGCTCCTCAAGCATTTCGCGGTATTCAATCTGCTCAATAACATGCTCTTTCATATAGATGAGTTTGGCAATCTCGGCCTCCGTGAAACCTTGTTCGCGCAGGCGCTCGGAATCCGCACTATCGGCAACGAACATGTTTTCTGCCATTTTTTGCTCCTTCTATCATAAAGGAACGCGCTAAGAAGATGACGCTGTGAAATGTCAAAGGGCTTTATCTCTCTATTATTATAGACGCACAAAGACACCCCTTTGCTACAAATATGTCGCAGAGAGGATTCTGAATATGATTAGGAGCAGTTCTCGCCCAATCCTTCTGCTCTGCCATACCCACCACTCCTCCTCGCTAATTATAACTTCTTTTTGTGAAGGCTTATTCCGGTTTCTGCTCTTCAGCTCCTGCCTGACTCTGGCAGCCACCCTTAAATATTCTCAACGCGCGCTCTGCGGCCTCGCTGATCAAGCGGTCGGCCTCGCGCATCGCCTGAGCAAGCTCCATTGGACCGGGAGGCAGGACAGCGATACCATCTATGCCGAGCTTGTAGAGTTCGCGGTAGTTTTCGCCCAGGCCGCCCGCGATGGCCAGAACCGGCAAGCGATACTTCTTTGCCAGAGCAGCGACCGCACCCACGCTCTTGCCATAGGCGGTCTGGCTATCAAGCTGCCCTTCGGCGGTAATGACCAGGTCAGCCCCACGTAAATGCTCTTCCAGGCGCACAGCCTCCAGGACAATCTGCGCCCCCGGTCGCAGCCGGGCCCGCAAAAAGGCCAGTAGTCCTGCGCCCAGACCACCAGCAGCGCCAGCGCCTGGTATATCGCGGACCACGCTGCCCAGATCGCGCTCGATAATTTGCGCGTAATGGGCCAGAGCCGCGTCCAGTTCCGCCACCATAGCAGGGGTCGCGCCCTTCTGCGGGCCATACACGGCCGAGGCTCCCGTTGGTCCGCACAGCGGATTGTTGACATCACAAGCCACCTCGAAGACGCATTGCCGCAAGCGCGCATCCATGTGTTCAGTCTCAATGCGAGCAAGCCGGGCCAGGGCAGCCCCACCATAGGGAAGATCATCGCCCTGCGCATCCAGGAGCCGCGCGCCTAACGCCTGAGCCATACCCGCCCCGCCGTCGTTGGTCGCGCTTCCCCCGATCCCGATAATAAAACGCGTGCGGCCTTCGTTGAGCGCAGCGAGAAGCAGTTCGCCTACACCATATGTCGTGGTGACCCGCGGATCTCGCACTGCGGGCGGCACCAGTGGCAGGCCGGCGCCAGCGGCCATTTCGATGACGGCGGTGCATCCGTCACCCATCAATCCCAGAAATGCCTGCACTGGCTCTCCCAAAGGACCGGTCACTTCACGCGTCACCAGCCTGCCCCCCGTGGCATCCACCAGCGCCTGCGTCGTTCCCTCGCCTCCATCGGCCACCGGCACAACGCTGATCTGCGCCTCTGGATATACCTCGCGCGCACCTCTCGCAATAGCCTGGCCAGCCTCTGCGGCGCTCAAGCTCCCTTTCAAAGATTGTGGGGCGACAACGATTTTCATAGCCCTCCCCGCCTTTCCCTGCAAGCATTCTCACGCATGCAAAAATTATAGCAGATCTCCTCCGTTCTCATTTGCATCCTCCAGCGACCAGGACTATACTACGATGAAGGAAGAACCGAACCACGCACGGAGATTTTTCACATGACATTCGATGGCATTATTTTGACCTGGCACTGGAGCCCATTCTCGCTGGCCGCGCTCCTGCTCCTCTGCCTGGGCTATGGCCTCACGCTCTGGCTGATGCACCGGCAGAAGCCAGCAGAGCGACCTATCAAGAAGCGGCAGATTGCCTGGTTTTGCAGCTCGGTCTTGATCATCGCCCTGTTCCTTTTCACTCCCATTGATACCGTTGCCCGCACCCAACTGTTTCTGGCTCACATGTTCCAGGTGGTGTTCATCATTACCTTTGCTGTGCCATTCATGCTCTTCTCATTTCCAGACTGGCTCTTCGAGCCTGTATTCCACTGGCCTCCTTCGCGGATGGTCATGAAAGCGTTGACGCAGCCGGTAGTGGCTTCAGTAACTTTTAATGCGACCTTCCTGCTCTGGCACCTACCGTCCATCTATGACAAAACCCTCCAGTACAGCTATCTCTATCACACGATGCTCTGGAGCCTTTTCCTGGTTTCGTTCCTCAACTGGTGGCCGCTGATCGGACGCGAGCGCCAGCTGCACCAGTTGAGCCACCCGGCGCAGATTGCCTTTGCTTTTCTGGACGGCGAGCCGCTCCAGATTTACGCCTTTATCATCGTCTTCAGCGGCGTGGTTATCTACCCCTACGCCGTTCCGCCTCAATTCCTCAGTGCCTACGCGGACCAGGCAGCAGCCGGCGCGCTCCTGCTCCTGCCCGGCATCGTTGACTGGGTGGTTATGTCGCCGCTCTTCTTCCGCTGGCTGGGCGACCTCGAAGCGAAAGCCAGACGCAACGACGAACGATTGCAGGCTCTGCGCGAAGCCAGGGAACGAGCGGAGATGGAAGAAGAGGAGGAAGAAGGAATAGTATTCTCTGAAGGTTAATCGCTTCCCCCTCAGCCTGGCTCCCAGGCGTCGAGCGCCTCCAATGCCGCGAGCGCGTTGGCTCTGGCCCGCTCCGTCTGGTATGCCGGCTCCGACGTCTCGCTCTCGCCGGCGGCGATATCGGATACTTCAGCGGCAGGAGCGACTCTGGCCGATATTTTCTGCACGGAGACAGACGGCGCGGACAGAGGCAACGTTGACTGGGCAGTCTGCTCCGGCGGAGATATCTGAGCTACCTGCTGGCCGCCGGTACGATAATAGTCTGCCAATCGCTGGGCTGCTACCTGCGAGATCGACTTCCCGCTGGCAATCGCATCCTCTTGCAACGCCAGCCATAGCGGCGATTCACGCACAATCGCCAGCTCAAGATACGCATATTTTTTGGTGTTGCGCGGCATGACAGCTACCCTGCCGCTTCTTGCCTGGCTCGTGTCAGGATCGCCTCGGCCAGCGTCGCATAGCCGAGGGCGTTGGCCATCTCTGGCCGGGGCACAGCTTTGGCAAATGGCAGCCGCTCTATGATCGAGGGTGTGAAATAATACGCGCCTCCACCGACGATCAACGCTCGCTGCATCTCAAACTGTTGCTCTTTCCATTTCTGGGCCACAAAGGTCGCGATCTCCTGTCCCACCGTCGCGAGCGCCGTCTCTATTAGATTGGCGATTTCGCCGGCCTGCACTACTCGTCGCTGGGCATCGCGCACGTCGGTATATGCCTCCTTGTTCACATGCTGGCGAAGCAATTGCATACATCGATTGAGCGAGAGCGCCCGTCCATAGTTCTCCCGAAACTTCTGGTTGAAGAGATCAGCGGCAGCAGCAACTCCTCTGGACAGACCATCACACATTGCGCGGATCGGGCGCTGGCCACGCGCCCCATAGAGATCGGTCGTCTCGCCGCCAATATCAATTACCCCTTCGATGACTTCGCTATCATTGCTACCATAGGCAATCAGCGCGCCGGCTCCCTCGGCCACCACCTTGACACTATGAACGACCATGGATCGCTCGCGGCCATTGAGGGTGAAAACGTGTGAGCCAAGCAAGGCCGCTTCCACCCTGCGGGCGTGCTCTGGTGTGTAGAGATGGATAGGCAAACCGGTCACCACATGCAAGCCATAGCTCTGTTCTTGCACGCAGGATGCTGACCCTACCATGAGCGCCTCCAGACTGTAGTTATTACGCCAGTAGCGTTCCTGGTCGGCGCGGGTGGTCGAAGGAGAAAGGCCATCATCGAAGACTTTCTGGCCCAGATATTTTTCGACAAGCTGGTCGCGCTCGTTGACATAGGAGAGCACATAATGACCAAAGTGGAGATAGTCCTGCACGCTCTTGCCCAGGCTACCGGCGAACGTTTCGACCTCGCGCCAGGTGCCAGGAGCGAACACGCTGGGGATCTGCCGTTCCTGCTTCCATCCCTGACCGAGTAAGACCCCAGCGATCTCACTATTACCGAAATCGTGCCCATAGGCAAAGGTCTTGAGTGTTTTCTGACGCATCGAACGTCTTACCTTCCTTACGTATTTCCTGATTTCCTGAGTGATTCTGGAAAGAACGAGCCAATCCAGAATGCTTCAGCATCATCATATCATTTCGATCAACAGGGAAAGGAAACGCTGGATTTGCGCAGCCTCTCTGCTTCCGGCCAAAAATAGCGGATGGGCGGAGGAGTCGTCGCCTAGCCTTCCCTTACCTATGCTATAATCTTCTCAGGCCCACCTCATCATTGTGTACGAAGAAGGTATAGCATGGCGACGGAGCAGCAGAACAAGGCGCGAGCGCGTAAGCAACTCATCGAGCGGCGCGTTCTGATCGCGACCGTAGCTATTCTTTTCCTGGGGGCCGCCGTAGTTCTCTGGATTCTCAACGCCCAGGGCCTTATTCGAGGATCGTGGTCGAACGCACTCTCGATTATCTTCACCTTTACCAGCGTGCTGATCGGCCTTTTTCAGTGGCTTTTTCCTGTCTCCAATCCTTCTCCCGCACATCATGAGCCGGTTGCCCATCCCGCCTCGCCTGGAGCTTCGAATACCACATCGCCATTGCCACCGATCATTGTGCAGATGCATCCTTCCGAAGCAGCGACCACCCCGGCAGTTCCTAAAGATGAGAAGGTCGCCTACCGAGGAATCATGGGCCTGCCGCCGCCCACAGATCCGCGCACAATACAGCAGCGCGAAGAAGCGGTCAAAGATATTTACGCACGTCTAATCCAACCTTCCACTGCGGCGGTAGCGCTGACTGGCATTGGAGGCGTGGGCAAGTCTACGCTGGCGGCCCTGGTCTATAGCTACGCGGAGGCGCAACGTCTGGCTGGTCGCGGGCCTTTCACCGAGCCTGCAAGCTGGCTGAATATCGATCCATCCGTGACAATGGCCGACCTGACCGGCAACCTCTGCGAGATCTTTGGCAAGCCCCTGCCGAATAACTTCAGCAATCTGTCCCTCCAGCACCAGGCGCTGGCGCTCTTTACCATCCTGAATACGCCCGATGAGTGCCGCCTGCTGGTGCTGGATCAGTTTGAAAATCTCCTCGATTGGCAGACCGGGCACGCGCTGCCCGACCGTCCGGGCGTGGGCGAATGGCTGGACGCACTCAATAGCCAGCCCTGTCGCTCGCGCATCTTGATGACGACTCGCCCCTGGCCGCTTGGCTCGCGCGAATATCCACCAACATGTATGCAAGAATACGTGGTCAGAGGGTTAGAGCCGCAAGAGGGCGTCGATCTTCTGCGCAAGCTTGGCGTCGAGGCCGGCGAAAAGGAACTGCATACCGCCGTTGAGCGCTGCGGGGGCCATGCCTTCGCCCTGACCCTGCTGGCCTCGCTGCTGCGCAACCGCAAGCTGACGATGCCGGCGTTCTTCAATGATCCGAGCTATGAGCACGTCTGGACTGGCAACGTGGCTCGCAACTTGCTGGATAAGATTTATGTCTCGCAACTCAACGAGATTCAGCGTAAACTCCTGCTGGCTTTCTCGGTCTATCGCGAGCCGGTGCCCCTGCCTGCTGCCCGCGCGCTCTGCGACTTCGCGGAGCCGGTTTCCTCCACGCAACTTCATCAGGCGCTCGACGGCCTGCTGGCCCAGCATTTGCTCCAGGCTATCGGAGCCGGAAGCTACCAACTGCACGCGATTGTCACCGGCTACGCGCGAGACAATTTTGTTCCGCAAGATGAGCAGGCCAACGAGCAGGCGCTCTGTGCCGCCCACGCACGAGCCGCCCAGTATTATATCCAGATGGCCGCCCACGATTACCCACCGCGTGGCAGACGCGAGCGTTTGAGCGATTACGATCCCCTCATTGAGGCCGCCTGGCAAAACTGCCAGGCCCGCCGCTGGCGCGACGCATATAATCTCATCTGGAACGAGAATCTTTTTCCAGAGATGAAGGCCCTGGGAGGTCTGCTGATTGTTCTCGAATTGTATAAGTTGCTTCTCCCCTTGAACAACTGGCAGGCTACACCCCTGGAAGGGGCGCGCATTTATAATGTGCTGGGGAGCATCTATCGCTCACTGGGAAGGAGAGAAATGGCCTTGCAGTATCTGGAGCAAGCCAACGCGCTCTCCAGGGAGGCCAATGATGCCGTAGAAGAAGCCTGGTCGCTCAATCACCTGGGCCGCCTCTATGCCAGCATGGGCGAAAAAGAGCATGCCAGCGCTTACTACGAAGAAGCCCTGGCCCGCGCACGCGCGAATGGAGCACGGGTCCTGGAAGGGGTAGCTCTGAACAACCTGGGTTGGGTCTACGCCACCTGGGGCAAGCGCGACCTGGAGCAAAAATCCTACGAAGAGGCCCTGCGCACCTGTCGCGAGATTGGCAGCCGCAGAGGCGAGGCCGCGACCCTCAACAACCTGGGCCGCGTGGCCGAGGATATGGGCAATTACGAGCAAGCTGAGAAACGATTTACCGAAGCGCTCGCCATCTTTCGAGAGATTAACGACCAGCAGGGTCAGGGCTGGTCTCTCAACAATCTGGGGCGTTCCTGCCTGCAAGCTGGAGACTTTGAACGCGCCGGCATTTATCTCGAAGAGGCCCTGCGCATTCGTCGTGTGGTAGACCGCAAAGGGGAAGGTCGCACCTTGAACAATCTGGGAGCCATCGCGACCAAAAAGGGAGATTACACACGCGCCTGGGAGTACTACCTGGAGGCAGTGGAAGCCGCGACTGAAATGGCCGACCGCGAAGGTCGCGGCAAGATTTTCCGCAACCTCGGCTCGTTTTTTCTTGAGCAAAAGCGCTACCCGGAAGCGCTGGCCTTCCTGCTCTGCGCCAGAGCTATCCTCGAAGAGGTGCAGAGCGCGACCCGCGAAATGATCCAGGATTACATGGATCGCCTGCATCGCGAAATTGGCAACGAGGCGTTCCTCGCGCTTCTCACGGACATCGAGCCGCGCGCCGAAGCTCTAGTAGAGCAGACCCTCAAAGAAACCCGATCTCAAACACGTGAATAATTAGGAATCGCATCATTTACGCAAACCATGCCATAGAGGGCCGATTTATCGTGCCCTGTCCCGATAAATCGGCCCTCTATGGCATACTATTGCGTTAAATATAAATATTTCGTGCGTAAAGTGCGTTTTGCGAGTTGATTGATGATTTGGCTGGAAGCAATAGAGCTTGCCTTCGGCTCCTGTCCCCCGTTCTCATAACCTCTCGACTTCCCTGGCTTCAGCGAGGTCGTCACTCCTTCTGCCATTTCTGCCACCTGCTACTTCCAGAGTATTTTCTGGCGGAAACTCCTTTCCGCTGGCGTCCGCAGGAGCTGGCCCCCGTCGCGCAAACCATTTGAGATAAGGCACCAGACCCGGCTTCACCTCGCCAATCATATCCAGATCCTTCCTACTCAATGGGCGGATAAGCAGCAGCATCAGCGCACTCAGGATGACAAAGAGCACGCCGAAGGCGACCAGCATTGACTTGGTCGCCGGATGGAAAATCAGCGCAGGAACGCTCGCGATAGCAGTAGCCAGCACGATCCGCAGAGTAAAGCCAAAGGGATATTTTTCAGGCAGATCGCCCCACAGGAAGACGAGCATCAGACCGTAAGTAGCCAGGCGCGCGACCCCATCGGCGACCAGCGCGCCCGCCGCTCCCCAATGCCAGGAGCCTATCAGTAGAAAGCCCAGGCCCAGGACGACGATCAGCCCCACCCATTGCGCGATCACTACCATGCGCGACTTGCCCAGTACATAAAGCGTCGATTGATGAACGGTCATGCCCAGCACGCGCACCAGAAGATTGAGGGCCAGGAAGAGCGCGAAGAGCTGTCCCGCAGGCTCGTACTTCGCCCCAAAGACTGCCACAATGATATTCGGCGCATTCGCCAGGCAGAAGATCAACCCTGGAGCGGAGAGCAGCGTCTCGACTTTAATCAGGGTCTGCCAGATGCGCGAGAGCCTCCCGTAGTTCGCGCCCACAAAAGCGGCAGCCAGCGCGGCCACGCCAACGCCGCCAAAGCCCGAAACCAGCAGGAGATTAGCCCCGTCGGTGAGCTGGAATGAGACGTTAAAGTAGGCCTGCGCCGCCTGGGTCGAGAAAGCAATTAAGAAAAGCAGCACGATCTGCTTAAGCAGCGCACCCGAAACCAGGTTAGTAAACCAGGCAGCGAAGCCCAGCCGGAAGACTGGCCCCAGCGGCTGGATATAGGTTGCGCCGCGCGCAAAGATCAGAGGGGCCAGCCAGAGCACAAAGGCCAGCGCGCCGGCGAAGGTAACGATGCCCTGAAGCCACAAAATACTCTCGATACCCCAGCCCAGTTGCAGAGTGACGAAGCCCAGGCCAAGCAAGAAAACCTGCACCAGGCCACCCACGATAAAGACCACCTTCATGCGCATAATCGCTGCGTAGACCGCGTTGAGCAGGCTAAAGATCCCGTTGGCCAGCACCCAGAAGGCAATGGGCGCGAGGTTTGTTTGTAAGCCTGGATCGCGCAGCGTCCTGGCGATGCCTGCCGTCAACGATGTAGGAATGGCTGCGAAGAGCGCAGCCAGCGCGGGCAGGCTGAAGAGCAGAATGCCTAGAGAGAGCGCCAGGATCAGCAAACGAATTGCCAGCAGGCGCCGAATCAGCGAGGCAGCCGAGGCTTCGCCATGCTCAGAAGCCAGGCGCGGTACAAAGGTCGTGGTGGCATCCTCCATGCCAAAGGCCACAATATACGCGATGGTATTGAAAGCTGCTGCCGCATCCACGTAGACCGCGTACTCATTGACCGAAACCTCGTAAGCGAGCAGAATAGTCAGAAGGAATAACGAGACGTAGACCCACAGGCCGTATATCTGATTGAGCAAATAGTTGCTGGGCGTGCGCTTCAGCAGATGATGTGCGCCCTCTTCGCCCAGCGGCACGCTTTTATGCAGTGGCGCGGTCGTGAGTGGACCAAGCGCGTGAGTAATCGTGCGCAAAATTCCAGATGACGAGGCTTTTATTTCTTCAGGCTCCACAAAGCTGTGTTCCCTTCCCATGTTTCTGTGGAAGCATCTTCCAAAGCTTTACCCGGCACGCGACTTGAAAACAACATATTGCGCCAGCCATCCAATGCCGCCTAGGGCCGCGAACAGCTCCAGCACACTGACATTGGCCGTCACGCTCTCAGCCGAAACCAGGTAGAAGACGCCCAACTTAAAACTGGCAGCGGTGATAAATAGACCGAGGCCAATCCATGCAGGTAGTGTAGCATAGAACAATGCCTGTTGCCAGTTATGGCAGAGGAAACCTACCAAAGTGGGGATAATATAGAGCAACACGGGAATAACAATCGCTATGCTGTGGGGAAATGGACCATCCAGCGCCGCGCTGGGTGAATTGGGCAGCAGATGCGTCCATTCCTGTTGTGGAACCAGGGCCATCGTAACCAGCACAATCTCAAGCAGAACCAGCACAATCACCGCGATTGAACGGCGCTTTTCCTGCACGCTGCCTTGCAAGCTCAAACGGAGCATAATCAACCTCTTCTTTCAGGTACATGCATTGATAGACACAATCTCTCGGTTACTTTTTGGCTAGACAGATTAAATATGAAGCAGGCCCATTTCATATTTGAACAACAAGATGCGCGTCACCGCGGCATTGATCTGTTGCATGCTGATCGCGCCTGAGTTCATAGCCTGCTTGATCCCATTGATCATCTGGGCTACATCACTGGGTGAAGCAGCGCCCATCAGGATATCGTCTCCGGCCTCGACAGCTTTGGCAGCAGCCTGCCCATAGGTAAAGTAATTGGAGATGCTATCCATGGTCAGGCTATCGGTGATGATGACCCCCTGAAAATGTAGTTGATTGCGCAGATAGCCAATTACTTTTGGAGAGAGGGACGAAGGCTGGCTGGGGTCCAGCGCTTTGACGATCTCGTGCGTCACCAGGATGGAATAGACGTCTCCCTGATTAATCAGGTTGCGATAGGGCGCCCAGTCAAGCGCGTCCAGGCTGCTCAGCGAGCGCGTCAGATACGGCAAGCCATAATGCGGGTCGGTGCTCACATCGCCCAGGCCAGGAAAGTGCTTCAGCGAACCCAGAACTTTGCCGCTCTTTTGCAAGCCTTGCAAATAGGCCCCGGCCATCTGTGTTACGATTGTCGGGTTGTTGCCATAAGTGCGGTCGTAGAGCTGCGGATTATAGACATTCGTCACATCGACCACCGGAGCGAGATTGAGATTGAAGCCATAGCTGGACAGATCCTGCGCATCTTTGATCCCCTGCTGATAGGCAACGTTGGGATTGCCGGTCGCGCCAATCTGGCTTGCCGGCGGCTGCGGCCCGTCCAGATCAACCAGGCGGTCCACCGTGCCGCCCTCCTGGTCAATGGCAACAATCATAGGCAGGTCCGCGTTCTGCTGGATTTGCTCGTTCAGATTAATAAGCTGCGATTTACTGGCGATATTGTACTGATAATAAATGACCGCGCCAACCTGGTACTGGCTGATCATGGCGCTCAGATCGGGCGTATAGCTCTGCCCGCTGAACTGTACCATCATCATCTGCCCTAATTTCTGGTCCAGAGTCATATTGGCCAGAATCTGGCTCACGACCTGCGCGGGGGTCAGCGGGGTGGGGGTAGCCTGGACGGTCGCTTTTGGCGTTTGCTGGTGCAACTGCTGGCGCAGCTTTTGAATAATGTTTGTACCTGTGTTACCCGAACCATTCAGGACCGCACCCCAACCCTGGGGGCCAAAGAACGAGCTAAAACCTGTGGTTGTGGCATTAATGACGACGATGGCAAGCAAAAGCATCAGGAAAAAGGCCCGCCCACGCGTCAATCTACTTTTCTGTAGCGCAGATGAACTTGTGGAGGCGGTCGAGGGCAGAGGAGTAAGCGGCCCACTAGCGAGTGGTAATGGCCCCTGTGGAGCGGGGGTAACAGGTAGTTTCCAGGTATCCGTCCTCTCGCTTTGCCTGATCAGCTCTTCACTGCGCTGCCCCCGTTCGTAGCCATCCTTCTCGTCCCAGGCCAGTCCATCAGCAAAGCCGGCTTGTGTTTCCTGTGTCGTCAACTGGCCTGCCACCTCGCTCGCCGCACATACTCGTTTCGCTGCTTGCCCACGCTGATCGACGACAGGAAGCAAGACGCTGGTGGGTTTATCCGCTATATCCAGGCCAACTTCCTCCGCACGATGCTTCGCGGGAACATCTGGACCCGTCACAGGCGGTATCGCCTGCACTGGCTCATCGCCGATCTCTCGCCTCTGCCCTGCTGCTGGCGCTTCTCCCTCGTCTGCTTCCGCCTCTCCGGACAGATGCTGAGTAGGGTCTTCATCCGGTGCATTATTCAGAGATAAGCTGTTCTTTCTAACGGCATACTGCGCTTGATTGCCATTCTCCCCAGGAGGCCGGCGCGGTGGAATCACATTCTTCCTGGGAACACCGGGCAACCTGGTATAGCTGCCCAGAGCTTTCTCGCCTGGCCCATCCTGCGCGGTCCTTCCCTTAGATGGAGCTGCGAGTTGGAGGACAGAATTATCTTCAACCTGCGGTTCCCGTTCATTACTCTTGCCTGATATTTCCTTGCTTGCTGTCACGGGCCTCCCTCAAATTCTTAACAGGAACACCGAAATCACTGCTTGATATGAATGTAGGAATATTCATGTTGAGACGATTTGATATACATAGAAAACGAAGGTCCTTACTTTATCCCTACTATAGTATCGTAATGTATATCGAGAAACTGTGAACAAGGTCACAGTAATGGGACTCTTGTATATGCCGTTCTCCTGATAAAAGACCGTCTCTCTTAGAACCCTCGCTTGTTCCTGGAACGCGGGGTGAGTTATACTATCCTTACCTATTTGTTGAAAAGAGCGGAAGACAGGTATGACACAGGAACAATATTCTCGTACATTTGCCCGCACAGATTCTCGCGCCCTGCCCAGTGCGACTGCCCGGCAAACGCGTTCCGGGCGCGTGCTCCGCTATCTGTTCGCAGGAGTAAGCTTTGCCTTACTCCTGACCTGTCTGGAAAGCGCGCTCTGGCTGCTCAATCCTGGACACCTCTTCGGCGTTACTTCTGCTCACACGCTCTCTACCTTTTTTTCTCTGCCGCTTCAGGCTCCTCTGCTCCTTCTCGTGCCTCTTCTGGAGATCGCATCTGGCTTCTGGCTGGCCCTGCTTATCGCACGGCCCCTCGCTGTGCGGGCATACCTGGCAGCCCTCTGGCCAGCTCAGGAAGAGTATCGCACCCGTTATACCTCGCTGCGGGACTGGTTTGATCCCTATGAGATACCCGTTCTCTACTCAGTTGATGATCCCGACCCTGCTCAACCTCGCCAGACTCAAACACTGCCCGTCCTCTCACTGATTGAAACGTTCATGACCGACACTTCCTCTCATTTGATTCTGTTGGGCGAACGGGGCGCTGGAAAAACTCAGTTCGCGCATCAGTATCTTGCGGTCGCGGCCCGACGCCGCCGCGACGGAGTTTTTGGCAGGTTCAGATTACCCCTCTTTGTACCCCTAAAGTATTATGCGCCAATGATGCAAGCTCTCGATATAGCCGATCCTGCGGACTTCTCTCTGCGCGCTTTCCTCGCTGCCTGCGATCTTCCCGGCATGGACCATATCCGCCCGCATCTTGACATGCTCTTCCGCCAGGGGCGCCTGCTCTTTCTCTGTGACGGTCTGGATGAAGTTCCCGCTGCATATCGGCAGGCCCTTGACCAGGAGTTGATCATGCTCCTCCGCCAGAATCGCAACGGCCTGCTCCTCACTTGCACACAGAAGGTCTATGAGCAATCTCCGGATCTGATTCAGGCGGCCGGCGAAAATCTGGTGCCACGCGCTGTCTTTGAGCCGCTGGACGAAGCCCAGATGCGCAGCGTGGTAGAGCGCTTTCTTACCGAGGCGGATACGCGCTCTCATGCCAATCTACCAACCGCCGGGCAGATCATGAACGCGATTGAACGCACGCGCTTGCGTTTCATCTGTCCTATTCCTCTTTACCTCTTTGCCCTGCTCGACCTGATTGACGTACTACCAATCACGGAAATCAGCAATCTGGACACGCGCGGGCGTTTGCTGCATGCTTTTCTATTTGCTTACCTGGAATCCTCCGCGCGCGCAGGGAAAGCCACACCCGAAGATCTGCTCTCCCTGCGCGATCTGGCCTGCCTGGCCTGCTGGAACGGCGACTGTTCTATGCTGCCTCTCCCCTCAGAGGCTTTCCTGGCCCTGGAAGCTCCGGCGCACGACTCTGCGACCATCCAGCAAGCCCTGGGAGACTGGGCACGCGAACAGCAGGTACACTTTCCTTTCGCCACCCAGGGTGTTTCCGAACTGGCCGATACTTTCCCGGCGGAACAGGTCCTATCCATCTTACAGAGAGCGTATCGCGCAGCCCTGGTCGATATCGACAGGCAGGGTATGCTAAGCTTTCGCCACCCGCTTCTCGCGTCCACGCTGGTAGCCGAATACCTGGCCGGCTTCCTGGGCATCGACGCTTTACGTATCGAGGAGATCGATACCTTTCCCGACGATATCGTCCCCTGGAGCGAGCCGCTCACCCTCTGGGCGGGCCTGCTGGATTCTCCACTGGAAGCTAGCGCCATGCTGGCAACCTACGCCTGGCAGCACGCCGAGCAGCGAATCAGCGCGTTGCTCGTTAGCCTGATCTGCCTGGGAGTAGCCCAGATACCATCCGGCATTCAGGGCCTGCCGATTTCTGCTCCGCCCGCGCTCGAAGCTGCCTTCGGTGAGCTTCTAGATAATCAGCCAGCGCTGGCAGAGCTGGCGAGGCTCTTTCTGAGCTGCGCTGAACAGGGATCGCCAGAACTGTACCAGGCCCTCTTTCCACTTCTGATGATCAACGGCAGCGAGGCTTTTTTCGCGCTACTTGATCCTGAGCGGGTCTCCGAACTGCTTTTCCAGCGCCTGCTGGAGATCATCAATGATGCCGCGCAGGAAGCTCTGGTCAAACGTCTGGTGCGCGCGCTAAGCGGTTGGGGCGCGGCTGTGGTTCCGCGAGCCTCCTGGCTCTGCTCGCCAGCTTCCAGTTCCGGCAATCGCCTGCGCACAGCCGCGATCAATCTGCTGGGCGGCACACGCGACAGGAGCGCGGTCGAGCCTCTGCTGGTCTGCCTGCGCGATCCCGATCAATTCATTGCCAGGCGCGCGGCCAATGCCTTGACACGACTGGGACCAGAATTGGCCCTCCCACGTCTGCTCCAGGAAATAGAGGTGCATGTCTCACCGGGCACGCAAGATTCTCTGCACAGCAAGCTCCTACCGATTCTGGAACACTTCCTCAACGAAACCAGTTCAGAACGCCAGTTATCGCTCACGCAGTTTGAGCGCGTCATCGATGCGTTGATGACTCTACTGACGACCCATCCAATTCTGGCAGATGTGGAGCAGGCGCGAGAAATTCTGGTGGCGCAGGGCCGTATGGCCGGAGAACGCGACAGCGGCAAAATGGCGATTCGTAAGATGTTGCAAAAACTCGCGAGCGGAGACGACGCGATAGTCCGTGATATGACTGGTACACTCAAAGAAGTGGGCGCGGTGGCAACTCCCGACCTGCTCGCGCAGTTGGAAGGCCAGTCTTCAATCTCCGAACGCGTGCGCATCCTTGAAATACTATCCTCAGTGCGCGATGAACGCGCCCTGCCTGCGCTGCTGCGCCTGCTCGCGGATAGCTCGGTTGCAGTGCAGCAAGCCCTTGCACGCACGCTGGCCGCGTACTCACCGTCCTGTATTCCTGGTCTGATTGATACCCTCCTGCATCACTCTGATGAGATGGTCGCGGCCCGCGCCGAACAAATCCTCGGCGACCTCGGTCCGGTCGTTAGCGAGCCTGTCATCCAGGCATTAACGCCCCCGGTTGCCGGGCGCACGCCTCTGCTCGTACACGTTCTGGAGCGCGTTCATGATCCACGCGCAGTACCCGCTCTGATCTCTCTCCTGCGCAACGCTCAATCCGATGTAGCTCTGGCGCTGGCAATTGTGCAGGCGCTCGGCCAGTTCCCCGATGAGCGCGTGGTGCCGCCCCTGCTCGATTACCTGACCAGCGCCAACCCTCTGCTCTACGAAGGCGCGATCAATTCGTTGAGCAACCTGGGCGAGTTGGCCTGCGCCGAACT
The DNA here is from genome assembly GCA_035294465.1 of Ktedonobacteraceae bacterium. GTDB lineage: Bacteria > Chloroflexota > Ktedonobacteria > Ktedonobacterales > Ktedonobacteraceae > Paraktedonobacter. The sequence goes on along the minus strand of DATGKW010000039.1, from coordinate 5,314 downwards.
GCTGACCCGGCTCGATACTCCTGAGAAAACGCCGCTGGTTGCGCGGGTTGAACGCGTCCTGCTTGGTATGCAGCCTTTTCCCGGCGAAACCCTGCTCCAGGCGGTGAGCGCGGGTAGCGAGCACCAGGCGCATTATATCGAAGAAGTTTTCCTGGCGCGCGGAGGAGACGCGGCCCAGGTGCTGGCCCTGAATCTTTTCCATAACCGGCCACGCGTGCGTGGCTGGGTGCGACGGGCGCTAGATCACATGGATGGGCATTATGCCGTACCCGCCCTGCTCGAAGTGCTGAACAAGCCTGATCCGGCCTGGCGCGAGCTCATCGCCTTTTATTTGCTCAAGCATCCACAGGAGGCTATTCCCCCGCTGGTTGGCCTGCTGGACGACGCTGAACGCGGCGAGGCCGCTGTCTCTATTCTTCTCCAGGCAGGGCGGCCCGTCCTGCCCGCGTTGATTCCAGCGCTCGATTCCTCGCACGGCGTTGTCCAGGGGCGCGCCAGTTCTATCCTGGTCACGATAGCTCGGCAGCAGACAGAGTTGCTGGAGGATGTGGTTCTGCTCTTTGGGCTTGGCCTCCCGCAGCGCGCGCGAGAAATGCTGATCCGCCTTCTGACCGAGGAGCTGGCCGCAGTCAGCCTGCCACCCCTGCTGGCCGGCCTGGAAGACGCTCATTTAGTGCCCGAAGTTTCCGCGACACTGCTTCACCTGGCGCGGCGTGACCCCGAACAGAGCGCCGTCGTGCTCGATGAATTGCTGCAAGCCCTGCGCGTGCCGGCCAGGCGCTACGGAGCCTCGCTCACGCTGATCGATATGGGCGCTCTGGCCGTGCCTGGTGTGGGCGCTTTGATTACCGACGCCGATCCCCAGGTCGCGAGCGCGGCCCGGCATATTCTAGGGGAGATTGGTACACCAGCTTTTTCTTTCCTCTGGGCCGCTCACAGCGATGCTGGCCATCCCGACCGCCGCGAGGCCGCGCGCGAGGTCTTCCGCTCGATGCCCACCTCGGCGATCAAAGACGAACTGGTCTTGCTGCTGAGCAGCGCGCGCCAGGAAGACATTTCCATGGCTCTGTCCCTCCTGCTGGAGCGAATTCACGATGAGGCGCTTCAACCTGGGCGCACAGGCGAAATGCTGCCCGCGCTGCTTGAGCACGTTCAGTCCACCGGTGACGAACAGGCCAGCCTGCGCACTCTGGCCCTGCTGATCCTGCTCGGTGGCCCCGTAGTTGCGCAAGCCCTTCTCGACGCCCTCTACGCCAATCCTCAGCGTCATGACCGTCTCACCCAGGCGTTCCTCCTGCTGGGCCAGGGAGTCGAAGCCGCTCTGCAAGCGGTTCTGAACGATAGCAACGCGCCCGCGCTCCTCCAGGCCGAAATTGCGGGCATCCTGGCCATGCGCGAGCCGAGCCAGGAAATACAGGAACGCGCCCTGCGCCTGAGCGAGCATGGCCTGTGGGCGGGTCGCTCCGCGCACCACAGCACAACGGTCTTACAGCCCTTGCAGCTTGAAATCTCCCTGCGCGCGCTCGGTGGCCTCCTGGTCGGCGGGCACTGGAATACCACGGAACTTCAGGATTTGCGGGCCGCCAGCAAGGAGGGGAGTGCCGAATACGAGATCTATAACATGCTGCTCGGCTGGCGTTATAGCCCGCAAGTTACTCGCCTGGAACACGAGTTAGAGTTTGAGCGCCAGGAGCGCAAGCAGGAGATGCTCGCCCACACGCGAGAACTCCTGGCTATGAAGACCGAGATGCTCGACCTGCAACACGATCTCGATCTCCTAAAAGAAGAGCACGAGGAGCAGCGTCGCGACTACCTTGAGAAGAGCAAAGAACTTGAGGAATCAATCGCGCAATTAACCAGGGAAAAGCAAGCACTCCAGGCCACTATCCGTGAGCTTACCGAAGAGAACGAGACCCTGGCCACCAGTTCACAACAGGCAAAACAGCAGAGTGAGCGCCTCCAGGCCGACAAGGTGCGCTGGCAAACATACAGCGAGCAACTCGAAAAGGAACTGGCAGCTCTGCGCCGCCCAGGCTCCTGAATAGACATCTTTCCGCGTGATAGAAGTAGGTCACGTATGTTACAATGGTGAAGAAGTTACATTATGCAGATTGTGCAGAATATCAGGAGATAGATCATGGTAAATATTGTAAAGATCTTTGCCAAAATACGTAGGCCCACTCTTCGCCAGGGCCTGATGTGGGGGCTTTTGCTTGGGGTGGTGGAGATTATTTATGGTTATGGTGCGAGTTTTATTGCTTCAGCTGATATCCAAAATATCCTGTCAGCTATCGGCCTGGCGCTCTTCGTTCTCTTCGGTTTTATCGCCGGCCAGCGGGCCGCGCGCGAGACCGGCAGGCTGGGGACCGCTGCGATAGCCGGCATCTGGGTGGGCCTCTTCGGCTCCGTTCTGGCCGCGCTGGTTCAGCTCGTCAACTGGCTCGTCAATCTCTCAAATATCGTTGCCGGGCAGCAACAGGCTGTGCTATCTCATCCAAGCCAGTATCCTGGAGTAAAACCCTCAGATATCACACCCTCAAGTGTGCTGACTGTACTGGTGATAGATCTGCTTCTCAATATCGCCTTCTACATCCTACTCGCCCTGCTCGGAGGCATCTTTGGCGGTCTGCTCGGTCGCAGACGTGGGCCAGTTACCGCGCCCGATGCAGATGGCGAAACATACGAGGAGGCGATGTTCAAGCCTCCGGTCTCGGATGGCACAGTACAATAGATTATCGCTATCATCCTCGCTTATTTCGTGTTCTGGGGTTTGCTTTTATAAAAACGTGTTGTACACGTTTTTATAAAAGCAAACCCCAGAACGCTTTGTTTTTTCCCCCAAAAAGGGGAGAAAAAGACCCCGATCTCAGGTGATGGCTTCTGAAATGCTTTCCTTTACACTTTCCTCATAAGCAATTTACCGATTAGCTTTGACGAAACGTTTCAGAAAGGAAAGGAAAGAAAAAATTGGGCTCATTTTTAGGCTTGCCGCCTCTTCTTACGCTCGTGATTACGCTTGCCGTCATAGCCTACGTTATCTATCACATTGCTTCGACGGGAACAGTGCAGCCACTGGCGGTTCTGGCTCTTATTCTCGCTGGACTTGGCCTCGCTCGATCTGTCTATCGCATTTATGCACAACGCAAAGCGCAGGTAAGCGAGGATGACTAACGGCACTTGCATATAGCGGAAAGAGAACTTCATATGATAGAACTATCCTCTCGCACAACAGGTTCTGAGGAAGCGGAAGAACACACACCAGCTATCGAGCTTCAGAACGTCTCAAAATCTTTCGGCACAGTCCAGGCAGTGCGCGATGTAAGCTTTACTATCCCTCAGGGCCAGATTGTAGCTCTGCTCGGTCCCAATGGTGCGGGCAAGACCACGACCATTAGCCTGATGCTCGGCCTGCGCCATCCAACTCGTGGACAGGTGTACCTGCTTGGACGCGAGCCGCACGCGCGCCGCGCCCGCAGCCGATGTGGCATTATGCTCCAGGAATCGGGCGTGCCGCTCAACCTCACGGTGAGCGAAACCATCACGCTCTTTCGCAGCTATTATCCGCACCCGCTACCTCTCGCCCAGATTCTTGAGATGGCCGGCCTCAAGAAGAAGGCGGCGGCCAGGGTGATGACGCTATCTGGTGGTCAACGCCAGCGTCTCTACTTCGCGCTGGCAATCTGCGGCGATCCCGACGTGCTCTTTCTGGATGAGCCAACAGCCGGACTCGATGTAGAAGCGCGTCACAGCTTCTGGGAACAAATTCGCGGCTTTGTGCAGCGGGGTAAGACCATCCTGCTGACCACGCACTATCTGGAGGAAGCCGATGCCCTGGCCGAACGCATCATCCTGATTGATCGCGGTCAGGTGCGCGCCGATGCCCCGCCAGCGGTTCTGAAAGCCCAGGTAAGCAACAGCCGTGTCAGTTTTGATACAAGCGAGCCGCTCCCCGCCGAATTCTTCGCGCAGCTTCCGGTGTTGCAGTTGGAACTGAATGACCGGCATGTTAGCTTCCTGACGCCAAAGCTGGAAACCATCTTGCGCGCGCTGTTTGCCCAACCGGTAGAGATTACAAATTTGAACATCACCGGAGCAAGCCTGGAAGAAGCCTTCTTCCACCTTACCCAGGATCAACCAGAGCAGAAAGGAGCCTGAAAACCCATGCCAGCGCCAACACCATACACTCAAAAAGCACTTGCGCCTATCGGCCCGATGCTCTGGCACCAGGCACGGACCGAGGTGCTACGCCTGTGGCGCACCCCCAGTTTTCTTGGGCCAACCATAATCCTTCCGCTTGTCCTCTACACTATCCTGGGCGGGCTGGGCAGAGGAGACGCAAAGCTGGAGGCCGGAGTGAGCGCGCATGTCTACGCGCTCGCCTCCGTTGCTACCTATAGCATCGTTAGCATTATGCTCTTTTCCTTTGGGGTGAATATTGCCAATGAACGCTCGCAGCGCGTGACGATCCTGATGCGCGCTACTCCCTTGCCCGCCTCGATTTACCTCCTGGCCAAGGCATTATCAGCACTTCTCTCAGCACTGGTCATGCTGCTTATCCTCAGCGGCTTTGCCATCGTGGTCGGCGGCGTGCAGCTCAGCGTCACCACCTGGGTTAGCCTGATCGCCGCGCTAGTCCTGGGAGTGCTGCCCTTTATCGCGCTCGGCTTCGCCATCGGCCAGATGATCAACCCGACAGGGGCAACACCCATCGTCAACCTCTCCTTTTTCATCCTGGCCTTCGCCTCGGGCATCTTCGTCCCGCTCTCGCAGCTTCCCGATGTCGTGCAAAACCTCGCCCCATATTCGCCATTCTATCGGCTGGCTCAGCTTGCCTGGAACGCTATCGGCGTGCAAACCGCATCGGGTTCAATCGGAGAGGCCATCTGGCTGCTGGCCCTCTACGCTGCGATCTTCTTTGTCCTCGCGCTCTACGCCTATCGTAAAGAGGAGCGGCACTCCTTCGGCTAAAGAAAACGGCCAGGGAAAGATGTTATGATCAAGGATAAGATAGGCAGAAGCTAGAGGCAAGCTCGCGGCTCCCGTTCCCCTCACGTGAGAGTCATGAGCTTGCTTCGGGTTCCCGTCCTGCGGCTGATCAGTGATGAAATCGAGAGAGAATAAGCAGTATGCAAAAGACAATACCGAAAAACGAACAGGTTCTGCCGATTACACCTCCGCAAACGGCGAGCGCGCAGGGCGGCACGGCGCTCCAGTTAGGCTTGAGCCATCTCATCGCCGGCGCAGTGGCGCTTGGTCTCTTTGTCTGGCAAGCACAGTTCCATGTCCAGCAGCCCTATATCCTGCTCATTGCTCT
>DATGKW010000038.1:0-8899 GCA_035294465.1 Ktedonobacteraceae bacterium | reverse complement strand
TCCCGCGAGGAGAGGCAGGAGTCCTACCACAAACATATTCTCGTAGGCACCTCGACCGTCGATATCGGCGTCGATTTCCATATCAACTATCTCATCTTTGAAGCCTCGAATGCCGGAAGCTTTTTGCAGCGCTTCGGTCGTCTGGGAAGGCACAACGAATTTGATACCTACCAGGCGCACGCGCTGCTGCCACGCTTTGTGCTCGAACGCCTGGCCCAGAAGTTCGTCACAGGTCAGGAGATAGAACGCGAACGCTTCAACGAGGCCATCCGCGACGTTTTTCCGGGTGAGCAGGAATTCGTGGGGTATACGCGCCGCTGGGGCGTCATTCAGGCAGCCCAGGTCCTCGCGGAACTGGAAGGCCAGAAAAAACGCGACGCAACGGATGCGTTGACTCAAGCTGTGCAGGAGTACTACGAGCGCTTCTATGGACAGGGGGACACACCTCCCGCGATGTCAAAGGCCCTGAAAAAATACTGGGCGCTCAAGGCCCCCGGCCACGCTCCCGAAATCATTGACGAGCTAAATAGCTTTCGCGGACAAAGCCCGCTCTCGTGCGGCATCTGGGATACTGATGACAAGCTCAAAGTTTATGATCTGTTCTTCCTGTTGACCAACGCCAGCTTCGAGGTGCTGACTCAAGATGCTTTTCTGCAAGAAGTGCAGAACCGGGGCCTGGACGAACGCGAGTTTCGCCACAAGCATTTTTACTTGAGAGTGTGGAAATACGTGGAAGAACGCCAATCTCTGGTTCTGGGCCTGCGCCACAATCTGGCGGAAAACGCGCACATCCCGCACCATGCCATTGTTCTGGATGATTTCTTCGTGCGCGAGCCACGCGTCCCCTGGCTCAATGAGATCAATCGACGATTGAAGCAATTGCGTCTTGTCTGCTTGATCAGCCCTATGCCTCGGAACGAATTGCGGCAACGGTGCAAGTTGGGAGGGATCTTTCCCCTATATTGCCTGCGCGATGGGTGGGGGCAGGAATACACTGTGGCCTTTGGCGAGGAGGCTTTGTTGCTCGACTCGCTGCTGTTCTTTCGGAAAACGACGGATGACCGCGCCATGATGCTTTAGAAGAGAAAGCAGCATGGACGTACTCATCTAGAAAGGAGTGGAAGTGTTTTACCTGGACTTTTTGACACAGGCTCTTGAGCCTGGCGACTCTGTTACTCGCGAATTTATCAACAGTATGCTGCCATCTATGATGGAAAGGTACACCGACATATCTGCGAAAGGAGGTGATCACAGTCGTAGTAGGCGAACCGAGAAGGAAAAAAGTGATTTCGAGGCGAAATCCGACCAGAGCATGGCAAGCCATCTTCTGAACGGCATTCTGCCCACTATGCGCCTGCTGAACTGGCTGGAACAGCTTCAGCCTGGCCCGACACCATTTACCGATGTCGAGCGCCGCGTCTATATTCTGTCGTACCTGATGCACGACGTGGATAAAATCGTCCAGAGTCATGGCCTCGATACCACCAGCCGCGAGGGCATTGAGAGAGCAAAGGATGTGATTGCCGGGCAACTGCGCCAGTGCAACGTTGAGCAGTTCTTTCCCGATTTCGCAGCCTATCTCGAAGATATCGCCTATCTGGTTGTTAATACGCAGCAGAAGTATGGGACGCATCTGCACACCTACCTCTGGCAACTACAGTTAAAAGAGCGCCGCCTGCTGCTTCTGCGGCGGCTCTGCACCTACTCGGATCAGATTGCTTATCTGGTCTCATTTCCCTCAGCTATTCTGATGGAACGGGAGGCGCAGACGCTCAGCACGATCCTGGGCGAGTTGAGCGATGATGAGCTGGTTTTTACCTATCACCAGTTGCGCGAAGTACGCGGCCTGCTCACCAACGTCATCAATAATGGTCTGGTGGAATTGTTTAAGGCAGGTCGCGAGGGCGAAGTCTGGCCCTACCTCTTTTTCTCCGATGGCGTGGTCTATATCAAGCGCAAAACATGCCAGTTCACGATCTCAACCGAACAGATCGTGGAAACAGTGCAGAAAGCCTTGAAAGAGACGTGCGCCTCGGTGATCAAAAGCGGCGCGCCGGGTTTCAAATTCAGCATTCAGGGCATAGCAAAACACCCGGCATACTACTTCGAGTTTCTCAGCCTCGAAGAGTACTGCGATCTGCTCGCCGGATTCACAATCAAGGGGACAAAAAACGACGTCACCAGCATCCCCTTTGCCAGGCTGCGCCAGATGCAGGCCAGTGGAGAAATTCCAGCAGACCTGGTTCTCGACTTCCCTTCAGGAGACAGGCGAATCGGGATGCTGAGCCGCTTCCTTTCAGTGGTATTTGTCACTGTGCTGGGTCTACTGGGCAAACAGCACGAGGCCCTGCGTACACGCGTTGAAGAGGCTGTGATAAAACATCTGGGACTTACGCCGTATTGGGAGCAATCCCTGACCATTCCAAACAAAGGAGGTGTGGAATATCGCTGGTTCTGGCTTGGCGGTTGCTACCTGCAAGCTCATCCCGGCATTACCGAGTACGATGGCGAGGGAAACTTGCTCGCGACCTTCCAATCAACGCTGCGGCTGATCCTCGACATGGCCGGCGAGGAACTGCGCGCCCAGCTCCAGGGAGAGCAAAAGTATCTGGGCCATCTCATGCGCTATCTGGATAGCGTTGTCGAGTTACCTCTTGCCCTGCGTCCTCAAGGCCGCCTGCCAGATTTCCAGGCCGAACTGGAACGCTACGCCGGGGCAAAAGGAAAAGGGCGCAAAGCTTCGCTCATTTGCACACTGTGCAATAGCGCTTACCCCACCGAAGAGCAAGCAGATAGCACGGTGCTCTTCCAGCCCTGGGTTTATAAAAATAAGCTCTCCCTCTATGCTGGCAAGAACGCAGGCGGCGTTTGTGCGATCTGCTCGCTCGAACTGATGTTGCGCCAGATCACGTTGAAAGGGCAATTGCGCTTGACCGGAGGCAAGTTCGAGGCGCTCAAGACGAAGTACCTGGCTGTCTATCCGAACTTCTTCTTTACCGCCGAAACCGGTGCGCTGGTTCAGGGCATTCTCGACCAGTTACAGGACGTGAACTTCTTCACGATTCGGCGCGATCTGGATCGCAAAGATATTACCGTTGACACCCTGCTTCATCTCGACGTTTTCGCCGCCCCTACCAGGCGAGAAAACACGTTGCAGCCGTATATTTATGACGATGATGAAGCAGCAGAAGAGGAAGAAGGTGATGAATTAGATAGAGAAAACAAAGAAGCTCTTGTGGAGCGCAGCTACATCAAGTTCAAGCCAGACGCGTATCCTGGCATGTGCTTCTTTGGGATGAAGGCAGGCAAGGACGACGATGACACCTCTACCTGGGCTATGCCAGCCTTTCTGGCTCTGGCGCTGCCGCTGGTAGCCAATGTCAAAGTCGTGGTTTCAGAGATGCTGCTGCCCTTGTTTTCATCGGGCCAGGAGTTCCGCGAAACAGTGGTCTTTGACGCGCCGCATCCCTACCTGCACCGCCTGTTCAAAGGCGAACACGTGCGTGTCAACGACCTTCAGCGCAAACTGCGCCTGTTGACCAGCATTTACACCGTCAACCTGGACACATATGCAAAACAGGGTAGACCAGAATGGAAACACTTGAGCGCCATTGCGCGCGACCTGGAGACCGATCCGCTGTTTCTCTTCTCGTATCTGCGCAAGCAGGAGCGAGGCGAATCCATGTATCCCGGCTCGGTTGAGCATTATATTCACATCTACGAAGACATACTGGAGGCAGATTTGAGCAGGATCAAAGCATGTGTAGATGCCTACACCGTCTTTTATCGCGGCGGCTATCAGCCGCATTCAATCCTCAAGCCTGTGGATATTGCAGCAAAAGCGATTATTAGCAGCCCGCTGAATATCGATAAAGAAGATTTGCTCTGGCAAATCGAGGGCGAAATCAAGAGCTGGCTGGACCGTGTACGGAACCGCCAGGCCACGGGCTGGGCAGTCTTTTATGGGAAAGACATCGAGACCAGGCAAGCCGAGGCAATCAGGGCGTTTGTCAAAACGTTCTATGACCAGGTTTTTGTTGACTACTGCCAGGGTGAGCGCGGCCTGCTTCGCAATCGCATCAATCGCTTCAAAGATGGCTGCGAGGCCTATTACGTCCATAAGCGCAGTCACAAGGACTTTGAAGAGCACGAGGAAGAAGTTGAAGCTTCCCCGGCTATGTAAGCTCTGGCAAACCTGGCATCTATCTATGAATTTTCAGGCGAGACACCGCCAATTACACGAAGGAGATAATCATCATGTTTCTCAAGACACTCGACACGCTTGACGTATTCCAGCAGGATATTCCCAAATATCCCATGGGCAAATATGCTCATATCGTTCTGGTGCGCGAAACCAACTCGTTCGCGCTGTTCCAGACAGACGGCGAGTTGAATAGCAGCCGCGTCAGCCTGGGCCGCAAAGAGCAGACGGCAGCCACCCGCATCGTTCTGTTCAAGCGCAAGCAATCCACGCCGGAACGCCTGACCGGGCGAGAGCTACTCCGGCGCTACGGCCTGGTCGAGAATTGCAAATACAATTCCGCCGAGTTTTGCAAACGCTGCCCGGACTGCATTTATTACGGGTTTGCCATCGGCGACGCGGGATCCGAGCGTTCCAAAGTAGTGACCGATTCGGCCTTCTCCATTACCGGCTACGATACGTCTCATATGCAATTCACCTTCAACGCTCCCTCGGAGAATGGCACGATGAGCGAAGGAGGGCAGATGAGAAATGCCCTGGGCGAGCAGGATTATGTCGTGCCCCAGGTCTACTTTCCCTCAGTGGTGACGATTAAAGACCCCACAGAAGCCGAGTTTATCTACATCCTGAACAATATCACGCGCACGAAACGCTATGGAGCGCAAAACACCAGAACTGGCACGGTGGAAAACCATATTACGGGAGTCATCTTTGCCGATGGCGAGATCTTTTCCAACCTGCAACTTACCCAGGCAATCTACGACGCTCTCGCACCGGAACAGCGCAAAAAAACACCACTTCCGCAGGCGGATGTGCTGCAAACAGCTAGCGAGGTCGTGCCTGGATTGGTCAAGGAAGATGGGGTTGTGGCACAGATATATGACGGAGAAAAGCTCCAGGCGCTGCTAGAAGAGGTGCGGAAGATAACCAGCGATGAAACACAGCTCAAGGAGGTGCTGATGCAGGCTAATGCAGAAACCAATCGCTATGCCCAGGTGTATGGAGTCGGGGCGAAAGAGGCAAAAGCGAAGAAATAGGAGTAGCGTATGCTCATCACTGTTTGCCGGTTGGAGTTACACGATTTCCTTTTCTACGCTTCGCGCGAGATGGGGCGATTGTACGAAACGGAACGGTATCTCCACAACTACGGGCTGACCTACGCGCTGGGTCTGGCGCGGTCTCCCTATGCGAACCTGGCTCAGGTACCGCGCTACGCGGAGGATTTGCACCTCCTGAACGAGCAGGGAATTTATCTGACGCCAGCCTATCCCTTGCGCTATACGTTCGCGTTTCATACTTTCAAGATGGCCAGTGTCAGCTACTATACTTTCACACCTCAGATTAGCTCAAACCAGGTGGTGTTCGGGCGCTCGAAGGAACTTGCTCCCGAAAGCTGCTTTGAATTTTTTGCGCTGAGCGAGCGTGAAATCAAGCTACCGCGCTGGATTCGCCTGGGCAAGTGGATGGCAAAGGCCCGAATCGAGATTGTGGCTCACGGAACAGCGCAGATAAAGCAGGGAGACTACCAGGCCAGCGGAGCGTTGAACCCGCTTGATCTGGCCTCCCAGCCGGAGAACTGCAATATTGTAGCGATGGCTCCCGCCAGTCTGATCACGAATATGTATGCCACCGGCAGCTATTACGAATTGAGCCTGGCTGGGAACGATCAGGTGATCCGGCTCCCTGTGGGTATGAGCTATCGACCAGGAGGTCTATAGATAGGCCGAAAAAACTGAGCACGCGTAGTTCTTTTTCATGCGCAGCGGCAGCTTCCAACGCTGCCGCTGCGCGGGCAAACAGGCACCGGGTTCTCTGAAGAAAGGAGAAAAGCAGGACGATGGATGTGCAAACACCAGAGCGGCTCTATGCTCTGCTGATCAAGCTGCGCCCGTTGGAGCGGGGCACGCTGATGCCGTTTTCGGGCGAACTCACTCACGCCGCCTGGCTGGATTGGATCGGCAACGACGCTCCTGACATTGCAGCAATGCTGCATGATGGCAATCATCGGCGGCTCTTTACGTGCTCCAGCCTGACCTTTCCATACCCGCCGCACAAGATCAGGGAGGCAGAGCGCGGGAATATCCATCTGCCACTCGACCCTGAAAAGGTCTACACCATCCGTCTGACGCTGCTGCTGGGCGAATTATTCCCGCTGTTCTATAGCTCGCTGATGCGCTACCACACACAAGAAGGAGGAGCCAGAAATCGGCCATTTCTGCGCCTGGGCAAGCAATTCTTCCTGCTGGAAGAGGTAATCTCTTCCCCGGAGGACGATTCAGGCTGGACTGGTTATACTTCCTTTGCCAGGCTGGTCGAAAAGGCCAGAGCATTGCGTCTCAAGCCAGAGGAAACACTCCAGCTCGAATTTGCCACGCTCACCACGTTCCATCGCGGGAATGCCAGCAGCGTCTACGGGAAGCATTTTGCGCTTTTGCCGCTGCCACACTATCTCTTCCCCTGGCTGGCGAAGCGCTGGCAGGAACTGGCCCCGCCTGAACTCGCCAGCGTGGTCCAGCGTGCAGAGATCGAACGCTACATCGAGGAAGAAGGGATCGTTATTGCAGATCACGCTCTGCAAACACACCGGGTCCAGTTCAACCACCATCCCCAGCATGGGTTTCTCGGTACCTGCTCATACAGCCTGCGCGGCCCTGACGAGCAGCCTCTCTCGCCGAACCAGCTCACAGTGAGACAGCAGTGTACGCTGCTCTGCTGGCTGGCTTTTTATACCGGTGCTGGCTACAAAACCGCGATGGGCATGGGGCAATCGCGTTTGATTTAAGGAGAGACGGCATATGACCGAAGAGGCTATGAACGCACCAGAGGACGAAAATGAAGCAGAAGAACTGCTTTCGCTTTCGTATCTGAACGCCCTGGAATATTGCCCGCGGCGCTTTTACTATGAATGCGCGCTCAACGAGTTTATCGACAACCATCACACGCTTGAAGGGACGCTGCGCCACGAGAGGAGCGATAGCGGCCAGACGACGAGCGAGCACGGTCTCATCACCATGCGGCGCGTCTGGATCTGGTCAAAACGCCTGCGTCTCAGTGGCTTTGCCGACGTGGTCGAAGAGCAAGCTGGCCAGCTGACGCCGATTGAATACAAAAAGGGGACAATGGGAGAATGGCTGAACGATCACGTGCAGCTCTGCGCCCAGGCGCTCTGCCTGGAGGAAATGTCGGGAAGCGCCATCTCACGCGGCTACCTCTTCTATTTTAGTTCAGCCCGGCGAGAGGAGGTCGTTTTTTCAGAGGCGCTGCGTCAGCGGACCGAAGAGACGATTCGTCTGGCCTTCGCACTGCTGGAGCAAGGCGAACTGCCCCTACCGCTGATCGGCAGGACTACCAGGCGTTCGGCGCTGCCCACGCTGCATCCAAAATGCAAAGATTGCAGCCTGGAGCCGCTTTGTTTACCGAGGGAAGTGTTACTAATGCAAATGCAATGAGCAACGTCGTCAGGGAGAAAAGACATGGCAACGCTGTATCTCAATGAACAGCAATCAATCGTCAAAAAGCGAGATGGCTACCTGATTGTCCAGTACCCTGATAAACGCAAGGTAGAAGTGCCGTTGATCAAAGTGAGCCAGGTTGTGGTCTCAGGGGATGTCACCCTGACCGCACCGGCGATCCACACGCTTCTGGACCAGGGTATCGAGATCTGTTTTCTCTCGCTTTACGGGCACTTTCGCGGGCGCTTATCTCCTCCTGCCGCGAAGAATGCCCTGGTGCGGCGCGAACAATACCGGGCGCACGTGGACCAGGCGCGAGCGCTCAAGATAGCCCAGGCATGCGTACGTGGCAAACTGGCAAACATGCGCACAATGCTTTTGCGCGCGAACCGTTCCTTGCAGGATAGCGAACTCAACGAGGCAGCTATCGCTATCCTGCAGATGGGTCGCCAGGTTGCCCAGGCGCCCACCATTGGCTCACTACTAGGCATCGAGGGCAATGGGTCCGCGTCCTACTTCGGCGTCTTCCCCAAATTATTGCGCGACCCCTTCGCGTTCACTCGCCGGCGCAGGAGGCCGCCTACCGACCCGGTCAATGCTTTACTAAGCCTGGGCTACACACTGCTGCTCCACCAGGTAGCAGCAGCTATCCAGGTAGTCGGGTTCGATCCGTATCTTGGCTTCCTGCACCAGCCGCGTCACGGTCGTCCAGCTCTAGCCTTAGACCTGATGGAAGAATTTCGTCCGCTTGTGGCCGACTCGGTGGTGCTCAACGTGCTCAACCACCACATTCTGACGGCCGGCGATTTCCAGCACGAGCTGGGTGTAGTGCATCTCAAACCAGACGCGCGTAAAACCTTCTATGCCAAATTCGAGAAACGGCTCCAGGAGGAAATTCAGCACCCCGTTTTCGGGTACCGCACCACCTACCGTCGCTGTATCGAGCTGCAAGCGAGGCTGCTGGCCAAATGGCTCACCGGTGAGATTCCTGCTTACCCCCCATTCGAGGTGCGATAACCGTGTCCGATCACCGATTAAGCGAAGAATCCACGCTCTACGTCATCAGCTACGATATTCCGAACGACCGGAGGCGGACGCGCGTCCACAGTGTCCTCACTGGCTTTGGCACCTGGGTTCAATACAGCGTGTTTGAATGTTTTCTGAATCGCAAGCAACGCATCCTATTAGAGGGACGCTTGCTCAAAGAGATGCACCAGCGGGAGGATACCATACGTATCTACTCACT
>DATGKW010000037.1:0-20011 GCA_035294465.1 Ktedonobacteraceae bacterium | reverse complement strand
TCAGACGATGATCTTGGGCTGGACGACCGACGTTTGGCTTCTGCGGCGGCAGCAACGGGGCCAGCCTCTCCCCTTGCTCGTCCGTTAGTTCTCCTCTTCTCATCCTTCCAGTTTAGGACAGATTTGCAAACAGGCCCTAGTGGTAGTTGGCAGCAGCGTTGGTTGGTTTGTATCTTCTCATATTCAGAGCAGAACTGTCACGCCTCAATTAGCCAGATCTGCTGTGACTCTGCCTCCTGATCCGACACCGAGACCATCGCAACCAGTGGGAACTACTCTTTATACCTACCGTGGACATTCTGGCACTGTGTTGTCAGTAGCCTGGTCGCCCGATAGCAAGCGTATCGCCTCTGGAGGCCAAGATGGGACAGTGCAAGTATACGATGCTGCTAATGGTGGTAATGTGTATATCTACCATGGGAGTTCTGAGGGTGTAGATGCTATAGGATGGTCGCCCAATGGCAAGCGTATCGCCTCTACAAGCGATGATGGGACCGTACAGGTGTGGAGTGCAAGCTGATCGATTCCCTTAGCGTATGTTTACCCGCGCCCTTAATCCAGCGACTCTATAAGAGGCCAAAGTTATCCTTGTCACCAAAAATTGGCTATCAATATAACAAATTGCTCTAAGTCCTAAAATATGAGTTATCTGAGAGATGACTCGTCTAGCGACACTCGTCGTTATGCCCTGCCTGTGCCCGGAGTCCTTCAGCTAACCGCCGTGCTCCTTCTTGAAAAGGAGGTGGCACCTTGCCACAACAAGACGACTCTCCCGAAGTCAAAAAGCTCCGTAGCGACATGCGGGCTGGCCGCACCCCACTCCTGCAAGCGATCCGCGAAGCCTATAAGCCGTACCTCTTAGCGCGTAAAGCCCTCGAACGTCAGAATAGCGCCATCCGCGAACAGGTTGGGCTGCTGTCCTCAGACTTCGACGCCAAAGCCACGCAGTTGCGCCAGTCTTCCAAGAAAACCGGCGAAAACCCTGCGACAGTCGTTGAGCTATACAAAGAACTCGGCGCCCAAGCGAAAGGTGTCGCAGCTTTGATCGACAAGGAATTGCCAAGCCTCGAAAAGCTGTATCAGCCGGTGGCTAAGGCATTTGCCGCCTACGAAGGCGCATTGGATGCCTACACCAAGTACATGGCAGGCTGGGCTGACAAGTTGCCTGCTGCGGATTTATCCGGTCGTGCATTGGAACTGGTGCAAACTGAAATCGAGAGATCGTTGCGCTAAATAGCGCTAGTAAGTACTGTACAGCCCCGCTGCCTCAGTGCTTTGCCCTATCTTCGGATGGGGCATTTTCACTGTATCGCTTTAACCCTGGGCGTGAGCAAGCCAAGCATTCTTCTAATCAAAACAAATATCTAACGCTTTTATCAGCAATTCGGGCAGGGACATCGCGACAAACTCACTGCCGCTTAATCCCTTTGTGACGTTGGCAATAAATAGGGCTTGCTCATAGTCCAGCCTGCCGATCCTGTCATCTTGGGGCGGATGGTTGGCATTCTGGCAACTTGCGACAAAGGCACCGTAGACAACCGGACTGTCTGCATATAGCATCTTGAGCCGTTGCACTGTCGCCGCAGCCCAGTTGACCCCTATCTCGTATTCTTCAAACTCTTTCAGTGCGTATGTCATTTCATGCTGTTCAGCAATGGCGTCAAACTCCCGCTTAAGGTCAGGTGATAAGTCGAGCATCGAGAACTCCTTAAATCTGCGCGAGGCCAAGCGCAGTGCTATAGGTAGTATAACAAGTTATCCTTCGTCTTCAATCGGCTTTCGGGATCGCTTACGCTCCTCAACCCATGCGTCGAGGTCTCTTTTAGCTATTCTATACCCCCGCTTACCAATAGGGATTGCTGGCAAATTATCTCGTTCAACCCAGTTACGCACCGTGCGCTCACTGACCTTAAATAACTGGGCGACTTCCTGAACGGTCAGTATCTCGTCTTGCATCGGCTCCCCTCCTCTATTTTATGCTTATCTTACCAGAGTATGTCAATCAGACAGGAGTTCAAACACTACTTCAGCAATGTGTTGAGCACAATGGAATTAACAGCATAGAATTGAAAAATAGCTAAAAATATGGTATGCTCCGACTAAATCCACTTGGAATGGAAAAGAGGGCAACGCCGATGTGAGACCCGCACGTTGCCCTTCTTACTTGAACCGTAGTCACGGCTCACGCTGCATTACCGCACATGGGCCACCAGAGCGTCAAGGAGGTAAGCTTATGGACGCTTGTTGCTTGCGGTATACCTCAGATACCGCGCATCCCCAGGACATTGTCCCGATCTACTTTATTCATTCGATCACGCAGCCGCTGTGTGATCGACCTGGCTGCTGGTGCCAGGCTCATAAGCTGCGAGTTGTCGAGTTGCTGGCAGGACTATTCACGAATGAGCTAGTCGTGGCGGCAGCCGCCACGTTTGACGAGGGGAACGCCGACTAATGGGCAGGCTGTTTATCTATCCGCTGAGCGACCTGAGTGACTGCGCGACTGGCCACCACACATGGCTCAATACCCTGTTGGTCGGTAAGTCCGTATGCGCTCATTGCGGTATGGTAGGCTACTGCCTCTACTGTGCGCCGGAGGACATTCCGCCAGGCGCACCACTGCGAGCCTGCCGTTTTCACCGCCACAGTCCAACTCCCTTAGTGGATAGCCAGCGTCCGTTGTCAGCCTTCACGAAAGGAGATGCAATCTAATGCAGCGAACCGCCTACAAACCGCCTGAACCGCCCGATATGCTGGCGGATGGCACACCCAAAGTCGTCCAACTGCGTACCAGCCGTGCCAGGCAAGTTAACCTGAGTCCTGCCTATGAAGATTGCACTACTGAGCCAGTCAAACGCCGCAGAGTCTCCAGCAAACCATTCTTCCTGATGGCGGCTGGCGTCTTGGTCGTGTTCGGCACGATGCTCTTCTGGCAGCAAGTGGTGACACCGTGGTGGACAGGACTCCAGAACCAATGGAACTACGGCAGCGCGCACATCACCCAGCTTGATGCGGATGTCGGGCATGGCGGTATGAGCCACTTTATTGCGGAGTATACCAATGGCGAGATCGTGGTTATCGAGCTGTCGTAGCCAACCCCAACAACTACCACATCTATACGCTGAGCGGCATGCTCTCCAGCGTGGATAAGCCGGTGGTGCTGCTGAGCGTAGCCAAAGACGTGCATACGGGACGCATGGACTTGGTGATTGACGTTCAAGGGAGTGGCTTCCAGACGGCGCTGTATAACACTGGGTCTAACTTCAGCGAGGCTGCGCCATGAAAGTACTAAAGCTGATGCTCGTCATCAACGGCGTGACGCTGGGTATTAACGGCATTATCGTCTGGCTGACGGTGGCTAAGGAGTTTCTGGTGCTGCTGGCGTATTGTTGGTCATTGCCGCCTTTGCGGGCGCTGTCTGGCTGTCGGCTAAGGCCAACGGCAAGAAGATCAGATTTGTGCCGTAGGTTGCACCGATGCTTGTGCTGTTGTTTATGCACTTCGTTATATATAGTCCATTTCAAGCTGTTTTTGCTTGAATTAAAAGCACTCTACGGGTATGCTTCGATGAAACAAAACATTTGCGAAGGACTGGACTATTGCCCATGCTCGATACTCAAGTTGCTTCATCGATGTATGCCCGCTCAAAGGAGTTTTACCACATGGAGCATACGTTAGTCGTTGCCGGATATGTCAGAAACAGTGACCCCAGTAAAAAAGATACTGAAGTTCTGAATGCTCAGAAAGAAGCCTTACGCGCTTACGCTAAAGCAGTGTATGGCGTGGATATCCCGCCTTACCTCATGTATGAAGACGCCATGTCAGCGTTAAAGTACGACTATTGGGAACGCGAAGGGCTGATGAAAGCCTGTGACGATGCCGAGAATCGGCGCTTTGACATTCTGCTTTGCACTGAGTTTTTCCGTATCGCCCGTAAAGCCAATGAGCAGGCAGCGGTTATCCAGTACTTCAAACGGTTCAATGTTGAAGTTATCTCCATCACTGAAAAGTTTGAAGATACGGCAGAAGGCAGGTTGCTGCATGCCGTGCAGGGCTTCCTCGGTGAAGTCGAAGCCGAGAAGACACGTATCCGCACCAGCCGTGGCAAACGCCACCGTGCTACGATGGCGCTGACTGGCCAGGGACGCAGAACCTACGGGCTGAAGTGGGTTGATACCAAACAATACATCAAAGCCTACTATGTGCCCAATACCGATGTTATAGCGGTGATCGATGGCAAAGAGTGGACAGAGGTTGACGTGCTCATGTTTGAAAAGGAGCAGTGCCTGAAAGGAGTAAGCGCTCGGCAGATCGCCATGCGGCTGACCGAGATGGGCATTCCCACGCAGCAGGGTAACAAAGACTGGAACCGTGGTGTGGTGCTCCAGCATTTAACCAATGGGAATTATCGCGGCTACCCGTATGCTACCAACTACCGAAAAGCCAGGCAGGAGAGTAAAAATGGCAAGCCTTCGTTTCGTAAGACAACGCCAGAGGAACAGATACCGTTGCCGGAAGGTATTTTTCCCTGCCTTATAACACCAGAAGAGTTTGAGGAAATCCAGATGCAACTGCAAAGGAATAAAGACATGTCACCACGAAACAACCGCCGACCAAACGATACGCTGCTGCGCGGACTGGTCTTTTGTGGTATCTGCGCCAGAAAGATGCACTCGAACCGCTATACAAGACGTGGCTACGATGCGGTTGACTACCAGTGCAAGCAGAACTGGGGAGAAAACTCGGACCTGATCCACCACCATAGCGTGAGCATCAGTGTCGCCAATCTCGACGCTGCCGTGTGGGAGTTTGTATTGCCGTATCTGGAGACACCAACACTTATCCGAGAGAATATCAACGGCATGCGTGAGCAGGCAGATACTGGAAACAGGAGCCTTGTGTTGGAGCTGCAGCGTGCCGAGATAAAGGATAAAATCGCTAACCTGCTGGCTGTTGCGGAAGACGTCAGGGACGAAACAACCCGTCAGCTCTACCGTGAGCGGTTGGCAAAGCTGGAGCATGACATGCGTGAGACGGAGGCACTGTTGGCACGGCTATCAAACAGCACAGAGCGCAACCAGAAACTACTTGCTGCCCTGGACAAGTTCGAGGCGTGGGCTGTATGCCAGCAGGACTACCTTCATGATCCCGACTACGAGATCACGAAAGACGATAAGCGTGCCGTGCTGATGGTGCTGGGAGTGAAAGTCAAAGTATGGCCGAGTGAGGGCTATCCTCAACGGACGCAATTTGAAATTTCACCCCCAGAAATTCAACGCTTTTGCGACTTCAATTTCCAGTAGCGCATATACCCCTGCACGGTCATAGGATAATTTGCCGCGATATCGTAGCGCACTACGTCCTGGAAAGTGTGCGAAACGCGTTCCAGATCGGGGTTGGCCTGTTTGATCAACAAGGCTGTGATCTCCTCTTCGGATTTGCCTTCGCGCATCGCGTGCAACACAAAGTTGCCCCAGTCATAGAGCCGTTCACGCAAGCTGGCAATATGCGACACAATGTCAGTTACCGCGCCATAGTGACCGATATAGAGCACATCTGGGCGCAGGCGTTTGAGCAGGTCAAGGCTAGCTGACCAGCTTTCCAGGTCGAGGTCCGGGGGAGGCGTGGGCGGGCGTACAAAGCCAATATTTTGCAGGCGCACTCCCGCGACATCTCCAGCGAAAAGTTCACCAGAATGCGCGTCGAAGAAGATCACATGATGCACAGCATGTCCTGGGGTGTAGTGAACCTCCAGCCGACGCCCGGCTATATTGATAATCTCGTTGCCCTCTAATACCGTAAGCTGTTCATCGGGCACAGGTTCAATGTCTCCCCAGAGCTGCTGCATACGCTCGCCGTAGATTCTCCGCGCACTGGCGACTAATTTACTGGGATCCAGCAGGTGAGGCGCACCCAGTTTATGTACATAGACTTGCGCTCTGGGAAGCCTCCGGGCCAGCGACCCGGCACCCCCCGCGTGATCCAGGTGAATATGCGTGGCCAGGATATGTGTCAGATCCCGCGGATCAAAGCCCGCCTCGCGTAAGCCTCCAAACAGCGCTTCCAGAGTGCTGCCGGGACCAGGATCAATGAGCGCCAGCTCTCCATTGCCTGCCAGTAGATACGAGCCTATTATTTCCTCTTCGCCCTGGAATGGCAGCGAGATCTGCCAGAAATTGGGACGGATCTGTTTTACCTTTGTCAATCGGGTCTCCTTTTTTATGGCGCCGGGTAAAATCAGTAAGCGCCTCTTCTTACTATTGTATCTTATAGCATAGGCTGAGCGATGGTGAACGAAGGCCCTGTCCCTACTTCTCTGGGCGGTCTCAAGCTTCTCCACCAGCGCGGTGAGCTGATCACAAGGCGCAACTTCATCACCATCTGTCCGTAATAGAAGCAGAACCTCAAGAGATATCCCTGGCAGAATGGCTGCCCGTTCGAGTAGAAAGGGAACATACATGGGTTTTATGCAGACGATGGCCGCGAACTTCTGGGTAACAGTTGTATTGCTGCTCTTCATTATCACGATTGTTAGTATAGTGCTTGGTATTGCGTTGGAAGCCTATAAAGTCAGTAGTAAATCCAGACAGAGAATGCAAGAGCTGCGCAACGAGGAATTGCGCTTGCGCCTGAAACTGGAACAGCAAAAGAGTGGCGCGCAGGTGAACCTGGCCCTGCCGAAGGAGCCATCCTGGGAGGAGCAATCGCAGGTGAGCTATGAAATGGGATACCAGCGGCAGCAATAATACGAGTGCCTCCCGTTCTCTGCGTGCTCACAGCAGGAGGAGTTGTTTGTGCAAAGTGTGCGGGAACATCTGCGTCCCTGACCACCGAGTTGAGCATTCTCAAGCTTAGCGCAGCAGATATACAAAAACCGAGAGGGCCATTGCTGCAACCGAGATCTCCAGCAGGAGCGAACTATAATTCAAGCGGCTGCCCTTTATTTTGAGCAGTGTCGGGTAATCAGTGGTGAGATAGCCACGAGGATAGAAGACCTGCACAGAAAGAATAATGGTGAGAAGCAGCAGGGCGATTGGCAGAGCATAAACAATAGCGTAGAAAACCTCGCTGGCCACGACCTTGCCCGCAAAGATCGCGCCTGAATAAAAAGCGATCAAGACGCCAGAAATCGTGATGTTGTTGCCGGCCGTTGTGTCAAGCTGCTTCAGTGCATCGGGCAGCGAGGGTGTCAGTGTGCCTGTTGACAGGGGTGATGAGACCGGGGCCTGCCGGGGAGAGTGTACGCCAAGTGTTACTTCGCCTGCTTGTTCGTGCCGAACTGGTGACTGCTCGCCCGATAGGACGTGAATCGGTAGCTGCAAATAAACGCCGCAGTGCGGGCAGGCATGGACACCCGGCGGTACAGTCTGATGACAATTTGGGCACAGATTCTGGGCAACCGCCATACAAACATCCTTTCTTCTGGTCATGGAATGAGCAAAGAAGGCTCCCATCCCATAAGCGACTTAAATCTTCCTTCCTGCGTCAGCCCAATAGGGAGCGCGGATTTGAGCTTTGAGCAGCTTGCCCGCTGGATTGCGCGGCAGTTCGGCCACGAAGTCGACCGAACGCGGCCTCTTGTAATCGGCCAGTTGCGCACCGCAGAAAGCGATCAACTCATCTGCGCTGGCGGTAAAACCCGGACGCAACTGGACCACGGCTTTCACAGCTTCGCCCCAATGGCTATCGGGCACACCGATCACAGCTACGTCCGCGACCGCCGGGTGTGCGGTCAGCACAGCCTCAATCTCCGCAGGATAAATATTGACCCCGCCTGAAATAATCATATCGATCTTGCGGTCGCAGATATAGTAATAGCCTTCGGAGTCGCGATAGGCGATATCGCCCACGCTGAAAAAGCCATCCTTCATGCTTCTGGCCGTCGCCTCCGGCTTATTGTAGTATTGAGCCAGGTAGGCGACGCGCGACCACATTTCGCCGGGCGTGCCGTCGGGTACCTCGGCACCGTTCTCATCAAGCAAGCGGATCTCCTGACCGGGGCCAACTTTGCCGCACGAGCCGTGCTTGCGCAGTTGATCCTCCGGGCGCAGGATCGTGACAAAAGCGGTCTCAGTTGCCCCATAGAACTCCCACAGGACTTCGCCGAAGCGCTTGATGGCTCGCTCTTTCAACACGTATGGACAGGGCGCGCCTCCCAGGATGATAGCGCGCAGTGAACTGGTATCGTAGCGTGCGAACTCTTCCTCTGGCACATCGACCAGGCGCTGCAGAAGCGTCGGGGCCATGAAGGTTGTAGTGACTTTGTGGCTATCAATCAGCCTCAGTGCTTCGAGCGCCTCGTACTTTGGCATAATGACAATTGTTGACCCAAGCAGGAGATGCAGACCTACGAAAGCATTGGGCGCACTGTGGTAGTAGGGACCGGCCAGCAGATGGACGTCTTGCTGAAGCAGGCCAAATTCCTGGATGACAGGCAGGACCTCACTCGGCTCTAAAGCGCGCGGGCGATAGGCTCCCTTTGGTTTGCCCGTCGTACCCGACGTGTAACTGATCGAGGAACCAAGACCTCCTTCGGTCGTCGGCAGCTCTTCGCTTGCCCCGGCCAGCAGCTCTTCATAGTCCAGCCAGCCAGCCGGGCGCTCGCTCCCGATGGCAACATAGGTGACCTGCCCGTTCACCTCCCCGCGCGCTTTCTCGACGACCTCCACGAGGTCCGGCCCCGCGATTGCCACGCTTGCTCCGCAGTCGTTGAGGATGTAGGCAACCTCGTGTTCGCGCAAGCGGTAGTTAAGCAGCACTGGCAGCGCGCCGAGTTTGGCCAGGCCCGCCGTGATCTCCAACAACTCAATACAGTTATGCGCCATGACCGCTATTCGGTCGTTGGGCCGCGTGCCTGATGCAATGAGGGCGTTGGCTACGCGGCGGGCGCGCGCGTTGAACTGGGCATAGGTCAGTGTGCGTTCGCCCTGGATCAGCGCAAGCGCGTCCGGGCGCGTCATGGCGTAGAGATCAAGATAGTGAGGCGGATTGGCGGCGTTCTCTGCTGTGGTCATTGCAATTGCTCCTTGCTCTTCGAGACAAATTCACCATTGAACACTTGGCAAGATGCTGAATTAGTAGTTTAAATTATATCATGCAAGAGTAGGGCCTGGGCCTCTGATTTCTTACCTTGCTACACTTTCACAGAGGCCATACGTAAATCTGACTTGCTGTACGCGTGGTTCTCTGATAGAGTTGCTAATGTAATTGGGAAAAAAGGCTACAGGAGAAACTCAAAGGGGCCTTTTAGCGTGGAAAGAAGGAGAGAAGGAGAAACTCAAAGGAGCTTTGTTTTGTCATGAATAACTATCCAGCTAGCAATCCGTATTCACCAACTCAACCAGTTTATCCGGCGCAGCCCGGTGGCTCTTCTGCTGCGCCTCCCGCACCCGAAAGACGGCGTGGGGGCCTCTGGGCCGCCATTATTATCGTGTTGCTTCTCCTGATTATAGGCGGGGGCGCATACTACTTTCTGGCCCTGCGACCGACGCCGCAGAAAACGCTTCAATCGTTCTGTGACGCGGTGACAAAAGGCAACGGCCTGAACCTCTACAATCTCTATTCAAGCTCGTTGCGTGCTCAGGCAAGCGAGCAAACTGTGCAGCGCGAACTAGAATTGATCATCGATGCCACGGGAGGGTTTAAGAGCTGCACAGTCGATGGCAACAGCATCCAGCAAAGCGGCTCGGTAGCCACTGGTACAGTCATCCTGGTTTCCAACAGAGGCCATACTTTTAATGACGCCGTGGATCTGGTGCAGGAGAACGGGCAATGGAAAGTGGAGCATCCTTTCACCATACCCGCCAACAGCCAGCCAAAGTTTTGAACCGCGCAGACACCAATTCTTCTGCCTTTGAACGGCGAGTGCCTTGCCTCATCCGGTGACATAGAGAGTTGAGCAAGGTATTCGTGGCACTTTATTTGCAGGCAGAGATGACTGGAGGCACAAGTGAACAGGCTATGTTTCTTGTGCCTCCAGTCATCTCTACCTGCTCACCAGAGCCCCCTTTCAGCGTTCTCGCTTTCCTTCTGATGCCTCAGCAAGCAGGCGTTAGATGCTCCTGGGTCTTATGAGACCGTGAAATCGACTATCTGGGCCAGGGCCGCATCGCTGCAATCGGACTGGGTACACCAGTAGAGACCGGCAACGTACTGACCGGGAGTGTCAGGAGTATAGGAGAAGTAGCCAGTTGTATCACCAGAGTTAATGGTAAGCGGTGTATCGGGCTGAGCCACAAGCTGCCCATCGGCATAGATCTTTGCCGTGGCATAGCCAGCGTTGCCCGCGAGGGTGAACGTGATATCAACCTCGCTTCCAGTTGCAAAGTTCGTCGTTGGGTGTGTCGGCTTATAGTTGGAATCCATGCCGGCTGAGGTCTGAGCCCCGGTAATATTCGCATGCGCAGTTGGATCAATCTGGCTGGGATCGGGCACCCCGCTGCCTGTGCCGGTTGCAGGTGTGAGCTGACTCGTGATTGTGCTCTCCGCAACGGTAGCCGTCTGGTTCGCGCTGGTGATCGTTGATTGGAAATTCGTGCTGGCAGTGGCTACGGCCTGGCTTCCCTTGTTGATTCCATAAGCGACCAGGGCAACGACACTACCAATTATGAGCACAAAGACTACCAGAACAATAACCACCGCGATTACGCAGCCATTGCTCTTCTTTGGCTGCTGCGGCTGAACATACTGAGGTGGCGGAGCGCCGTAAGGAGTGGGCGGCGGAGCGCCATAGGGCGCTTGTGGCGATGAAGCACCATAAGGAGCCTGCTGCGGGGCATTATAAGCCCCATAGGGAGGCGGGGTCGGATCGTAACTCTGCGGAGGGGGTGGCGGATTCTCTCCATAGCTTGTTGACACTCCATAGGGAGAGCTGGGGGGGGGTGGAGGGGTAAGAGGCGCAGCCGCGACGGTTGGTGGAATCCCCTGACCAGGTGGGGTTGCCGCAACAGTCGGTGGGATTCCCTGGTTAGGCGATGAACCAGTTCGGACGGGAGTGCCGCAGTTTGGACAGAAAGTGACGCCCGATGGTAGTTCGTATTGACAAATCGAACACTGCATAATTATGTAGGTTCCTCCTGGTAGTAGTAGTGGCGCGCTTACGGTCACGGTAAGCACCCCGTCTTTCTTTGAGAGGCTATCTTACCATAGATCACCACATGTGAATAGCCTTTACGTGGCCTTTTTTCAGACATACATCATGAAGAACGTTAGCATGGCCACAGAATTGCGCATGAAAAAGAAGGGGCTAAGGGCTTTCAGACATTCCTTAAAATTTCGGCCAGCATGCCTTACGCCGTAAAGAGCAGGACCAGCACGCCCACAGCCGCGGCAGTGAGTGCGAGGAAGAAGATCCCGGTCAAGATACGCGAAGCGCGATAAGTGCCCAGATTGATATCGTAGCGTGGGCGAAAGGTCGCAAGAGAGGTGCGCAGGGTCACGATACCCAGGATGATGAGCAAAAGCGCGTCGAAAACGCGCACAGGAACTTCGCCATTAAAGACCGTGTAGATAACGCCTATAGCCCCGAAGATGAGCATAGCGCCGAAAATTGCCACGGCAGCGACCCCAATAAAGAGTGCATCATCAAAGGCTCTTCTGATCAAGCTGGGCGTGACCTTGACAAGCAGGATTAGCCCGACAATGTACGCGATTATACAGCCAAGCGTTAAGAGCCATTCCATCGGTAGTATCATCCCTTATCTTTATCGGAATATCGTCGCAATTCTTCAGGCTTTATCCAGAAAGGCATGGCACACACTCACCAGCGAAGATCCCTACCTCTTTTTTGTCCGTTCTATCTCGCCATCTATTCTAACGAATTTTCGGGCACATTGGTTGCTCTCCTCCAAACGGTCAGGGGCACAGAGCTTCCATAATTGGGCGAAACAATCAGGCTCAGCATATCATGCAGACGGTGGAGAATGATACACCCTACAGAGATCCTGAGCGTTTCAAAAGCTACGCCCGGTTGCTTTTGAAACACAACCAAGCGTAGCTTTCGAGTTCCACGCTTCCCTGCGTGCGAGGGGGGCCTCACATCCAGGACAGGGCCCGTCTGCTTAACTCTGGGTCAGCGAGAAGTCATCAGCGTAGACATTGCCCTGGGCATACCAGCCGTGGATGTAGATGGTGATGCTGGTCTGCGATGAGGCTGTAGTGAATGTCACGCTCAACTGTGTATAACTGCTGCTACTGACCCAGTTTAAGGCTCCATTCTGTACACCGATGTAGGCGTAGGGACCATCAACGTATGCACTCAAGGTGTAGGTTGTATTGGCTTGCACGGTGATTGTTTGATCACACTCGCCGGTTGTCGAATTACTCGGTGTGACCTGCAGAGCGTGCGAGCCGCTATGTACCGGTGACGTTACGACGGTGTCGCCACTCTGGCAGCTCCAGCCGGAGAGATTCCCTGTTTCAAAGCCCGGGTTCGTCACCAGATTGTTGCCAGACGGCGTGGGAGTGGGCGTAGGTGTGCTGGTTCCGGTCGGGGTGGGTGTTGGCGTACTGGTCTTCGTTGGAGTAGGCGTTGGCGTAGGTCCGCCTCCGCCGCTGCTGCCAGTGGTAAATGGCTCCCACATATCGGTAAATTCATAGGTGCTCTGCGAAATGCCGCTGCACGAATCCTCAGCGGTGGTTGAACCAGCGCAGCCTCCATTGTCGCGCGGCACCTCCCAGAAAGAGAGTTCGCCAATCTTGTTGGATTGGGCAAACGAGAGCACCTGCTGCGCATTGCTCAGACTGAAGATTTCGCCTGGCGTGTCGTTTTGCCCGATCATTGGTGTGATACCAACCATCGACCAGAGTTGACTGGACGTTTTTGAGGGGAAAATGCTTTGTAGCTCAGAATGAAGCCCGTTGGCTGCATTGATCGCTTCCTGGCCCATCTGGCTATCGGGAGAACCATAATCCATGGTCATCAGATTGACAATGCTAAAGTTCACGCCCTCTGCAACCGCGTTGTTGAGCAAACCCAGGCTATCGCTAAGCAGGCCGGTGGTAGCAGATGGCAGGGTGAAAGAGATCGTCAGGCCGGGATTGGCCGCTTGCAAAGCTGCCAGGGCCTGGTTACGCCGCGTATAGGTGGTCGAATCACCCTGCTCACCGCCCTCGATATCGAAATCGAGATGCGTTACACTGTACTGATTGATAACTGCCTGGTACTGCGCCTCCAAAGAACTGACCGTGCTACAGGTCTGCGCCAGTTCCTGGCCTGCCGCGCCACCGAAGGAGATGATGACGTCGCCGCCCTGGCTGCGAATATAGCTGATGTCGCTATCCAGGTGTGGCAAGTAGATGCTGGTCTCGTTCAGTGGGATCGTTCCAGCCCATTCCGCGTTACAGCCGTTGCCCGTAATGAATGCCAGAGTGTAATACTTTTGTCCAGTCGTTTGTGTAACCGATTGTAATGAGGCTCCAATCGTTACGTCCTGGTAGGGGGCAAAGTATTCGCTGGGGAACGATGAGGCGGCGTGTGCGCTGTTTCCGTGCCCTGTCAGCGCTATGGCCGCCGCTACCATGCTGGCGAGCAAGAGTCCACCCGCCGCGATGAAAGACAGAATCCTTCGAGAAAGCTTCATGCTGCTTTTCCTCCTTGAAATACCCCGGCAATGACAAAGACACGCGTCCTGCCTTGCCTACATCGTCAGGGTGAAATCCCACACGTACCACGGATGAAATCTTTCTCTCCAATTATCTCAACCGCGACATGCGTTGTTTTTCACCGTGGGATTTACCTCCTTTTAAATGTACCTTTTCCCAGGGCTATATGTCAAGACATCTAGACCACTATACATGGTTTCCTATCCGAAATATGGAACGTTCCGAGGGAAGTTGAGCAGAGTTCCTTAAAAGACCGACAAACGAGGAAAAAGGAAGAGCTCAGGATACTAGATCTTCTACTTACGATGTTCATGAAAATCGCACCACCTTCCTATGATGAGGCCGCAGGCGAGAAAGGCCAGACAGAGGGTCGCCAGCAGCCAGACATCGATTGCAATCATGCACTGCATATCAGTGCCACCTCCCCATGATCAGGCCGCAGGCGAAAAACACCAGGCAGAGCGTGGCCAGCAGCCAGAAATCCATCAGAATCACGGCTTGCATCTTAATGCCACCTTCCTACGATTAAACCGCCAACGAAAAATACCAGGCAAAGGGTCGCCAGCAGCCAGACATCAATTGCGACAGCGTGTTGCATGCCAATGCCTCCTTTCCTGAATTTGTTCTATCTACATTTCTTCATAGGACTGTTTGGTTGCTCTGTAATAAGTATCTAAAGGAGCTATCAAAAATAAAGTGAAATACAGCGTTCTATTCGCGCCCGCCCTCCGGCGCGAGAGAACAACAGCAAGGATGCCATGCAAAGAGCCTTGTGTACTCTTTGCATGGCATCCTCATAAATGCATCGATTTTAAAAATATCGATAGATATAGCGAAATGAAAGCACGCCACCCGCGAGATATGCTTCGTGGTAAACCAGTCTTTTACCTGGAGCAAACGTCTTAGCACCTGTACATGGTGTACTCAGCGCCTGCGGGGTGGCATGCGTCTACATTACCCGCAACTCAACACAAACCCAACAGCGACCTCCCTATGCAAGGCTGTTGATCACTTCCTGGGCGCGCGTCAGGGCCTCCCGACGCACGTAATAGTAGGCCCACAGGCCCTTTTTGCGGCAGTCCACCAGGCCAGCATCGCGCAAAATGCGCAGGTGATGCGAAATAGTAGGCTGCTCCAAAGTGAAGCTCTCAACAATCTCGAAGACGCATACTTCCCCCTCGTACCGACTGAGTAAACTCAAAATACGCAGGCGTGTGGGATCGGCCAGCGCCTTGAGCAGACGAGCCTGGCTCACAGCCTCGTCTTCAGTCAACGTGGGAACAAACTTGGGAACAACGCCAATCCCTCCACCGGCAGGACCCTGCCGGTGTTGTAATACCCCAGCGATTGCCGCGCTGGCACTCGCAGAAGTCGCGGTCGTTCGTGCAGAACTTATCTGGTTCATTGATGTCATTACTTTCTCCTTACCATCTTCCCATCCGGTATAGTTTCTAACGATTGGGTCTCTGGGGAGGACCTATATTCATTATACAAAAGCATCCAAATCTAGGGGCTAGGCATATGCTGATCGATGATTTATTGAATCCTAAATTTATAGTATATAATAATTATTCTCATAAGGCACTTTGGAAATTTTACTAAAAATGTATCTCCTCGCCCCCTGCTTATGCGGTGGGCGAGGAGACACTCCTTCCAGGTCAACGCTGATTACTTTTTCTCTCGCGGCCTGATCTGCAAATGGAGGTCGCGCAATTGCTGCTCGTCAACTGGTGAGGGGGCATTCATGAGCAGGTCAAGGGCGCTCTGGGTTTTGGGGAAAGCTATGACCTCGCGAATGCTCTCTTCGTCGGCGCAAAGCATAACCAGGCGATCAAGACCCAGGGCGATACCTCCGTGAGGGGGGGCCCCGTACTCAAAAGCTTCCAGCATGTGACCAAATTGCTCGTGAATCTGCTCATCGCTCAGGTTCATTAGCGAGAAGACCTTGCGCTGGATCTCCGCAACATTAATACGCACGCTACCGCCGCCGATCTCGTAGCCATTGCAGATGATATCGTATTGTTTGGCTCGGATATTGAGCGGATCGCTGTCGAGACGTTCAACATGAGCCTCATCCATCCCTGAGAATGGATTGTGTTCGGCATCATAGCGCTGCTGTTCCTCGTCGTAGTGCAGCAGCGGAAAATCGACGATCCAGCACAGAGCCATCTCATCAGGATCAATGAGTTTGAGGCGTTCGGCCAATTTGACACGCAGGCGGAAGAGCACATCGTTGCACACCCTGGCACTATCGGCAACAAAGAGCAGCAGATCACCCGGCTGACCCCGAAGGCGCGCGACGATTGCCTGAACTTCGCCGGTGGACATAAACTTGACAAGAGGGGACTTGATTTCCCCTGTAGCGCCAATAGACAGGGAAACCAGTCCTTGCGCGCCCTGCGTGCGAGCAAACTCGGTTAGCTCCTCGATCTCCTTACGGCTATATCCACCCGCTCCGGGCACGCGGATGCCTTTGACTATCCCATTAGCAGCCAGGGCGTTTTTAAAAACGCCAAAGGAGCCAGCAGAGGCAAGGTCTGATATCTCCACCAGGGGCAGGTCGAAACGCAGGTCGGGATGATCCGTCCCATAGCGATCCATCACCTCTCTATAGCTCAAGCGCGGGAAAGGACGTTGTTTGATCCGTTTGCTGGTCAACTTCTCGATCAATTGGATCAGCATTTCCTCGATCAACGTCATTACATCTTCTTCAGAGACAAAGGCCATCTCCACGTCAAGCTGGGTAAACTCCGGCTGGCGGTCCGAGCGCTGATCTTCATCGCGAAAACAGCGGGCAATCTGGAAGTAGCGATCCAGGCCAGCGACCATCAACAGTTGCTTGAGCTGCTGAGGCGATTGCGGCAGAGCGTAGAATTCGCCCGCATAGAGGCGACTGGGCACCAGGTAATCGCGGGCACCTTCTGGCGTGCTTTTCACGAGCATAGGCGTCTCTATCTCCAGAAAGCCCCGCTCATCGAAGAAATCGCGCATAAACTTGGTAATGCGATGGCGCAGTACGATATTATCACGCATCTTTGGCCGGCGTAGATCCAGATAGCGATATTTCAAGCGCAACGACTCATCCACCGAGATCGCGTCACTAATTGGGAAAGGCGTTGTACGAGCAGGATTGAGAAGAAGAATCTGCTCCGCCGCGATCTCTATATCGCCGGTACTCAAATGGGGATTTTCTGTGCCTGGCAGGCGATTCACGACCGTTCCCTGCACCTGCACGACATACTCTGAGCGCAGTTCAGAGGCAATCCGATGCGCCTCAGACGAGCGTTCAGGATCACAAATTACCTGAGTCAGACCGTAGCGATCGCGAATATCCAGAAAGATCAGGCCCCCATGGTCGCGCCGCCGATTGATCCAGCCGGCCAGTCGGACCTGCTGGCCAACGTTTGCTTTTGTTAACTCACCACATGTATGGGTGCGATAGTGTACCTCAAAACCCACGATTCACTTGCTCCTGTTCTTAAACAACGCGCCCCTACCAGATGGCAGGGGCAGTTTTATCCTTATGAACGCTAGTACTATTCCTTACTTTAGCTAGAAGGACACGCATTTTGTGTATTGACCACAGCCAGACTTTCGCCATTTTGCGCACTCTGACCAAGAATGTAGATCGATGACCCGCCAGGATCGACGGCTACACCCTTAATTGTATTAAAGTAACTGGACGAGACGTACTGCGGGCCGGGATACAATGTGACGCTGCCCTGGCTGTTTGCGGTAGAGGTCGCTGCCACAGTCGGAGTTGAGCCAGGCCCACCGGCACCACCAGCAGTAGCCACCGGCGGTAGCGGCTGGGTCGTCAGATCCAGCACCCGGTGATTGGCCTGATCGCCAATGAAGAGATGGATCTGGGATTTCCCGGTGATGCCTGTAACCATCCCCGCGCTCAACGTTGCCTGGCTACCTGACGAAAGTTCGGAAACTTTTAAAGGAACACTTCCCGTCTGTGGAACCGATGTGACAGTTGGTACGGTGCTCCTGGCTGTAAAATTCTGGGGATCAGCGCTCAGCGATGGCTTGATCGGTACGTTGGTTAACACTGAGACCGGTACACTTGCGAGCGTCTGATTGGTAATAGGCAAGCTCAGTACATCGCCATTTTCCATCAGAAGAAAGAGCTGGTCGGGAGTCGCGGCGATGCTGCCAACAGGCTCCGACACCGAGATGTGTGTCACTTTGGGCGTGCTAAAAGCCCCTTTCGTATCTACGCTGTAGCTCAGGATCGTCGCGTTATTCGGATTAGCCGTTGACTGCAATACTACGTAGACATTGAAGGTATTGTTCCCGGTTTTCCATGCAGTAATCAGGCCAGGTACCTGTCCGTTTGTCGCCAGCGAGAGATTAATAGGCTCCGTCTGCACAGGTTGGAGGGCAGCATGTGATCCGGGGTTAAGTAGAATAATGGCATAATTTCCGGGAATGCTATTTGTTACTTGCTGGCTTAGCGCGAATATACTGCTTTGGGCGCCAACCAGGCTCGTAACTTCTGTATTAGCCGGATTTAACACAAGCGGGCTATTCAGATTATATGGATTGCTCCCATTGGTCCCGCTCCCTTGAATCATCTGGTAGATCTTGCCATCCTTGCCCAGAGCATAGTAGGCGGTAGACCCGTTGCCTTGAATTGCGGCAACCTCCTGCGCTTGCGTCCCCGGCCCGCTGATACTGTCAGGCCGCGCGCTTGTGCTGGTACAAGGCAGAGCCGCGATATTCGCCTGCTTGTTATAAGTAGTAATCGCTGTTTTGGTCTCACTCACCAGTTGATTTTGCAGATTCGTGAGAGTAGCTGTCTGACTCGCGCTCAAGGCATAATTCTTTTGCACATTCTGTAACTGCTGCTGAGCACTTGAGAGATTCTGCAGAGCTTGAGCCGGGTTGGTGCTTACTTCGCTGCCTGCCTGATTAATCAAGCGGGTTGCGCTACTCAAAGTCTGGTTGACCGTCTGTGCCTGGTTCACATGCAGAAGATAATAGAAGCCGCCGCCTCCGGCCACAAGGAGCAAGAGGACAAGCATTACCAACGTGGGAGCAAAGAGACGCCCATGCTGCCTTTTCTTCTTTAAAACCGGCTGCGGAGCCGTATCCTCTTCTGGAGAGACCAGGGGGCCACTGGCATAGGAGAAAGGGCCACCGGGCCGGAGAGTATCGCCCTTATGAGTCAGGACATTCGCTGGTGTGCCCATCGGCGCGAATAATCTGGCTGTATCCTCCTTACTTAGCTCTGGACCGCCGACGGGAACTGGCTGGCGCACGCTTGGTGGTTCCGCTCCTACCTCCTGGACGCGCGCGACAATCGCGGTAATATTATCCACCCCGCCATACTCATTGGCCCGCTCAACCAGGTGGTAAACGCTTTCCTGCGGCACAAATTGCTCAAGCGTATGCAACAATTCTTCATCGCTTACCATCCCCGAAAGGCCATCACAGCAGAGGAGCAGCGTGTCACCTTCCTCCAGGTCCTCGATAAAGAGATCTATCTCTTCCTCTGGTTTCGTGCCCAGGCTGCGTGTAATGACATTCCGTTGCGCGTGTGTACGCGCCTGCTCTTCGGTTAACAGTCCTGCCCGTACCTGTTCCGCGACCCACGAATGGTCCTGCGAAATCTGGCGGATCTGCGACCTACGAACTAAATAGGCCCGGCTATCACCCACATTCGCGATATAGGCACGGTTTCCACGCAGAACTGCGGCCACGCAGGTTGTACCCATACCACTGCGTAGCATATTCTCCGACGCTCGTTGATGAATTGCCAGATTAGCTCGCTGGATAGCTCGCAGCAGCGCTGCTGGAACGTCATCGCTCTCGTCCTGGTAATAGGCATTGCTTACCGTATCCACCGCAATTTCGCTAGCTACCTCACCTGCCGCGTGCCCTCCCATCCCATCGGCCACAATGAGCAAAGCTCCCTTATGCGCCATCACCTGTGGATCCTTGGGGATGACGTAGGCCATATTATCTTCGTTGTGCTCGCGCTTACGGCCAACATCGGTTAGCTGTGCAACATCGAGACGAAGTTGTTTCGCCACGCACTGTTCTCCCATTATATAGAGGCCCTCTTCGAGGCAACCCTTGCGCTTTATACACGCGAAGCAGCCGCCTTCAGAGTCATGGCCACTACCCGTTGCTGAAAATTTAGGTTATCATACACCGATGCAGAGAAAAACGCAACGCGCACTCCTTTTTGGCATAGCCGGCTGAGCAGAAAAACCTCGTTTGCAAGAGACAACGGCTCTCTTTGCCCGCAAGAGAGATGGCGACGCTATTGGCTACATTCGGTTATTCTTGTGTTTATCTAGCTTCCCTGACACACTCTTACCACTTACCACGAGTATAATCAGAGAGACATGTTCCTGGCAAGGATTTTCTCCAATAGTATGCGGTTCGTACCAGTCCC
>DATGKW010000036.1:0-15327 GCA_035294465.1 Ktedonobacteraceae bacterium | reverse complement strand
CTCTGGCCTGCTCGCAAACCAGGCTTAAGTCTATAGCAAGGATGGGTATGTATGAAAGTTCTCCTGACGGGCGCGTCCGGTAACATTGGCGGCAGCACATGGGAGGAGCTTTGCCGGCAGGGACACCAGGTGCGCTGCTTCATGAGGCCGTCGCGGACGAATCGACGTAAGGCGCAGCGGATGGCAGGCAAGGCCGAGATTGCCTGGGGCGATCTACGCAACAGGGATGAAGTGAAAGCGGCGGTTCAAGACCAGGAGGTTGTTGTTCACCTAGCGTTCGTGATTCCACCGCTCTGCCTCGAACAGCCAGAAGTGGCCCGTGAGGTGAACGTTGAAGGCACGCGTTATCTGATCGAAGCGGCGCGTAGCCTGGAAAAGCCTCCGAAATTTCTCTTCGCCTCCAGCCTTGACGTGTTCGGCCGCACGCAGGACCAGGAGCCGCCGCGAAAAGTTACTGATCCGGTTTTCGCCACCGATGCCTATACAGAGCACAAGCTGGCTTGCGAAAGCATGCTCAAGTCCTCCGGCCTGGAATGGAGCATCTTCCGCTTCTCAGACGTGCCCCCGTTGGCCCTGCGCAGTCCGCACCCGATTATGTTTGAAATCCCGCTCAACACGAGGTTTGAAATGGTTCATCCCTATGACGCGGCTCTGGCCATCGCCAACGGCATACGCAGCGAAGAGATCTGGGGCCGTATCTGGCTGATCGGCGGCGGCAAGAGCTGCCAGGTCTATTACCGCGATTACTTGAACAGGATGCTTGACCTGATGGGGATTGGCTCGTTACCGGCAGAGGCTTTTACGACGAAACCTTACTGCACCGATTGGCTGGACACCGAGGATAGCCAGCACCTGCTGGCCTATCAGCGCTACACGTTCGACGATATTCTGGCTGGCCTGGCAAGGATTGCGCGCTTCCAACGCCTCCTCGCCAGGCCCTCGCGCTTCTTTGTGCGCAGGTGGATGCTCAACATGTCTCCGTACTGGAAGCAGGCCAGAGCCCAAAAGTAGGTTTGAGAAGGCAGCCGGCGGAGACTTCTTGCTCTTACTCAAAAACCCCTTCGTCGTACCATACCTGCGCTGGCTCACAACTTCATGAATGTAACGTCACGAGTTGCGTGAAATTCACTTCTGCTACTGCACAGGTTTGAGCAGCAAAATAGGAAACTCGCGTGTGGTCCGCGTGCGATATTCGGAGTATTGCGGGCGGTTTGCCAGGAACTTCTGCCAGAGGCGAGTATACTCCTCGCCCGCAACCTCTTCGGCAATGACTTCATAGTGCTGGCGGCCAGCCTGCACATGCGCGCGGGGGTTGGCCTTGAGGTTCCAGTACCAGCCAGGGTGCTTAGATTGACCATTATTCGACGCGATGATCGCCATATTCTCGCCATCGCGCACATAGAGCAGCGTGTGCGTGCGTAGCTGGCCGGTCTTGCGCCCCGTCGTTTGCAGCAGCAGCATGGAATATTTCCCTTGCTGGCCCCCAAGACGGCCTCCCGTCATATGGTAGAACCACTGGGTCGCTCTGTCGGCAAACGTGACAAATGCAATAGGAAGTTTCATAGCAGCATAATCTCCTTCTTAGTGTGAATCACTATAGCACAAAAATGCTGTACGCGCCTTGCGGTTGACAAACAAGAGCGCGTCTCGTAAAACTAAAGGGAAGAGGCAAACGAAGGAGCGACGCATGACTACCAACGAAAAACAGGGTTTGCAGAAACGGAGTACCCTGGTCGAAGCCGAGATTCTTGAGATCGTGCAGCTTATTGCGCACGGTAACGCCCACGACAAGTTGCATGTACGTATTCCCCTGGAGGCGCTGCGCAAGCGGTCGGGCGACGAGATCGGCGATTTTCTTTACTATGATAATGGCACACTGGTGGGGTACCTGTTTGTGGATAACTGGGGCAAGAAGGAGAAGGAATTTACCGGCATAGTTGCCCCTGAGATGCGCCGCCAAGGCATTTTTACCCGGTTGTTCGAGGCGGCCAGAGAAGAATGCAAGGCGCGCGGCGTGGAACGTATGATTCTGATTTCTGAGCACCACTCGCATTCGGGCCAGGCTTTCGCCAAAGCGATCAAAGCGCGTTATGATTTTTCTGAGCATGAGATGGTCCTGGGAAACTTTGTTGCGCGCGGCGTAACCGATCCACAATTTCAAATGCACCTGGCTACGCCGGATGACCGGCAGTCGCTGATTTCGATTCTTGAGACGAGTGTAGGCGATGAAGAGGACGCGAGTTCACTGGTGGATGAAGCCTATCAGGATAGCAGCCAGCAGATCTATCTCGCCACGCTTGCTGGCAAGCCTCTTGGTGCGCTGCGCGTGTACTACCAGGATGAGTCTATTGGCATCTATGGCTTTCTCGTCCGGCCTGAGTATCGCCGGAAAGGCTATGGCCGGCAGATGCTGGAAGACATTATTCGCAGGTTGTACGATGAGGGCGTGGGAGTGCGCCGGATTATGCTGGAGGTCGAAACAACTAACCACAAGGCTCTCAATCTGTATCGCTCCTGCGGCTTTGAAATCACCACAACCTACGATTACTTTGATTACGATATTCGATAAAGGATAGAGCGCATGCGCTGGTTAGAATTGATGGTAGAGGCCCACCCGGAGGCAGTGGAGTCGGTGAGTGAGTTGCTAAGCAGCTACGCGCCCGGCGGAGTAGCAATCGAAGAGCCGATTGAACTGCTTGACGAAGGACAGGAGTATCGCGTGCTCGCGGGGCAGCCAGTCAAGGTCCATGCGTACCTGCCGATTGATGGAAAAGAGGAGGAAGCACGTCGGCGCATCGCCGAGGGACTCTGGCATCTTTCCAGCCTGGGACCACAGTTCGTGGGCGAATTCGCGACACGTGTGGTCGACGAAGAGGATTGGGCCAACGCCTGGAAAGAATATTTTCATGTCACGCATATCGGCCAGCGCCTGGTGATCCGCCCCTCCTGGCGCGAATATAGCCCGCGCGCGGATGAGGTGGTGCTGGAACTTGATCCAGGCATGGCCTTTGGCACCGGTCTGCATCCGACCACGCGTATGTGCCTGGAGCAGATCGAACAGCGCACGCAGCCCGGTATGCGTGTGCTCGATGTGGGCACCGGTTCGGGCATTCTGGCGCTGGCAGCGGCAAAACTCGGCGCGCGCAGCGTCTACTGCATCGATAACAGCAGCGTAGCCGTCGAGAGCGCGACCGCCAACGCTGCGCTTAATCACCTTGGCGACCGCATCCATGTGGTCCTGGGTGTGCTTGACGAGGCGGAGGCGCAGCGCATGGAGGGCCGGTTCGATCTTGTGCTTGCCAATATTATCGCGCGCGTGATCGGTTCAATTGCACCTCTACTGGCGCGCGTTATGGCACCCAATGCGCTTCTTCTCGCTGGCGGGATCATCGAGGAACGCCGGCACGAGGCCGAGCAGCCCTTGCTAGATGCCGGGCTGAGGCTGATCGAACGCGTCATGATCGACGATTGGGTGACACTGGTAATGACCAGATAGATTTCTTGGGGGGAATTCTATGCATCGCTTCTTTATTGCTCCCGAACTGGTCAAGGAGGTGGGAGTCTATCTCACGCTGCCCAAAGAACTGGCCCACCAGGTGCGCGATGTGCTACGCCTGAACCTCGGCGAGAAGCTGGTCCTGCTGGATAATCTGGGCAACGAGATCGTAGCAACCGTCGAGGCCAGCAGCCGCGCTGGCGTGATCGTGCAACTGGTGGAGCGCCACACGCACAAACAATCCTCGCCGATCCGCGTCGTGCTCTGCCAAGGCTTGATGAAGGCCGCGCGCTTCGAATGGGTTTTGCAAAAGGGTACCGAGCTGGGCGTAGCAGCCTTCGCACCTATCCTCTGCCAGCGCTCAATGGCAGGCGTGGAAGAGATTGGTGCCGCGAAAATGCTGCGCTGGCAGCGCATTATCCAGGAGGCTACCGAGCAATGTGGGCGCATTACACAGCCTAAGCTGCTGCCAGTGCGCCCGCTGGCCAGAGCCCTCGATGAGATTACCCCCGGTACCCTGGCGATTATGCCCTGGGAGGAGGCCGAGGGCAAGTCTCTGCGCGCCGTACTGGCGGGCGTGCGTATGCGCGTGGCGGGTGTAGTCATCCCTCAGAACGTGCTGCTCTTTATCGGTCCCGAAGGCGGTCTGACGACTGAAGAGATATCCCAGGCCCGCAAACACGGCGTTCACGTCGTGACGCTCGGCCCGCGCATCTTGCGAGCCGAAACCGCCGCCCTGGCCAGCATTGCCAATATTATGTACGCGCTGGAACCGTGAAGTTCGCCTCAGACCGTAGCTTTGCTCTGAATATGCTCTCCGAAAAACGCCAGCACGCGTTCCCACGAATCTTCTGCCGCATCTTGGTTGTAAGCATTCTTGCGGTCCTCGTTGCAGAAGGCGTGTTTAGCGCCGGGATAGATTTTGATGTCATGCGCGATTCCATACTGATCCAGCGCAGTGTCGAGCTGCTGACCATGTTTGGCGGTAAAATCCTTACCGGGATACGAGCCGACGACCGGACAGAGCCGCTTCAGGGCCTCTTGCGGTTTGGGATTTGTTGCATAGTAGGGTGCAATGGCCTTTAAGCGGTTGTCGGCGCAGGACCAGGCGATGGCTAGCGAGCCTCCCATGCAGTAGCCAACCGCGCCCACGCGCTCCCGATCAACGGAAGGCTGCGCTTCCAGGAAATTGAGCGTGGCCTTCAAATCCGCAATACCCTGGTGATTGAGCGAGTTAAGCAGCATACCGCTCATCATTCTAAACATGCAGATTGCTTTGCTGCGTCCCGTGAAGAGATCAACAGCCAGCGCGGCATAGCCAGCGTCGGCGAAGCGCCGCGCCCAGTATCTCATGTTCTCCGTCAAACCCCAAACCTCATGAATCACCACCAGGCCGGGGAACGGCCCCTCGCCCTCTGGCTGCGCAAAAAATCCCTCCAGTTGTCTGTTCCCGGAGGCGAAGGAGACGTTTTTAGTAACCAGTGCCATAAGATGGGCCTCCTTATATCGCTAGAAATAGTCGTTAGCTGTATTTTATCGCGAGGTTGGGTTATGTACCATAAGCGGGGTATGAACAAGCAAGCGAGGCTTACTACACATCTCTAGCAAGCCTCGCTGACGAGTTCGGTGTGTCTCCCTGAGCAGGAAGTCCCGTCCACGAATGCAAAAACGCTGTCAGGTCAGGCGCCTGAGGTGATGCTGGCTCGGCACCGGCCGGGTAGCTTCTCAGGCCGATTGAACAAGAGGATATCTCCTCAAAAAAGGCCGCGTTGAGTCATGTTAGTGGCCCGCGTGGCTACGCGTTCAGGAAGCCGTCAAGCGCGATTGTTGGCTCCCTGGTCGTCGGGTCCCAGGCTCCCATGTTGTAAGAAGTGAACGGAGAGTAGACCTCTGGTTCCCAGTAGAATACGCCAAGCCCGCCGATACTCTTCATGCCAGTAATGTATGATTCCAGATCGGTTTCGGTGCGCGAGGCACGATCGTACCGCCCGCCGAACTCGACCTGCATCACTGGCTTGCCATAGCGAGACTTGATCGTATTAATGTTGGAGATAATCCCTGAGATCGTTGAACTGCCGCTTCCGTAGGATGAGAAAGCCGAAATGTCCCAATTGCCGCCGTAACTCTTGTAGGTGTCGAAGAAATTCTCGATGTTGCTGAGATATTGCGGCTGAGCCAGGTGGATCAGCACCGGCGTCGAGGGAAACACCTCCTTCACCATCGCATAAGCTGCGTTGAGCAGCCCGGTCATCTGGGAGGGGTTCGAGAGGCTGCCGACGGGATGGCAGATGCCGGAGTTGATCTCGTTGCCGATCTGCACCCAGCCAGGCGTCACGTTGTAGTACTTGAGGACGTTCATCGAGTGGTACACGTAGTTATACATGGCGCTGAGCATCTGGCTGTAGGTCATACTGGCCCAGGCAGCGGGCGGATTCTGCACGCCAACGGAGTTCCAGGTGTCGCCGAAGTGGAAATCGATCACGACCGGCAGCCCGGCATTCTTGCAGCGCACGGCCATAGCCGCCGTCTCATCTATGCTGCAATGGCCATTAACCGGATCGCTCGATGGATTGACAAAGGTGCGCAGGCGGATAGCGTTGATGCCATAGCCTTTGAGAATGGTCAGGATATCTTCCTGGACACCGCTGGCGTTTTTCCAGTAGTAGCCGTTGGCCTCCATCTGTGGCACCCAGCTTACATCTGCGCCGTTGAGAAAGGTGGAGGCAGCAGCCGCTGGGAACGCCTGGAGCAGTCCGCCCAGTGCCAGTGCGCCAGTTCCCACACCGGCCATTTTAAGGAGAGTTCTTCTACCGATCACATGCGGCCAGGTGTTGATTTTGTTGTCCATAACAATTGTTGTCCTTTCTGCCCGTATTTCCGCTTACCCGGCACTCGTTGCACTGACAACGCTGTCTGGCCGCGCTCAGCAAGACGGATCAACGGATGTTAACAAGGGGAATGCTTCAATTCTGCGTTGTTCATCCTTGAACAGTGAATGCCGCCAATGAATTTATGTGGACCGGTCCATATATAAAGTATACGTCGTCAGGCTCATCTCTGTCAAGGTACATGGTAGTCCTGTTTGCCTTAAATGAGCTGCCGAAGGGGACGTGGATGGACAAGCGCCTGCCCGTCAAGCGAAGGGCATTCCACGTCGAGCAAGCGTAGGATGGTGGGCGCAACGTCCATGACGGTGGGTCCGTGGAAATCGTCAGAGATTTCTAGTTTATCGGGCCAGTTTTCCAGCAGAAGGACACCCTGCGAGCTGTGTGTGCCAGAAATCAGGCGATGGGTGGAATCAGGGATAACCAGAGGCCCATAAAGACTTCTACCAACTCCGAAGTCGCTGCGTAGCTCAAAGAGGATGTCGGGATAGCGATCCAGATGTTTCCCCTGATAACATTGCTCGCGTTTTCTGGCCCAGTTGACGACGGGGCTTTCCTGAATACGAAGTTGCCTCAGACCCTGGAGGATATCCTCGCAAACCAGATCGTAGCTTCTTTCTTCGCGCTCAAGCAACTCACGGTTGATTTTGATGCCCCCATATGAGCTGGTGGCGCCAGCCAGTTCGACCATCTGAGCTACAGTCTTTTGCTGATCGATAGTATGGCTCTTGCCGGTCTGGCCTTTGCTCCACGGCATGCGCTCTTCGAGCCGGGTGAGAAGATTTACCGGGCGGATGCTGTCCCAGAAATCCGCCAGCTTGTGCTGTCTGTCCTCACAGGCTTTTGGGTCGGAAAGATGTTTGGCCGGATTCAGCGGAGCTAAATAGCCCTGCTTCCGTAGCCATTCGTTGAGGTGCAGGCGATAAATGCAGCGCCGTTCGTGCCCATGACTGCTGACAATGGCCAGGACAGAGTCCTTGCGTGTGGCCTCGCTGAAACGGCCTACAATCTGGTCGAAGAAAAGATAAAAATCAAGGATACGGTTCGCATGCTCATTCTTGCCTGGATACATAGGGTCCCCAGGGTCGCTGTAGCGCCAGAGAAAATGCTGGACGTGATCCAGAGCGTCGAGCTGGACAAAGAAGAGATCCCAGGATTCGCGCGCGAAACGTTCCAGAGCAGCCGCGACCTGCTGCTCAGTGCGTTCCCGCAGAGTAGCGCAGAAGGCTGTCAACTGGCCGGATGGAGGAATAAGTGGCTCGTCGAGCAGGGCAGGAAAAGTGTCTGCCTGGGCATGAGAGCCATCGATTCCACAGGATATGGAGGGAACGAGAGAGAGTCCCTCGATAGTCTCCTCTCGCGCTAGCAGAGGATTGAGCACGCAAACCCGTTTGCCCGCGCGGGCAGCTCTTTCCCAAAAAAATTCCTCCTGAAAGGGCCGGTGATTGGAGATGGCCCTTTCCAGGCAATCCATTTTGGCCAGCAGGCCATGGCTGGCCGGGTTCAAGCCAGTATAGACACTTGTCCAGGATGGCGCTGGTTCTGGCGGGATAGTAGATTTCAATTCCAAAAACGGTGATTCCAGCATCAGCCGGCGTAAATTTGGTAGCGAAGGTCCATACACTCGTAAGAGGTCTGCATCTAATCCGCTAATGCCAATGAGCATAATTTGCGACATATTCCACACTCCAATCTTTTACCTAAAACTACATGCTTTCTCATCCAGGCCCACAACCACCACAGCCATGCGGGTAATCAGGCTCATTCCAGCCATTTGATGCAGGTGTCCTATTAATACCATACCGAGCATCTGCATTGTCTGGTAGATGAATCTGGTTGTGATGCAGTTGTATTTTATGTGTAGAAGTTGAGAATTACACATATTTTATGATTTTTAACTTTTTAACAATATAAAAGAGTCTAATGTATATGTTGGCTTATATAACTTATATGATTATAGATAATTTGACGTTTAAATAAGTATTTTATGTATTTGATATATAAATATAAAGTTTATTATACAACAAAAAAAGATATCTCAATTTGCATGAGCGTGGCATAGTATATAGTGAGTAGAAAGCGAGGGCTTCTCTCTGCTGGGCAGTGGAGGTGAGGTGTGGTTGTGGGAGAAGAACAGTGGTGTATGCAGTGGAGTGGCGAGGTGCTCCCAGAGCCGGCGATGGTGCCAGGTCCAGGAGTATTCGTGCGCTCTGCTTCAGCATGTGTACGGGTTGTTATCGCCGGGAGTCATAGGCACTTTCCGGTTTCCCATGCCAGTAGTGATATTCAGGAGGCTCTTTTTGCGCAGAAGCGAGAAACGTTTCCGAAGCGGCTAACGCTTCCTTTTATTCTCTCACCCTCTGGGGAGAATTAAAAAACGCTCGTGACAGATTTTAGTGAGGGAGGATAGCATATGGCTCTCCGACGGCGTACACAGACGGTCAGACGAGAGACAGTCGGGCGGGAGAAGAAAAAAGAGGAGACGCGCGGGACGCGCCCGCCGCGTTTCAGTGTCATTCTCTGCACCTACAATCGCCGAAATTTTGTGCTGGCTGCTCTGGCTACGCTGCGTCGCCAAACGTTCCCATCTCAGGATTTCGAGATCATTGTCGTTGATAATGGCTCGCAAGATGGAACGTTGAGCGCGCTGAACTCATATCTGGCCATCGGCGAGTCGGGGCAGGAGGGTGAAGAAAACCGGCGCGTGCGCTGCCTTTCTGAACCAAAAAATGGCCTGGCTTACGCTCGCAATACGGGCCTGCTGGCTTCGACCGGTGAGATTGTGGTGTTCCTGGATGATGATACGCTGGTTGATCCTCGTATGCTGGAACATCTCTGGCAGGCTTATGAGGAGACGAGGGCTGATGCGATTGGCATGCGCGTTGAGATGCATTGGGATATGCCGTGCCCGCATTGGATGATCGCGGAATTGCTCGATGTGTTAGGGCGTTTCTCGCCTCTCCCAGAGCGCAGTCAACTGGCACCCGGCGATGTTTTTGCGAGCTGCGCTTTCTCTGTGAAGCGTGATGTTCTGCACGCCATCAACTTTTTCTCCCCATTCTTGAGCAGGCGCGTCAATTTGCCGTCAAGCGTTGAAATTGCCGACCTCTGTTATCGTTTGCACGAGAAAGGGTACGCGCTCTGGTATGAGCCGCAAGCGCTGGTAATGCATCGCGCGACCTCTGTGCGCCTGCGCCCGGCTTTTTTTGTGGGACGAGCCTACTGGCAGGGACGCTATGAAGTTATGCTGGAATATCTGCATACACGTAGAGAGTGCGTGCGGGCTACTTGGCATGAAGTATTGCAGGAACTGGGCCATTTTGCTCGCTGCCTGCTTCTGGAAGGCCCGTTGATTCGTCTGGTTGGTCGGCCTACGACCGAACACCTGCTGGCTGCGATGGAACGATCTCATAGTTGGGGGCGTCTCATTCAACACCTGATGTATTTAGAGCATGTTCCTTCCGATCTGGA
The DNA here is from genome assembly GCA_035294465.1 of Ktedonobacteraceae bacterium. GTDB lineage: Bacteria > Chloroflexota > Ktedonobacteria > Ktedonobacterales > Ktedonobacteraceae > Paraktedonobacter. Next base: position 5,475 of record DATGKW010000036.1, on the reverse strand, counting down.
TATACCCGCGATCTGCCTGATATACGCTTCTATCCCCGATGTTTCGCGCGATCTGCTGGTAAGCGAGCTGGAGAAGCAAGAGGTGCGTTACCTTACTGGCCAGCCGGAGATCTCGTTGCGCTGGCTCTGGCAGCATCGGCGGTATCGCGAGCATGCAGTGGGTATTCTGCATTTTTACCGTCCAGGCGCATTAGAATTGACGCGTAGTGAGAGCCAGCGTTTGCGTTTTCGGCTCTGGCTGGCCCGGCGTTGGGGACTGCGCATTGTCGTGACAGATAATGGCGGCGTGTGGCAGAGTGTGCGCGGCTCGCGTTTTCGCGAGCGTCGCGTATTTGAGCGCAAGCTATTACATGCCAGCCACGCTATTCTCTGCTCGACGAAACAGCCAAACCAGCTCTACCGCGAGCGCCGCCTGCGCAGGCGCGTGCGTACTTTGCCTCAGCCGGGTTTTCGGGGGTATTATCCGTCCGCGCTTCCCAGAGACGAGGCGCATCAGCGCATTGGTCTGCCATCTGCGGCTACTTTTGTCTACCTCTGTCTGGCTCACCTGCATACTGAGAGCGAGATAATTTTTTTGCTGGAAGCGTTCTATTTGCTCACCCAGGGCAGTAGAAGCGATGAAAGCGTGCCGGGCGCTTATCTCCTTTTAGTAGGAAATCCGGTCGATTGCGAAGTATCCTCGCGCATTTTACGGCTTATCGCCCGCGATTCGCATGTACATCACCAATCGGAAGCATTCAAGGAGAGTGATTTGCCCCTGTACATGGGCGCTTGCAATGCGCAGGTGCAGCCCCATCTTAACGTCCACACTGCTGGCTCGTTAGAGAGCGCGGCTGTAGCTCTGTCTTATGAACGCTTTGTGATCGCGCCTGATCTACCGCGTTTTAGAGGAATGCTGCCACCACGCGTAAGCGTTCCCTATGTGCCGGCCAGCCGCGAATCGCTGGCTGAGGCTATGGTGAAGGTGCAGCAAATGACTTTCGCTTTGCAAGAAGAAGAGTTTGCCGCGCTTGATGCCCGGCAAAGTTGGAGTAAGTACGCCGGCAGTCTGATTCAAATCTACCGCGAGCTGCTTGGCCACTGACGGGGGCAAGCGCGATAGGCGTTCACACCCTTAACGCCGTTGCATAGCGTCCCAACAAGCGGGGCAGTATCCTGTGACCATGAGGTCGAGGGTCAGTCCGTGAAAGTGGTATTCTTCCTGGAGCTTTTCGGGGAGATTGCCCAGGAGTTCTTGATCCAGATGAATGATAATGTGGCACCCCCGGCAGACAAGATGATGATGGGTTCTTCCCTCAGCGATTTCGTAGCGCGGCTGCTCGCCGGGCAGGTGATGTTCGCGGACCAGGCCCAGTTCGCGCAGAAGCTCCAGGGTGCGATAGACGGTAGACAGGCTGACGTAGGGATTGCGCTCCTGCACCCGTTCGGCAATCTGCTCAACGCTCAAATGTTCTCTGGCTTCTTGAATGACGCTCATAATCATAAAGCGCTGTGGAGTGAGCCGGTAGCCCCGTTTGCGTAAGAGTTCGTTGCCGGCGTTGACGTACTGATGCATCCCTCTTCCCCTGTTTATCTCTGTGGATCTGTTTTGCCTATCCTATCATTGCCTGCAAAGGGCGTCAATTGGCCATGACCCGAAAAGGAATTTGATAGCGTGGCGATCTTTTCTTTTTCCTGTTCCTGGATTGCTCCGCGTCGCACCCTTGCAAGAATTGTCTGCCGTTGAAACACCTGCTCTTTCGTGCCCCGAAGGCTTGTTGCAAGCGGCCGGGGCACTTTTTGTAATGGCATCGCAAAGACAGAAAATTGCGGGCAGAGCGATCCAGTGTACCGTTTGTTTGGCAAGAGCACGCATGAAAAAATCACGTATCCTCAATATAATCATAGATAGGCGTTGATTCTGAGTGAATATTGGCTCTAATGGATGGAGGAAGCATTATGGTACACTGGGAACACGTTTACCTTTTGGGGACGATGGTTTTTCGCGTCATGGGCGATGTTGTGGTGGATTTCGACGAAGAGTACGAAGCCTGGGAGTGGTTAGAGCAGAAGGGTTGGGGTCTGGTCGCGATTGAACCGCCAGATCCCATCAGGCCGGGTCTGTGCAAATATTACTTCAAACGACAACGCTTGCAGCCGCCAGATCTGGCACCCGCGCGCACAACCGGCAGTATGCGGGCTATACCAATGTATGAGCCGCACAGGAGAAATAGAAAGGAATGACCGGCTTCTGGCGTTCATCGCTTGATCCTGAACACGTGATGAGTACGTATGTGACGCGCTGGCAGGATGATGAATGGGGTCAGCGCGAAGAGCATCTTACCGTTGAAGAGCCGCTTGAGATTCGCCTGGGCGGACACAGCCTGGCCGTAATTATGCGCACGCCTGGCTACGATGACGAACTGGCGGCGGGCTTTTTGCTGAGCGAAGGGGTGATCCAGGACGCAGGAGAAATCCTGGAGGTGCGCCCGGCCTGTGACGATGATGGTCTGCCACAGGCTAACGTGGTCGAGGTGACTCTGCGCGAGCAGTCGATGAGCGAAGCGGCCACGAGTGCTTTCCAGCGCCATTTCGCGGTTTCGGCTAGCTGCGGCCTGTGCGGCAAAGATAGCATTGCTGCCGTTCTGTCTGCCAGCGAGCCGCTAATGGAGGACGCGTCTCATTTTCGCGTGCCTGCTGTATGCCTGTATGAACTGCCCGCGCGCCTGCGCGAAGCTCAAGCCGTCTTTACTCACACCGGCGGTCTGCATGCGGCTGGGCTGTTCAACGTGCGAGGAGAGCTTCTCTTGCTGCGCGAGGACGTGGGGCGACATAATGCTGTCGATAAGCTTATCGGCCATGGGGTGTTGCACGCAACGCTGCCCTATTCTCGCTCTATTCTGCTGGTCAGCGGGCGCACCTCATTTGAGATCATCCAGAAAGCCCTGCGCGCGCGTATTCCCTGTATCGCCGCCATCTCCGCTCCATCAAGCCTGGCCGTTGAGCTGGCTGAGCAGGGCGGAATTACCCTGATAGGCTTTTTGCGCGGACGAACTATGAATGTCTATACCCATCCAGAGCGCATCACAGAAAACGGTTCAGAAAGCTCCGTCCATTCATAGCGGGGAGAACAGGCGTGTCGTTGCCTTGAATGTAGGGGAGTGCCAGACTATAATAGACCTGTTATGCAGAACGACACAATTGCAGCCATCGCAACGCCTCCAGGGCAGGGCGGGATTGGTGTAATTCGCGTAAGTGGACCCGAAGCTTTTGCGCTTGTCAGGTTGCTCTTCAAATATCCCGGCAAGGCGAGCGGCCTGCCGCCATCTCATGTTCTGACCTACGGTCATATCATAGATCCGGCGACCCAGGAAGTTGTTGATGAAGTACTGGTAGCTTTCATGTGCGCGCCTCGCACGTATACGCGCGAGGATGTGGTAGAGATTCAGGGTCACGGCGGGCAGCTCGTGCTGCAACGCATTCTGCGCCTGTTGTTGGCCGGTGGGGCGCGGCTGGCAAATCCGGGGGAATTTACCCTGCGCGCTTTTCTGAATGGGCGGCTGGACCTGGCTCAAGCTGAGGCCGTAATGGATCTGATCAGCGCGCAAACTGAGGCCGCGCAGCGCCTAGCTATGCAGCAACTACGAGGGCGTATCTCAGAAGAGGTGCAGAGCGCGCGGCAGGCGATTCTTGGAGTGATTGCTAAGATTGAGGCAAGCATTGATTTCCCCGAAGATGATATTCCTACGCCCCAGCCGGATGAGTTACGACCTCTGATTGAGGTAGCTCAGCGTAAGGTTGCAACCCTGCTGGCTGGCTCAGAGCAGGGGAGGCTCTATCGCCAGGGCTTGCGGACGGCCATCATAGGACGCCCTAACGTTGGCAAATCGAGCCTGCTGAATGCGCTGCTGCGCACCGAACGAGCGATTGTGACCCCAGTTGCCGGCACAACGCGCGATACTGTGGAGGAAATCGCCAATCTGCGCGGCATTCCTCTCTACCTGATTGATACAGCAGGGATTACTCCCACCGATGATCCTGTCGAGCAACTTGGCGTCCAGCGCAGCCGCACCGCTGCCGAAGGATCAGAGGTTGTGCTGCTGGTCTTTGATAGCTCTGAACCTTTGAGCGAGCAGGACAGGCTGATTTCGGACGAACTGCGCGCCATGGGCTTCGGCGGTGAGATTCGCCCGCGTGCCGATAACGAGCGACAGAGGGCTGTGTTGATCGTGATTAATAAGGTGGACCGGGGGCATATACTGGATCTGGAAGAGGTCCACCGGCTCTGGCCTGGGGTCAACTGCGTTTTCACCTCAATGTTGACAGGAAAGGGTCTTGATGACTTGGAAGAGGCTCTGGCCAATCTTGTGCTGACGGGACGCACCTCCTTTGGCGAGGAGGCTTTGATCACCAGTGCCCGCCATCAAACGGCCTTGCGAGCTGCTATTGAACACCTCCGCGCATCCCTGCTTGCGCTTGAACAGGGTCTGCCGCTTGATTTTGTTTCGATTGATCTAGACGCCGCGTATGACGCGCTTGGTGAAGTCACCGGCGAGACTGCCGACGAAGATCTTCTTGAGCGCATCTTCAGCGAGTTCTGCATTGGCAAATAGGTCGCCCCGACCAATTTTTTGGAATTTTATAAAAGTGGGAAAATTCGTAGCGAAACCTCTTGACAACACTTTAGAGCAGTGGCATAATATGCGAGCTACGAACGAAACAGACAATCACCCGTTAGCTAGGATGGGTGCTCCTGTCTCTTCCTTTTTCGTGTGAGAGCTGTAGGCCACGTTAATGTGGCACCTCTGTAGGGATCACTTTTCCAGTAATCCGTGATAGTTTACAAGGGGTTTGTCCGTCCGATCGCCCATTGTAAATAAAATGGTTGTCTGGAGAGGTCGCAAGAGGAATTTAGGAATTTCTGGTATCCTCTTGACAAGCCTTTGCAGATGTGTAATAATACAGTTATTAAAGGAAACGAGCGAAAGTAGCGAAGATACTGGATCTGCTCGTTCTGTGCTAACTCAGTGGAGAAAGATGATCTCCACTGGTTGTTGAGTGAACCTTGAACAATTGAGAAGTGGAAAGCAGAACTGGGACGGGAGCGTCAGGTGAGGAGCCTGGCGTGCGTGGCTGCCTCGCGTAGTCCCGCTGAGTGCCCCGTTCCTGTCAAGCAAAGCGGGAGGGCTTGTGCCTCGCGAGGATGAGGTGGCGAGTCGGCCCGCGTATTGAGACATCTGCGAACCCATGCCAGGCTTCCGCCCGCGCTGACGGGTGGGAGCACGCAGAGCATGAGGATCGCTTGACAGCAGCGACGAGTCTCCTCGGTGAGAGGAGGCTTGAGATAGAACTGTTTGGCGAGTTTGATCCTGGCTCAGGATAAACGCTGGCGGCGTGCCTAACACATGCAAGTCGAACGCCCTTGTTACGGCAAGGGAGTGGCGGACGGGTGAGGAACACGTGGGTGATCTACCTTTGGGTGGGGGATACCGGCGA
>DATGKW010000035.1:0-11978 GCA_035294465.1 Ktedonobacteraceae bacterium | reverse complement strand
GAGACGGAGGCTGGCTCGCGTTTGTACATAGGGAAGGCAGATATCACGCATCATATACCCAAAAACCGCCATAGAGGGCCGATTGATCGGGTCCTCTCCCGATTTATCGGGGAGCGCCTGCCATACGATTATACCGTTTTTCCCTGCACGTGTGCGGCTAACGCGGCGGGCATGTCGTCGGAATGGCAGGCTGATCATGTGGCGGGAGGCCCACGCTGAAGCGGGGCAGGGCACGCTAAAGCGGCCCTCTATGGCAGTTTCATGAATGGTTTTGCGTCATCGTCACCCTGGCTGTTTCGCCCCATCGGTACCCAGTTCGTGGACAGGAACACGATGAGAGGAAATCGCCAGGGTGACGATGGAGGAAAACCGTTCAGTTTCATGCAATTGATACATTATTTGATTCGATCAATGGAGCTTGCCTCCGTCTCGGCCTTCCTTGCTCAGTATGAGCTAATAACGCAGCCAGTTACTGATAAACGGCAGGCGATAGTTTGGTCTGAACCACGCCATGATGATCAGCCAGACCGCCAGCACGATGATTACCCAGAAAATGATCGTGCCCAGGAACCCCAGCACAATCCCGAACAAAAAGCCGATCAGCGGAATATGGCTCAGGATGCCGCCGAGAAAGCCCACCAGCCACCAGAGGATACACAGCGGGCCAAAAACCGCTATCGATTGTTTAGCGTGCCACTGCACATTCTGATTCTTTCTCTCAATGAGAAAGAGGATCAAGCCGCTCACCCAGAGGAGAGGATATGCCAGAACTCGTTCCAGACGCTCGCTCAGGCCAAGTGACGTTGGCCCATCACCCATCATGCGGCGGCTGCTGCTTGTCATTCGCTCCCTATTCATCATTGTAATCCTCGCATTTTCTGCAACGCGCAGGCGTCCGAAGCTTCTATCCTCACGCCCCTGCGTTTTGTAATTTCGTCTCTGCAATCTATACGAAAGTGGCCTCGACATGTTGCATCACCAGCGCGCCCTTCGCTGCCTCTGATTTCCAGGATTCTCGCTTGCTGCCCATGCGCGCTGCATGCTATAGTGTCATCATGCGCATTACCAATCTCGAACAACAGGCGAACAATCCAGAGCGCGTCAACGTCTATCTCGATGGCAAGTTCGCGCTTGGCATCAGTGCCGAGCTGATGTTTAAGCTGAGCCTGCATATCGACCAGGAGCTTTCCGCCGCTGATTTTGAGCAGCTCAAAAGTGAGGAGGCTCGCCAGCAGGCGGTGGAACGCGCCGTCAACTACCTCTCGTTTCGCCCACGTAGCCAGGCTGAGGTGCGCCGCTACCTGCGCAAAAAAGACACGCCCCCGGATATCATCGACGCGGTACTCGAACGCTTGAATCGCCTGGATTACGTCAATGACAGGGCCTTTGCTGCTTTCTGGATCGAGAACCGCGAGCAATTTAGTCCTCGCGGTTCCCAGGCGCTGCGCAACGAACTGCGCCTGAAAGGAGTGGAGCGTGAAATTGTCGAGGAAGTGGTTGACGGAGAACATGATGAAGAGCTTGCTCTGCGCGCGGGCCGTAAAAAGGCGCGTCTTCTGCTGCAAACGTCTGCAATGGATTACGCGAAATTTCGCAATCGCCTGGGAGGTTTCCTGCAGAGGCGCGGTTTCTCCTATGAGGTGATTTCTCGCGTGGTTCACTTCCTCTGGCAGGAGCTAAAGGAAGAAGACGCAGATCTGGAATAGCTCTTTGCCAATGTTGCTGTTATGGTTTATAATAGAGCGAGATGGCATACATGTTGTTTGCGTATGGCTGCGCAGAGGCTTCTCGCCTGAGACTGAAGCGAATTGAAATCCTGATACACCCGCTTCAGGGTGGGTCGTGCCTCGCCCCTGCAAAGGCAGAACCTGGCGATTTTGCAGGGGTTTGCAGGCATTGGCCCACCCTTTCTCGTTAGTTCCCATCCCCGTTATCTGTTGAGGTAGGCGTAATTCCCTTGACAGGAGTCAGCGACACGCCCGGCAAGGCTCCCGGACTGACCTGGGTCAGCTTGATATGCCCAACATCTCCAGGCATAGTCTGGCCGCTGCCCGAAGTGAAGCGGATAGTGATGCTCGCGGGATCAATTCCAGGCTGGCTCTTGAGAAATGCCTCGGCTGCGTCCACTGATTTCCCTACCATTGCACTGCTTATAGCCTGTAATTGCGCCGGCGTAAACTGATAGAGCGCATCCACGCCCGCCGGGACGGCAATCGTGCTCAAGCCGGAGACGGGGTCAATCGCCTGAACTGCCGGTTGCCCGATGCTGATGGTTGAAGCCACCAGCTGATAGCCTGGCCCAAGCTGGGTAACGGATGCGGCCAGCGCATGCTGTACCACGTTTGTTTCGTCTGTCTTCAGAAAGTAACCTACGCTGCCCTGAACCTGCACGGTAACGGTGACCGTCTGGCCAGGCTGGCCGATCTGGGGATCAGAGTTGATGGCCGGGTCAGAAAACGTCACCGAACCAATTTCTACACCCTGGGCCGCCTTGACTTCGCTTTGCAGCGTCTGCGTAATACTCGCCTCAAGGCCCGGCTCTATCTGATTGACCAGAGTCACGACGTCCTGTTGATCCACGCCTTGCTTGCATCCAAAGAAGAACGTGCAGTTCACCTGGCCGGTAGTATCCCCTGTCTCCTGGCCCGACTTCGTGGTTGTGGAGATCTTCGCGGGAATCGTTGCCGTGTTTAAATCTACCCCTGACGCTGTGGGATCAGCCTTGAGTGTAATGACCTGGCTGATGGCACGCGCGCGTGGTGTGAATGTTACCGTCACGCTCGCCGCGTTAGCGACCTGGTAGCCATAATAGAGCACGGCTGCCATCACCAGAAGAACCAGCGCTATCGCGACCGGCAGAAGCACGAAAGGTGATCCCCTCTTTTTTGGCGCCTTCGGGGGCTTTGGGGGTCGCGGCTTGATCAAAGGTGGCCGGTTGGTTGGAGGGACCGTATACTGCGAGGGCGCTTGAAAAGACGTGGTTGGCGCGCTGTAGTCTTCAGGAGAGAACGCCGGAACGTACGGCGGCTTCAGCGACCCGTGCTGCGCCAGCGCCGATACCTCACCTGAATAGGCCAGAGTGATCAGTTCTGGCTGCGACGAAGGCGCAAGCTGGCCCGATGCAGCGTGCCTATCTGCCGTCTGAGAAGCATTTATCGGTGCTGGAACTGCCATCTCCGCATTAGCAGTGTTCGTCATCTGCTGATACGCCTGCTCAAACGCCTTGAGCAGTTCCTCGGCGGTCGCGTAGCGCTCGGCGGGATTGCTCGCGACAGCCCGACGCACCACCTGGGCCAGCGGCTCCGGCAGCTTCGGCACTGTGGAGTTAGGCGGAGGAGGAGCCAGGGTTGGCATACGCCCGGTTAACATCTGGTGAAGAATCACCCCTAACGAAAAGATGTCATTGCTGGGCGCGGCAATGCCTGAGAGGCGTTCGGGGGCCATGTACGCGATAGTACCGATCTCGTGTCCTGCTGTTGTGAGCGGGGGACTGGCACTATGCCCTTGCAGAGAGGCAATGCCGAAGTCGATCAGGCGCACATAGATTTCGCCATCCTCCATATCCAGCATGACATTTGTTGGTTTGAGATCACGGTGAATCACCCCGCGCCTGTGAATATAGGCCACCGCCTGAACGAGCGGCACAAACAAGGTATGTACTTCGGCCAGTGACATCGGGCCGCTTTGTTGCAAACGGGTCGCGAGCGTTCCACCCTCGATATAGGGCGTAACCAGAAAGAGCCTGCCGTCAACCTCACCAAAATCGAACAGAGGGAGAATATGTTCGTGTTTCAGGTGCGCGCTCACCTCGGCCTCGCGCAAAAAACGCGCCCGCGCCGTCGTATCATGCACCAGGTCTGAACGGATAATTTTGATGGCAACGGGACGACCAAAAGCGCTGAGCTGATGCGCCAGATACACCTCGCCCATGCCTCCTACATCAATGCGGCGTACCAGTTCGTAGTTGCCAAAACGTGATTTAGGTTCCCCCATAGTTAGCCCATTTTGCTCTCTCATCGGTATGCCTTTAAGCTGGTCATTATTGCAAATTCTCTCTCTATTATAAGAAAGACGAAGATAGTTCCAAATTTGTCAAATTTAGATGATCATGAATACAAGATAACGCATGCTAAGCTGCTCTGATACAGACTGATAGATCCATCAGTTCAAGGCAAGTATAGCATTTTGCTCTCTTTTGAGGCAAGAGAAATGTGCCTTTTTCTCTAAATCAGGGGTAAATTGTCCGGTTCAAATACATGAACTGCTTCACAAGGAATATACAGCGTGACCGGCATGTCGACGGCGATCTGGAACGCGCGATGTTGCCAGCGCGGCACAGGAATTTCCAGGGACATGTCCGGAGCAAGATGTACAGTCACTCTATAGAAAGTGCCGCGAGCCTGGTCCTGCGCGACTTTGCCCGGCAGCAGGACGCTGGTCTGCCGCACGTGTTCTGTGGAGAGTTGCTCCGGCAGCTCTACGCCGGGCGGGCAGAGGGCAATTTCGTCGGTGGAAAGGCCAATTTCCATCACCTGTCCTACGTGCAGCTTGCTCGCGAATGGTATACGAGCGCGCAGGGCTACATCTCCAACCCGGATGGTTGCCAGGCCCTCTTGCTCGACTTGCTCCAGCGCGACAATGATTCCGTTCCAGCGTGCTCGCATACCGACAAGATCCGCAATTTGCGGCGTGCGCGGGGTGCGAAACACCTCGTCCGGCGATCCCACTTGCAGGACTCGCCCCTGGTACAGAATCACGATAGTATCGGCCAGCTCTTGAGCGTCGAGCATATCATGTGTAACCAGTACGAGCGGCACCTGGAACTGCTCGTAGAAGCGCAGGATCTCCGTACGCAACATAGCGCGCACGGGCGCATCCAGAGCGCTCCACGGCTCGTCCAGGAGCAGCAGTTGCGGCTCGCTCGCCAGCGCGCGGGCCAGCGCGACCCGCTGTTGCTGACCGCCGGAGAGTTGTACGGGTCGCACCTGCTCCAGTCCGTGGAGCTGCATGAGCGAGATCAACTCTGCTACGCGCTTCCTGGCTCTTTCCCCGTGCTGGCGCTGGCCAAAGGCAATGTTCTGCGCTACCGTGAGATGAGGAAAGAGCGCGTAGCTTTGCGGCAGGTAGCCGATCCCGCGCCTCTGCGGCGGCACAAAGATGCCGGCTTTGCTATCGTGCCAGATTGTTGCGCCTCTACGAATCGCGGCAAAATCCAGCGGAAACAGGCCGGCAATGGCCTGGAGGGTCAGGCTTTTGCCAGAGCCTGATGGACCGAACAGCACCGTGCGGCCGGCCTGCACCCGAAAGTTGACATCGAGTGAGAAATGCGGTAGACGTTTCTGGATTGCTACGCCGAGCGCTTCCTCTCTCTGACCGCCGATCCAGTCCTTCATCAGACGCGTATCTCCTGCCTGTTTTCCGCCGCTTCAGATCTGCCGGGCAGGATCTGAAAAGAGCGCTGAGAACGCCGTTCAATCAACAATACCGGCCAGATCACAACGATACTGATACCAAGAGAGAGCAGGGCCAGAGGTAGAGAGGCCGGTACGCCTGATCCGCTCAACTGCACGTAGACATAGACTGGCAGTGTGTAGGGATGATAGGCCAGGACGATAGTCGCGCCGAACTCGCCCAGAGCGCGCACCCACGTCAGGATCAGGCCGGCCAGGATGCCGCGCCAGGCCAGCGGCAGACTGACGCGCCAGAACAGACTCAAGCGGCTCTGTCCAAGCGTCATGCCCACTTGCTCCAGGCGCGGATCAATCGCCTCAAATGCAACGCGCGCGGCCACGATCAGAAAGGGGGCGGAGACGAACATCTGCGCGAGCACAATTCCCGCCAGGCTGTCATCGACCTCCCAGCCTGCGTTAGCCAGTGGCCCACCAATCAGGCCGTATGGGCCGTATAGCAGCAGGAGCATAATGCCACTTACCACCGGCGGGAAGATCAATGGCAGGTAGATAATCAGGGAAATGAGCGTCTTGCCTGGAAACGTGTAACGGGCCAGCACATAGCCTAGAGGGACGCCGGTCAGGCCAATCAAAAACGTCGCGATTGACGCGCTGATAACCGAAGTCGCCAGCGCGCCTATCGCGTTTGGATCACTGAGATCTGTTGGCACTTGAGGCCAGGGCAGGAACACAAGGAAGTAGAGGATCGGCCCTAGCAGGGAGCAGAACAAACAGAGGCTCAGCAACCAGAGAGTTGCTCCACTCCCATCAAACAAAGAACGCGTCCTTTTCCTGCCTGTCTGCTCCAGCACTCCAGGCATAACACCTATGTTCCTTTCGCTTGTGCAAAAACACTAGACCTTTTCGGTATTTCTCCATACAATTCCTCAAGGCAGGAGTGGGCTGGCCAAAGCTGCATGCCGATCCGCTTGAGGATACTGCTATGCAATATATTTCCGCAACGATTGGGGCACGGCGCTGGTATCACCAGAGACGACGAACGGGGTAGAGAGCAGCCCACCGGTATTGAGCAGAATGTTCTGGCCCTGGGACGAGAGCAGGAAATTGGCAAAGGCCAGCGCTCCTGCCCGATTCTGCGATGTGCTTGGGATCGTCAGGGTAAAGATAATTGGCCCGCCTTTGCTCACGGCCTTTGTCTGCGGATTGGTCCAGGTGACGGTGGCATAGGTGGAGGCCAGCGAGGGATTGCCCAGGTTAATCTGATCGGGCAGGGTGATATAGGGAATGTGCGCGGCTTTGGCCTCGTTAATGTAGAAGAAGCCCGCGTCAAGCTGTCCCGCTCCCAGACGCGCAACCAGCTCTTCTTCGGGGAAGATCTGGCTGGTGTTTTCATTGGCACCCAGAATTTTCTGCGCCAGGCCCGGCTGGTTATAATATTTCTCGGCTAGCTCCATCAAATAGATTGTCGCCTGTCCCTTTGGATCAAGGATTGGATCGGTTCTGCCCAGGCGTAGCCCTGGCTCCTCCAGCACCTGGTACCAGAGCTTGCTGCCATTTGCTGCGGCCTGGAAGTCGCTGGCGAAGCGGCTGTTCGCGTTGTAGCCAATCACCATTTCGGAACGCGCGAAGTTCATATACCAGGAAACATAGTTACCGTTGGCCGCTCCCATGAGCTGCTTATTGACTGCCGGCGCGGCGCTGATAAAAATATCCGGGCGGTGCAAATGGCCCTTTATTTCGTTGGCCAGGGCCAGCGAACCTTTTGCCTCGCCCACAAAGGTATAGCCGGTGCTCTGCTTGAACGCCGGCGCGATCTGATTCTCCATGATGCTTTCCAGCGAGGCCGCGTACATCACCTGCACTGGCCCGCTCGGCTTCGCTGTAGGCGTTGCCGAGTTAGCAGTTGTGGAAGAGCCACACGCGCTGAAGAGCAGGGAGAGACCGGTTAAAACAGCAAACAAAGAAATACATCGCGTGGAAAAGAGATACCGTGGCTTGATGACCTGTTTCATCGATCCATTCCTCCATCATTGATTACTCATACATTGAGTATATGAAAAGCGTAGAGGAAAAGCAAGCCAACCATTGTCGGAATAGCCTCTTCCAGGGCTTTTCTTTCGGCTAAAACTATACTATAATAAGCGCGGCACTGTTGCGTTTTTATTTTTTTAGTATTTCTGCACTATTCGATATTCCCGGAGAAAAAGGAAGGGAAACAATGCCAGATGAAGAAAAGCTTGTCAGCCACTATCGACTAAAAACACTTCTGCGGAGAGACGGTTTCGGGGCGGTTTATCTTTCTGAGGATACGCGTGATCAGAAGGAGCATCTTCTACGAATAATTGAATTGGACCAGCAGACCCTGGCGCGCATCACTGGCCGGGTGCGCACGCGTTCGCAACGCGATCATCCTCTGGTTGAGCAGATTCGCCAGAGGGTCAAACGTATCTCTGAATTGAAACATGCCCACATTTTGCCTGTAATCGAATTTGGCGAAGAACATATTCAAGAGACGAACGCCATCATTTTCTATATGGCTTCGCCCTACGCAAAGGAGAGCTTGCTCTCTTACTGGTCGGAGCACTATAACGACGCAGAATTGATCACGTTAGAGGTGATTGCCGATCTCGTCTTTCAGGCCGGCGAAGCGCTTTTCTCTGTTCACAAGCGCGGCCTGGTTCATCAGTATGTTCGTCTCTCCAGCTTCATGCTGCGCTCCTCTACGCGCGGGCGCAGGCATCTCCACCTGCTCCTGACCGATTTCTGGTTCGCGGATATCAGCCCGGCCATTCTGGAAGAAGGGCAGATAGCGCAGGATCTCTCGACTTATCTTGCCCCGGAGCAACTGGCAGGCCGGGCGGTCCCGGCTTCGGACCAGTATGCGCTGGCCGTTCTGGCCTACGAACTGCTTCTGGGTCATCGACTCTCACAGGTTGATCGCTCCCTCGGTCTCTATGAACGTTCACTGCGCCAGCGTTCCCCCCAGGTGAGCGCGCAGGACCTGGAACGCGCACGCCGTATCGACCTGGTGCTGGCTCGCGCCCTGGCCGAAAATGCCGGTGCTCGCTTCCATAATATAGAAGAGTTTGCATACACTTTGCGTGGGGTCATGCGTGGAGAGGCTCTCGACCTTGCTGACGAAGAGACCTTTAAACTGCTGGCAGTTCCTTCTACTGGGATAGAGGGGCGCAAAGGAGACGAGGGAATTGCCCTCGCGGCGGCAGGAGCACTGGCTGCTGGCGAGATTGTTGAAGAGATTACGGAAAAACGCAGCGGCGGCGATAGTACAGCGGAGATGCTGGCTGCTGCAGAAGTAGAAGAGGAGACCCATCCCGATTCTCGTCACAGCCTGCACAAAACGGTCCTGACCTCCGCGGGAATGGAGGCCGTCGAGCTGGCCACGACAGGTGAACGGCTTGAAGAGACAACGATTACGCGCGAAGGGGCTCAAGCCGGAGGGATAGCAGAAGAAGAGACGGTTACGACCATTGCCGAGGAGCAAACACAGCCCTCCGCAGTAGCAGCCGGAGCTACGGGCTTCGCTGCCGGTCTGGCTGCCGGCGAAGCTCTCCAGCGCGAAGCAGACATTGCCGAGGAACAAACCCAGATCATCGAGGGCGGTGCGTTGGCTGCGGCTGGGGAGGCTATGGCCCTCGAGCAGGAGACTGATATCGCCGAAGAGACGACGCAGATCATCGGCGATACGTTCGCTGCTGGCGCGGCAGGGCTGGCTGCTGGAGGCGTCCTGGCAGGGGGCACAGAGACTGGTGAGGTGATGCAGGAGGGCGGCGCGGGCCTGGCTGGAGCTGGCGTTGCCGCTGGAGGCGCCCTGGCGGGCAGCGCAGAGGCCAGCGAAGCGACGCAGGAGAGCGGCGCTGCGCTGGCCGGGGGAGGAGCTGGTGTGGCTGCTGGATCTGCCGGTATAGGCGTCCTGAGCGCTGCTGGAGGCTTTGCTGGTGGGGGAGTGGCTGCTGGAGGTGTGGGTACGGTTGCCGGTGGTAGAAGAAGACACGGAGGCCGACGCTGGCTGAGTGCAGCGCTACTCGCGTTGGTGGCGTTCCTTATAATCGGCGCGCTTCTCTTTGCGCTGATCCAGTTTACCGGTCAGTCTGCAGCTACGGTAACGCTGACCTTGCAGAGCCATACCATCCAGAATAGCTACCTGGTCACAGCCGTAACCGGGACGGTCAGTCAGGGCGAGGTTCAGGCGAGCATGCTTACGCAGACCGTCTCGCAAAGCAAAAGCGGCCAGGCCAGCGGTTTCTTCTCCGGCACCCAGGCCAGCGGCTTCATCACTTTTCGCAATACCTCGACCGGCTGCGGTTGCCCTGTGGTCATTCCCGCTGGCACGGCCTTCACCGGGGCCAGTGGAGTGACGGTGGTAACGAGCGTTGCGGCCAGCGTGGCTTCAATGTGTTCGGTCACAGTACCCGCCCACGCGCTGATTGTTGGCCCCGGCGGAGATATTCCCGCTGGCGATATCCACGCGGCGTTCAGCCCGCACATTTCGGCAACCAACGCCACCGCCTTCAGCGGCGGCCAGTTTGGGCAGAGCAATGCCATCGTTCAGCAGAGCGACATTAACGGTCTGGCTTCCACGTTGCAAAAGCAGGTTCTGCAAAGCGCACTGGCGGGCATTCAAGCGCAGGTTACAGGCAACCAGCGCCTGCTTGGCTCGCCGGCCTGTAAGACGAAAACAACTGCTAACCACGCGGCAGGCGACTTCGCAAGCAGTGTAACCGTCACGGTGAGCGTGACCTGCGCGGCTGAAGCCTACGACTACGCGGAGGCTATCAAGATCGTGCAGCACGAGGTGCAAATACAGGCTTCATCGTACTTTAGCAGCCAGTTTGCCCTTGTGGGCGCGGTGCAGGCAACACTGACCAGATCTCTGCTCACCGACGCCAGGGCGGGCACGATTCTCCTGGTCTTTAATGGCGTGGGCAAGTGGGTCTATAATTTCAGCCACGGCCTGCAACAATCTCTGGTGCATGTGATCGCGGGCAAGACCGTCGCCGACGCGCGTTCGATCCTGGCTGGCCAGGCCGGAGTTTCCGCCGTTAGCATCAAGGTATCCGGGCGTGATCAGAGCACCTTGCCCACAGATAACTCGAAGATTACGATTGTGCTCAAAGCCTGAGTCGTTTCTGTCCCTTGAATTCTTACGCAAACCATGCTAGGATAACCGAAATAAAAATCGCTATGACAGGGACATGCATCAAGTCGATCAAGGAGCATACAGAGAGCGGTGCGCTTGCTGTGAGTGCCGTTGCTCATCGCCTGATGTGACACCCTTTGAGCTGGTCAGTGAAACATAGTAGCTGCATCCTGGGTGCGCCCATTATTGCGCTGTGGCTTAGAGTATGCACATGAGCCACATGAGGCCATGACAGCATGAAGCGACTGGTTAATCACCGCTCTCTGGCTGCGTGGCGAATAGTGGTGGTACCACGACAGAACCCCAAAAGAGGCTTTCGTCCACTTGATGAATGAAAGCCTCTTTTGGGGTTTTCTTATTCAGCTCTATAGATAAGGAGCGGCATTCATGGAACGTCTACGCACCACAGAACTTGCGGCACACGTGGGCGAGCGTGTGCGGGTATCGGGATGGCTCAATACGATCCGTCGCCTGGGTGGGATCTCCTTTCTGGTCATCCGGGACGGCTGGGGCATAGTCCAGGCGGTGGCAGAACAGGAAGCCGACCTGGTTCCTCTGACGGAAGCGGGGGCGGGCGTTGAGAGCGTCATTAGTGTTGAAGGAACCGTCACGAGTTCGCCCCAGGCCCCAGGGGGATTAGAGTTGCAAGCCATTGTTGTTGAGGTGATCGTCCCCGTCAAGGAGCCGCCTCCGCTCACGCTCAGTAAACGAGAAATCAAAGCAGCCCAGCCCACCTTGCTCGATCATGCGGTCGTCGGCAATCGGCACGTGATGCGGCGAGCGGTGCTCCGCCTGGGTGCAGCTATTATGACAGGCTTCCGCAGGACGCTCAACGATCAGGGCTTCACGGAAATCCAAACACCCAAGATCGTCGCGTCAGCTACGGAGAGCGGTGCGAATGTCTTCAAACTCGATTACTTCGGCAGACCAGCGTATCTCGCCCAAAGCCCGCAATTCTATAAACAGATCATGGTCGGCGTCTTCGAGCGTGTCTACGAAGTTGGGCCGGTCTTTCGCGCCGAGCCGCATGATTCAACCCGTCATGTGAACGAGTACGCGAGCCTCGATGCGGAATTCGGGTTCATTCAGAACCACTTCACTGTCATGGCCGTGCTGCGGGATGTGATCGCAGGCATACTGGCTGCCTTGCAGGAGATGTGCAGCGCCGAACTCGGATTATTACAGGCGCGTATGCCTGTAGTTCCTGCTGAAATCCCACATATTCATTTTTCCGAGGCTCAGGAACTGATCCTCACACGCCATCACGTTGATGTGCGCGGAGAACCCGACCTGTCACCGCAAGACGAACGCTGGTTAGGAGATTGGGCACAAGAGCAATTCAATAGTGATTTCCTCTTCGTGACGGGATATCCAATGCGTAAGCGACCATTCTATACTCATCCCGACCC
>DATGKW010000034.1:0-23046 GCA_035294465.1 Ktedonobacteraceae bacterium | reverse complement strand
CACTCAATCGTTGTCGCGACAATCCGACCGATCCGTTTTTGCCCAAACTCATCGGTAAAAACTACGTCGTCCCCAACACGATACTGTTCTCGATTCTGTCTATTCATCAATCCTCCCTGAAATGCGCAGATCGTTGACCTTGATTCGCTCGCCCCGACCTGCGCACAATAACCATGAGCACGAGCGACTACCGAAGCCGTGAAACTCACCCGCTGGACCTGGACGCCGCTAACGTTCAGGCCAGCATTTTTACGCCGTCTGAGAATTAGCAATTCTCAATTAACATTTGAACAATTAATATTTATCTTGTCAAGCCCTTTTCTTCCCAATTCTCTGAAACAGATACTTACATATTGCCTATTCACAATTCCCGTTGTAAAATGACAACAGAGAGCCACAAAAACTCTTAGCTAGAGGAAAAGAAAATGCAAAAGCAATACTACACGGCTAAAGAAGTAGCCGAGATTTTAAAAATATCAGTCCAAACAGCTTATCGAAAAGCAAAATCAGGAGATTTACCATCTGAAGGTAAAAGACCAAATATAAGATTTCCTAAACTTGCTATAGACGCAATAGCAGAAATAGGAGAAAAAGACGAAAAAGAAGAAAAACTCTCTTTCGTCCCAAGTACACTAGCCGACGAATGGATTAAGCAGCAAATGAACCATCCATACGACGATGAAGACTCTGTACCATTTAAAACCATAGTAGCATGGAGAAAAAAGAATAGCGACATTACAATGAATGTCAAGAAAGGGAATCAAATAGTCGGTTGGACAACTTTTTTACCCTTAAAAGATGAAATCATAATGGCTCTTTTAGAAAATAAAATCAAAGAGAAAGATATCAAAGAACAAGACGTAAGGAAATGGAGTGAAAATAATATATCAGTGTATATACCAATAATAGAAGTAGTACAAACAGATAACAAAGAGGAAAACAAAAGAATTGGCAGGTTCCTGGTAAAAAATACCATGAAATGGGCATTGATGCTAACAATACAACATGATATAAAAAGATGGTACGCCATTGGAGTAACAACAGAAGGACAAAGACTACTAGAAGGATTAGGCTTTAAACCGATATCTTCAACCAACAACGACAAGAGAAAAGGCTACATTCTTGAGACAAAAGCCCCACATGTCAAGCTAATCACCAGCATGCTGCAAGAAACAGAAGACCCACCCCAACTCGAAAGAAATAATAGAGATAACCAATCTGTGATATAATAAGACCAGTTTCTACACCGAACACAGAACGGAGTGACGCTCATGCCAAGCCTTGAAGAACGTGTACAAGCCCTCGAAAAAGAGATTGCCGAACGAAAACACAGCGAGGAAATACTTACCATTGCGGTACGTGCTCTTGTCTCAAAAGAAGCATTTGAGAAATTAGAGGAAACAGTCAAAGAATTCCAAGAGCAAAACGGCAAACTCTTCAATGTGATCATTAATCAAAACACGCTTCACAATGAGCGACTAACAGACCTACAAGGCCAAATCATCGACCTGAACAGTAAACTAGATGGCAAAGTTACCGTTCTGGACAACAAGATAGACCAACGTTTCACTGAACTAGACGACAAAATCACAAAGCACACGACCCTGCTTGAACAAATTCTCGCACGCCTGCCAGAAAACCCTTAAATCATTCGACTACAGCATCAAAAGCAGCAAACCAAGAGCGGCAAAAAAGCACCTCCACACAAGCATATAAGCCCAAAAAGACATAGCCAGTTGACAGCATAATTGACAGCTTAACCGCTACAAAATCGAACCGAAAACAACATCTAGCACTCATCAGATCAGCCTGAGAAACCAAACCAACACACCAATACAGAACTGGTGGTTCCCCGGCAGACCAACACCACCGCCGCAAGTAGAAAAAGCTCAAGAGCCGGAGCCAGTCCTGGTGGAGAGCCACTAGTTCTCCACCGCCTGCGCCCTGCTGGAGAAGAATAGAGGGCAGCAAACCTTCCGACGAAGGGCAGGGGATCACTTCACGTTGAACTCATCGAGAAGCGCTTTTACCTGCAAACGGGTTGTTACAGCCAGACGCGCCCCGGTAAAGCGCTCATCATCCGTCACTTCTGCCAGCGCAAAAGAGGGCATGGCGAAAGATGAAGGATCACCGTCCGGGCCAAAATCCACTTCTGCCATGACTAAACCTTCGAGGGGTCCTTGAAATTGGTCAACCGCCATGGGAATCGTTGCTTCATGGAATCTGAAGCGCCTCTTGTCAAGCCGATGAGCAGGCAGAGTCGAGACTAAGAACGCATACTCAGCTTCTGAAAGATACAAATTCGTATGCAGGATAGTCCGTGTCTCGTGAGGATGCACGCGTAATTTTTGTGCAAACTTAAAGATGACTTCGTGTTCCGTCTGCATTCTCCGCAAACGGAGGGTAGTGTCAGGAATATAGTGATCGGTAATATCCGCCAGAAACAAGCTCCCAGGCGGAATGGTGGCTACTAAGAATTTTCGTTCGACTTCAGGGTAAGCATATTTACCAAATTTTTTGTCAATGGTCACCATGAGGAGAAACCCTTCTTTCCTTTTCCATTAGCAAGATATGATACCATAGAAAACGTACTACCTACCAGTCAGAGAAAGCTCAAAGCAAAAAGAGGAAGAGACCATGCCGGAAATTGACAGTGACCACATCTTTGGTTTCGATACGCTATCTGTTCACGCGGGACAGCGACCTGACCCAACAACGGGCGCGCGCGCGGTGCCCATCTATCAAACGACTTCATTTATTTTCGATGATACCGATCACGCGGCCCATCTTTTCGCGCTGCAACGGATGGGCAACATCTATACGCGCATTATGAATCCCACCACGGCGGCTTTCGAGGAACGCATTGCTGCGTTGGAAGGCGGGACCGGTGCGTTGGCCACAGCTTCGGGTATGGCGGCCCAGTTGACCACGATGATGACACTGCTGCGGCCAGGGGATGAGATTGTATCCTCCAGCAGCCTGTATGGCGGCACTCACACGCAGTTTGATATTACTTTACGCAACTGGGGCGTGAATACTACCTTCGTCGATAGCACCGATCCTGAAAATTACCGCAAAGCGCTCACGCCACGAACACGGGTACTCTATGGTGAAACAATCGGCAACCCACGAGGCGATGTGCTCGATATCAGAGCTGTCGCCGATATTGCCCACGAGTCTGGCATACCTCTGGTTGTGGATAATACCTTTGCGACGCCCTATCTCTGCCGTCCATTTGAACATGGCGCGGATATCGTTGTCCACTCCGCAACTAAATTTATCGGCGGTCACGGAACTTCGATTGCCGGCGTGCTGATCGAAGCGGGAAAGTTTCCCTGGGATAACGGGAAATTCCCGCAAATCGTCGATCCTTCCCCCGGCTATCACGGTGTGCGTTTCTACGAGACCTTCGGCGACTTCGCCTTTTGCATGAAAGCTCGTTGCGAGACTCTGCGCGACATGGGGCCTTGCATCAGCCCCTTTAATTCCTTCCTCTTGCTCCAGGGATTGGAAACACTATCCCTGCGCATGGAGCGCCATTCCCAGAATGCCCTGCGCGTGGCGGAATTTCTGCAAGAGCATCCAGCAGTGAGCTGGGTACGCTACCCAGGCCTGCCCGGAGATCCATCGCACGAACTGGCTCAACGCTATCTGCCTCGCGGAGCCGGCTCCATCTTCACCTTTGGCGTGAAAGGCGGCTATGAAGCAGGCAAAGCTGTCATCAACCATGTCCAGCTTTTCTCGCACCTTGCCAACGTTGGCGACGCTCGCAGTCTGATTATTCATCCCGCTAGCACGACGCACCAGCAACTATCTGAAGAAGATCAACTGGCGGGAGGCGTAACGCCCGACCTCATCCGCCTCTCGATTGGCCTGGAAAATATTGAAGATATTCTCTGGGATCTTGACCAGGCGCTGCGGGCCTGATCCTTTCTTTAATACTTTTCGACTCCAATACTCGCAGGCTATTTCCAGGAGATGAAAAAGGCTGAGAAACGATTGAATGGGCAGCCGCGTAATACCCTGGGAGCGTTCATAAGTTCTAGCTCAACTAGAATAACTCAGCAACGTCCAGTCCATTGAGTATGTGAGTGTTTGGAAGGAGAAAGTGTATGGCAAGCGAACAGCAACAAACGTCGTTCAGTAACCCGGAATATGATCTGGTCAGTACCCTGTATCATTCACTGAAGTCGGCTCAAACCTATGCCACTTATGCCCAGGATTCTCAGAATGCTGGCGATCAGGAACTGGCCAGTTTCTTTCAACAAATGCAGCAGCAGTGCGACCAGATCGCCGGACAGGCTAAACAATTGTTAGCCAAGAAAGCGATTACGAGCGGCCCTCACTAAGGGGGCCAGAGATCAGTAAGGCACATGTGAAGATTGGCTTCCCGCCCCACGAAGTCAGTCTTCACACGTGTTTATTCACAGCGATGCAAACGTCAAAAGTAGGAACAGGCGAGTTTTGCAAATATTGTGGTTACTCTCATCCACACAACCTGGCCAACGGAATCAACGGCTGGCGACTCCAAAAACCTGGTATCGCCGCTGAGATCTGCGAGGTCTGCTGTCCTTAAGACCTGTATGTGGTCCCAGGCTCTTACAGTGAATAATCGCCGTTGTGAGCATCTTCGAGATAGCGGGCGAGCAGGGCAATAGTTGCCTCCAGATCAGCCTGATGAAGCATCTCGTTGACCGTATGGACATAGCGCGAAGGCGTAGAGAGCGTAATCGAGGGCGAACCCTCGCGGGCACGCTGCATTGCACCACCATCGGTCCCACCGCGTGGCAGAACTTCAAGCTGGTATTTGATGCCGTGTTGTTCAGCCAGAGCGCGGAAGTGGCGAACCAGCTTATAGTTAGAAATCTGCGATGAATCGAAGAGCTTGATAGCGGTACCATCGCCCAGCCGTGTGACAGCATCTTGATCGGCGCTACCAGGAATGTCTACCGCCAGCGTTGTATCGAGCGCCACGCTCACATCCGGCTGAACATGATAGGCAGCCGTGGTAGCTCCACGCAAGCCGACCTCTTCCTGGACGGTCGCAACCGCCAGAATAGTCACTTCATGACTCCGCATGGCACGCAGAGCTTCAAGCATCACAAACAGGCTGACGCGATCATCCAATGACTTGCTCACAACCATATCCCCTACGACCTCCAGTGTCCGATCCATTGTGACCATATCCCCCACCTCTACTTTTGCTCGTACCTGCTCATTGGGAAGGCCCAGGTCCACAAAGAAGTCGTCAACTTTGAGTGGAGCAGGCTTTTCATCGCCCAGCAAGTGAGCAGGCTTGCTCGACGGCATCAGAACACCACGCAGGCTCTCTCCCGCAAAACCATGGACGAAAACACGCTGAGCAAAGAGCACACGGGGATCAAAGCCGCCAACCGGTTGAATACGAATGAAACCCTTATCATCGATATATTTGACGAGAAAGCCGATTTCGTCCATGTGCGCGGCCAGCATCACCCTGCGGTCGCTCTTTCCTCGTTTCCAGGCGACGACATTGCCCATGCGATCAACGCTTACATCATCGGCGAGCGTGCGTAGTTCTTCTACCATGATAGCGCGCACCTGGTCTTCACGGCCGGAAATGCCGGGGGTCTCTGCCAGTTTTTTCAATAGCGAGATGTTCAGAGTCATGATTTTCTCCTCTTATAGCTCTCTGCATAAAGAGCTAAACTTTTTTGTCTATTCGACCGGCCTCTGAAGCCGATTGTCGCCTTAGATCTTTATGTTGAAACCAATAGCTTCCATAATCTATCCGCGGAAAACAGCATAGATAACAAGGTACTCCCAGGAAAACGAGCGCTCTTTCCACGAAATAGCCGTCCCTCTACGTTGAACGGACGATGGTATCTTGTTCATACTTTATCACACCCAGGCTACACAGCCGTCTTGAACAGTCAGCATTATTTCTCTCTATCCAGCGCGTCATCGAGCGGCACCAGGCGCTTCTGGAGTGCGTAGATGGCTGCCTGGGTACGATCTGCCAGATGCAGTTTGGAGAGAATGTTGGAAACATGCGTCTTCACCGTCTGCTCGCCAATGACGAGGTCAACGGCGATCTCATGGTTGGAGCGTCCACGGGCGATGCGCGTGAGCACATCCAGCTCGCGCGGCGTTAATTCGTTGAACGGCGACTGATCCTGACCCTGCATTTCGCGCAGGACACGCGATGCAACCGCCGGGTGCAGAACGCTCTCGCCGCGCGCAGCTGCCTGGACCGCGGCTACGAGATCCTGCGGGCGCGTATCTTTGAGCAGGTAAGAGAGCGCGCCGGCTTTGATCACTGCAAAGATCTGGTCGTCCTCGAAATACGACGTGAGAACAATAATCCGGGTTGTAGGAGCGACGTGTTTAATTTCGCGCACGGCAGTCACGCTATCCATTTTCGGCATAAGTAGATCCAGGAGCAATACATCCGGTAGCAGCTCTTCGACAAGCTCGATAGCCTGCTCGCCATTCTCACCTTCGCCCACTACCCGCATTCCCGCCTGTTGCTCCAATAAAAAGCGCAGACCCTGCCGAACCACAGCATGGTCATCGACAATGACAATCGTGATCATACATCTTCCTTCAGAGGCAAGCATATTTCTAGCTTCGTCCCTTCGCCTGGAGCGCTCTCCATCTTCAACAGGCCGCACATCTCCTGGATGCGCTCGCGCATCAGCCGTAGCCCCAGGCCGTGCTTCAGACCCTCGCTGTCGCTCCGAAAGCCCCGTCCGTTGTCCCCTATACGCAAGGTAATCATCTCGCTCACCTGCCACAAAGCTATTTCAATCTCTGTGGCATTCGCGTGACGCGCAGCATTGGAAAGCGCCTCTTGCGCGATACGCAGCAGTGTATGCTCTATTCTGGCGCTCAGTCGCGTACACTTAAGATCCGTTCTGACGGTAATGCCCAGACGCGTGCGATACGCCATCGCCAGTTCCTCCAGCGCCTCAACCAGACCGAGTTGTTCGAGGCTGGTCGGGCGCAGTTCAAGCAGCAGGGCACGCATCTCGCGAATAGTGTTTGTGGTTGTCTGCTCCAGTATGCTCGCCTGGTGCTGCAAGGGTGAATCGGAGGGCAACGCGCTCTGCAATCCCCCGGCCAGCATACTGAGCGAGAAGAGATCCTGCGAGATGGCATCGTGCAGTTCGCGTGAGATGCGCGAGCGCTCGGCCAGGCGCGCGTTCTCCTCGGCCAGTTCCTTCTGACGAGCGATGCCTTCGCCCAACTGCTCGGCCATACGATTAAACTGCTGCTCCAATTGTCCCACCTCGTCTCGGCGGGCAACAGGCAAGCGGTACTGGTAGTTCCCGTCGGCTACCGCGGTGCTTGCGATTATCAACCGTTTCAAGCGTTTAATCAGACCACGGGTGGAGATAAAACCAAAAATGCCGCCCAGAGGCGACAAAACGAGGACAAGGACTAGCAACAGTATAAGCCAGCCTCGGAAAACACGAAATAGCAGATCTGGCGAGAATTCAACAGAATAATGCAGGGTAGAGAGTGGGACCTGCACATAGATGGCTCCGACAGGCTGCCCGGCTCTGCTCCAGACGGGGGTAACAGTGTAGATCTGCGTGCCGCCCGGCTCGGTGAACGTTCCTCGTCCTTCCAGCCCATTCAGCGCACGCTGTATCCAATCTGCCTGCCTTCTCAGCAGGTCGCGTACAGAGGCTCCAGGTAAATAGCGCATAGGGTAGGAGCTGGAGAGAATGTGCATATTTGGAGCGACCAACAGGGCAAAGGTCACTGGCTGGCTATCAGGATAAAGCTTGCTCAAATAGGGAACCACGTGATCAGTTTCCAGCATATTCCTCGCATCAGAGTCGATGTAATCATCTGGATTGACACCAGATAGCGATGCGCCCAGCGGATAAGGAAAGACATTGCCCAACGTCGCCCCCTGGGCCTGGTCTGCTACCCAGGTAGCATACTGCTGCGCTGTCTCTCTTACAACTGCGGAGGCATCTACCCCTGGCTCTAGCTGACTGAAGAAAATGCTCGCGAAATCTAATAAGAGAGCGAAGACCAGTATAGAGACGATAGTAATCCAGACATAAGAAAAGGTCATACGCAATTGCAAACCAAAGCGGCGTTTACCCATCTTGATCTTATGTTCAGGAGAGGGCCTGTTGGGTAAACGCCGGACCCTGTGCCAGAGCCACACGTTCATGACCGCCAGGATCAGAATGATTGCGAGAAGGAAAGCATCAAGCATGTTCCTTGCCTCTTCTGCCGACACACTGTTATCGATACTCTGTTTAAGTCTACGAATCTGGGCTACAAGGGTTGTTATCCATTTGTCTTTCAGAGTATGTCCGATCCCATCGCACCTGCAACGAGGAAGGATATCCTCTAACTGGTCACATCTCGGCGCATCGTGATCAGGCAGGAAGCGCCTACCAACACCACCAGGTAGACTGCAACCACTATACAGGCATGCAGGTCGGATATGGAAGATAAAGGATTACCATTATTCAGAAAGTGCAGCCTGTTTTGTACCAGAGAGTTGAGATTATTGAACAGCAGGTAATCCGGCACGCCCTTAAAGAAGGTATATAGCGCGCCTGTGGGAATCACTCCCTGGAGAAACTCCAGCAGGTAGATCAGTAGAATCTCCAGAGTATACCAGGCAAAGGTTCCCCCAATAGCGGCAGCGGTCGAGCGCCCAATGCTACCAAAGAAGAGCGCCATTACTCCATAAGTGAACCAGTAGACAATATCGATCAGGCCAAGCAAGAGAGCATTGCTCAGCATTATACGAAAGTCAGCCTGACTAAAGAAGCTGAATGTGTAGGAATATGGCTCTCCGGTCATGGGATAGAAGATCATACCCAGAACGATATAGGCTGCCATCACAAGAAGCAAAGCCACCATTGTGTAAATCAGAGCAGCGACCACCTTAGCCAGCATACATTGCAGGCGCGTCGGTCCTCGTGTGAAGAGCAGGCGAATCGTGCCCATACCGTACTCAGTGCCCACGAGCGGCCCCAACAACAAGATGCCGAGAGTAGTGATCAGATTTATACTCAAGACCGTCACTATCGCTGTCAGGGAGCCAGGCAAGCCAAGCGACTGAGCGTTCTCCTGCATGGCAGCCGTTTTGGCCCGTTCAAGCTGGGCCTGGCTGAACGTCTGATTACTGCAATACTGCTGGCCATTGTGCAAGCTCACACAACGCGGCGGTGCGAAGTTGGAGGCCGGGGCGTTCGCCTGGCTCATGTCAAAGAATCCGATGACCACAACACCACTAGCAACAAGGCCCAGTAACGTCGCGAGAACTATTTGCGAATAGCGACGCCTGTACAGCTTATACAGTTCCATCCTGGTCAGACGCCAGACGGTGCTCAGGTAGTCCCGGCGTCCCATTTCAACGGAAGCAGAGCGGTCCGCCTGTGGAAAGGTCTGTTCGGGCGATATAGGGTTTATTGCCATGTTCTTTCTCTCTTTCGTTTGGGATATTACTCAATCTGGACACTGATAAACGCCCAGCTTATCCGGCCAGCGCAGCCATTCCATTCCTACCTTCCTCTGGCCCAACCAGTTCCATAAAGATCTCTTCCAGGCTGGTCTGCCAGGGACGTATCTCTGCGGGGTAAAGTTGCTGGCAGGCGAGCAGCGCTACGATCTCCGAAGAGCGAGCAACAGGCGCGTCAATTTGCAGTTCTACGCCTTGAAGCTCCACCCGCGCGATCCAGGCAGGCCCGCTGCGTAGCCACGTCAGGGCAGCGAGCGCTTCCTCACGTGTATTCATGCGTACTAGCAAGCGCTCGCCTTGCCGCAGGAGATCGCGCACCTCGCCCTGCCGGATCATGCGCCCTTTCTGGAGAATCGCTACGCGGTTGCAAACCTGCTGCACTTCAGAGAGAATATGGCTGGAGAGCATGACGGTCTTGCCCACCTCAGCCAGGCGCATAATCATCTGGCGAATCTCTTGAACGCCCATTGGATCAAGCCCATTGGTTGGCTCATCCAGCAGAACCAGTTCAGGATCAGCGAGCAGCGCTATACCAATGGCCAGGCGCTGTTTCATGCCCAGCGAGTACTTGCTCACGGCATCCTTCGCCTGCGCAGTGAGGTCAACCAGTTCTAGCATTTCTTCAACGCGCCGCTTCGTCTTCGTACCACCCGTCATGCCCGAAGCCAGGGCAAAAGCGCGCAGGTTTTCCCTACCTGAGAGGTAGCTGTAATATACCGGGGCCTCGATGATTCCACCGATTCGTGGCAGGATCTCCTGTAAATGGGTAGCATTATCCAGGCCAAAGATGCAGATACTACCAGCAGTGGGTTTAAGCAAGCCCAACAGCATACGGATCGTCGTCGTTTTGCCCGATCCATTTGGTCCCAGAAAGCCAAAGACATCTCCGCGCCTGATCTCCAAATGCAGGTTATCGACCGCCACCATGTTACCGAATTTTTTGGTCAGACCATTTGTGGTGATAACGGAGGGCTTCACCTGCTCAAGCGTGATCTCGTTCATACACATAAATCCTTTCATATACTCTTCCTGTACAATAAAGCGTTATCTAGCTTTGATGGTCTAAGCGTAACATAGAGGTCCTTTCTCTGAGATCACGCGCGCGATTGATCGCGCCTCATACTTTTGAGGGAGATTGCGCTGGCCCTCCACTAGAAAACGTTGAAAGCGCCAGCTATCTAAACCTCTATGCTCTTTAGATGCCTACTACCTGCCGTTGATGTGCTCAGTAGGATTGGCATATGGTAATTTCTTGAAAGGTGTGAATCTTTACAAAAAATGGCATTTGTCTGGCTCCGTTGCCAGATGATTTTTTCCTATCCTAAGGGAGGAGAGAAAAACAATGTCAAGGATGTTCGCTGGCCTATCTTTGTCCTATCGGCGGGGTATTTGGATCACCTGCGCAGCGCTGCTCTGCCTGTTGATCTCCGCACTCGCAGTCGTCAATCCGTTTGGCACGACCCGCGCCTCTGCTGCCACCAGCGCCCAGGTTACGGTCAACGCCGGCCAATCCCTGGGCACTCTGAGCAGTGCCAGCAGGGGCCTTAATACCGCTGTCTACGATGGAAATTTACTTGATAGCGCCTCGACCACAGCAATCAAGAACGCAGGAGTAGGGATACTGCGCTATCCCGGTGGCTCGTATGCGGATGACTATCACTGGCAATCGAACACAGGATCTAACGGTATATACATCAATTCCAGTGATACCTTTGATGCGTTCATGAGTATGGCGCAGTCGGCTGGCGCGCAGGCGATGATCACCGTTGACTACGGCGCGGGTACACCACAAGAGGCCGCGGGCTGGGTGCAGTATGCCAATAAGGGCGGCCCCGGCTATAACGGCCCGGTGCCAACCTACGCAGGGGGTAGCAGCACCGGCCACACCTACGGTATCAAGTATTGGGAGATCGGCAATGAGGTTTACGGCGACGGTACTTATGGCTCAACGTGGGAGAACAATACTCACGGCCTGGGACCGGCCACTTATGCCAATAACGTGATCTCCTTTAGCCAGGCTATGAAAGCAGTTGATCCCACTATCAAGGTAGGCGCGGTTGTCACTACTCCAGGCAACTGGCCTGATGGTGTCACCAATTCCAACTCGCCCCAACCCTGGAACACAACGGTTCTCTCAACGGCCTGCTCCTCTATCGATTTTGTGATTGCCCACTGGTACCCGCAGGGACCGGGTAGCGAGACTGACTCCGGCCTGCTCTCCGACACAAGCCAGATCGCAGGCATGGTCTCCACTCTGCGTTCCGAGATCAACCAGTACTGCGGTTCACATGCCAGCGCTGTACAGATTATGATCACCGAGACGAACTCGGTCTCGTATAACCCCGGCAAGCAGACGGTCAGCCTGGTCAACGCCCTGTTCCTGGCCGACAACTATATGGACTGGCTGGAAAATGGTGCCGCCAATGTCGACTGGTGGGACCTGCACAATGGCCCCTCGACCGGCAACAACAACAGTTCCTCTCTCTATGGCACAGCCACCTATGGAGACTATGGCATCCTCTCTACCGGCACTTCGCCAGAACCAGCGGCAGATACACCTTTCCCGCCATATTATGGCTTACAGATGCTGAACTATCTCGGCAAGGCAGGAGACACGATGGTCTCGTCCTCGTCGAATCAATCTCTGGTGGCCGTCCACGCGGTCAAGCAGGCGAATGGGGACCTGGCAGTGTTGCTGATCAACAAAGATCCCAGTAACTCATACACGGTTTCGCTCTCACTGAACGGCTTCACGACCAGCGGGGGCGGGACAATGTACACATATGGGGAAAATAGCAGCTCGATTACTTCCGCTACAATCGATCCCGTCTCACCCGGGGTACCTCCCAGCGTGACTATCGCCCCATACTCGCTTACAACCCTAGTTCTCCTTCCCGGAAGTGGCGTGACGCCAACACCGACACGGGGTACGACGCCAACACCGACACCAACACAGGGTACGACGCCGACTCCAACGCCAACACAGGTCTCTGGATCAAGCTGTCAGATCCACTACGCGATTACTAATCAGTGGCCGGGAGGGTTTGGTGCTACGATCAGCATTACCAACACTGGAACAACAGCCATCAACGGCTGGAGTTTGCAATTCTCGTTTGCCAATGGCCAGACGATTACGCAGCTCTGGAACGGCAATTACACGCAAAGTGGAGCGACTGTCACGATCACGAATCTCTCGTACAACGGGTCGATCCCTGCGGGAGCTACCCTAAGCTCTCCGCCCGGCTTCAATGGCACGTGGAACGGTACGAACTCCCCGCCCACGGCGTTTACGCTCAACGGGCAGTCCTGCACGACTGTTTAAATAGGGCTGCCATAACATAAACGCCAGAAAAAGAAAGGGAAAAATGTCAGGGTCTGTGAATGAACATCCCTTCTTCACAGGCCCTGATGTTTCCTGTGGCGCAGACGAACAAATATGATGAGGAAAGAAGGAAGCTCAATCCAGAGAACTGGATGCTCGCACAATGAGTTCCGGCTGATATATGATATGTTTGTGCCGATGAGAAGCAGGATTATGAGCTTCGTCGAAAAGGAGCTCAGCGGCAGCACGCCCCAGATCATACTTGGGCTGCCGGACTGAGGTAAGCGGCGTCGAAAGGACGCTTGCGAACTCAACATCATCATAGCCTACCAGAGCCACATCTTTAGGGATGGAAATCCCATGTTTGATCAATCCCCGCATCAACCCAAGCGCCAGCAGATCGTTCGCGCAAAAAACAGCCGTCGGCCTCGCCCTGGCACTCAGGAGCCGCTCCACACACTCCTCACCCTCTCTGGCGCTTTGAGCCTGGGTAGTGACTTCGATAACGGAGCGTTCGGGATCAAGGCCAGCCGCTTTTACAGCTCGAATCACTCCACGCCTGCGGTCCGCAACCTGGCGGATGCTGAGCGGGCCATGCACAAAGCCGATGCATTTATGCCCCTTTTCAAGAAGATGCGCAGCAGCAATTTCGCCGCCCCGCACATCATCCACCGAAACCGAGCAGAGATCCTTGATCCGGCTTGGGCGGTCCAGTAAAACAACAGCGATCCCACGGCGTCGGAAGCGCTGCAAGTAACTGGCATCACTCTGCACAGGAGTGATCAAAACCCCCCGCGTGCGCTGCTCCTCAAGGACACGCAGATAGTTGCTTTCTTTCTCCAGGGAGTCATCGGAGTTGCATAAAATGACGACATAGCCGGCCTGGTTAGCCAGATCCTCAACGCCGCGAGCAACTTCGGTAAAAAAAGGATTGGCCACGTCGAGCACGATTAACCCGATATGCTGGCTTCTGCCAGCACGTAACTGGCGCGCCGAGCCATTGCGTACAAAGCCAATTTCGTCAATAGCTTGCTGCACCCTTTGTCGTGTCTCAAGCGCAACAATTTCAGGACGATTGAGCACATTCGACACGGTTCCAAGCGAAACACCCGCACGCTTCGCCACTTCTCGAATACTTGACATTGACCTCATCTGCTCATGCTTCCTGATTCCTCGAACAAGAGATGAATGTTTCGACTAAAACCCTTGTAGAGAGTATGCCACAAAATTCGGCCCGCTGGTGGGAACCCTTGACAATCGGCCAGTTTACTTTTATACTTTCTTTATTGAAACGTTTCAATTCACAACGCGCTCTATATAGAGGGGAGAAATATGCTATGCGAGCGCATTTAACCCATTTTTGCTCATTCCCCCTCATGTAAGTTACGCAAACAAGGTGAGTACGTGAGTTCAGATATTGAAAATCGCTTACAGGAGCGAGGCGTGGCTCTTGCCTCAATTATCGCGTCCATTCAACAATTCAAGATCGAGACCCCCTCGTGGGGCTATGGCAACTCAGGAACGCGCTTCAAAGTTTTTCCCTGGCCCGGCGCGGCGCGCAATCTACGCGAGAAGCTAGAAGACGCCGCCATGGTGCAACGAGTTACCGGCGTGTGCCCAAAAGTAGCCATTCATATTCCCTGGGATCAGGTCGATGATTGGAATGAGATCAGGGCCTATGCCGCGCAACTGGGTCTGCGCCTGGGAGCTGTCAACCCCAACCTCTTCCAGGACGATGCGTACCGCCTTGGCAGCCTCTGTCACTTCGACAAGCGCGTGCGACAGCAAGCAATCGATCATGTGCTTGCCTGCATCCAGATTGCGCAAACCATTGGCTCAGATATCATCAGCCTCTGGCTGGCCGATGGGACTAATTACCCTGGCCAGGACGATCTGCGCCGCCGCAAAAGCCGCCTGCTGGAAGCGCTGCACGTCATTTACGAGGCTATGCCAGCTCGCATGCGCCTGCTGATCGAATATAAATTTTTTGAGCCAGCCTTCTACTCGACCGACCTGCCAGACTGGGGCACGTCGCTGCTTCTAGCTCAGAAGCTGGGCCAGCAAGCCGAGGTCCTGGTCGATACCGGTCACCATCCCCAGGGCACTAATATCTCCCAGATTGTCGCGCAACTGCTTGACGAAAACCGCCTGGGTGGTTTCCATTTCAACGATCGCAAATACGCTGATGATGATCTGATTGTTGGCTCGCTACATCCCTTTGAACTCTTCTGTATCTTCAACGAGATCATTGGCGCAGGAAACGAGGGAAACACAAATGCCAGTCGCATCGCGTATATGATTGATCAATCGCACAATATTGAGCCAAAGGTTGAAGCCATGATCCAGAGCGTACACAACATTCAGGTGGCATATGCGAAGGCGTTGCTTGTGGATCGCGCAGCACTGCGAGAGGCACAGGAGTCCGGCGACGTGCTGAGAGCCTATCGAGTGCTGCGCGATGCCTTCGAGGCCGATGTGCGTCCGCTGCTTGCCCGCGCGCGCATCGAGATGGGTCTGGAACCTGACCCCATAGCCGCGTTCCGAGCCAGCGGCTACGCAGAGAAGGTAGCGCAGGAGCGTGGCAGCGCCTCTGCTACTGGCGGCTATCCCGGTGCATAAACGCCAGACCAGGCAGAAACTGTTTTCAGGAGAAGGACACACGCTTATGGCTGAGAGTTTTCGCTCAACTACGCTGGCTCTACTGGTTGCCCGCTCGCGCAAGTTAGGAGCGGATCGTTCGATTTGCAACTGGGGCGGTGGCAACACCTCTGCCAAAGCCGAAGAAGTAGATTTTCGCGGACGAACCACGCGGGTACTCTGGGTGAAAGGTTCAGGCTCGGACCTGGCGACCTGCACAGAAGCTTCGTTTACTGGTCTGCGCCTGGACGACCTCCTGCTTCTGCTCGACCGTAAGCGCTTGAGCGACGCTGAAATGGTTGATTACCTCATGCACTGCTTCTTTGAGCCCGGTCGCCCGCGCCCCTCGATTGAGACGCTCTTGCATGGCTTTCTGCCCTTTGCCCATATCGATCACACCCATGCCGATGCTACCAACTATTTCGCCTGCGCTCAGAACGGTGAGCAACTGGCCCACGCTTGCTTCGGTGAGGAGCTCATCTGGATTCCCTATCGCCGCCCCGGCTTCGGGCTGGCGCGCGAGGTTGCCCTGGCGGTGCGCTCCCATCCCCAGGCAAAGCTAGTCATTCTGGCCAGACATGGGCTGATTACCTGGGGAGAAACCAACGAGGAGTGCTACGCTTCGACACTCTCGACTATTGTTCGAGCACGTGACTTTGTTGAAGCGCGAATTACCCAGGCCGGGCGAGCAGTTTTCGGTGGTCCTCGCGTTTCTCCACTTTCCGTTCAGGAACGGCGCTCCATAGCAGCGCAGGTTGCGCCCATGCTGCGCGGACTGGTCTCGGCTGAACAGCACCAGCTTCTGCATTTCGAGGACAGCGAAGACGTGCTCGCTTTTGCGAGCAGCCAGGACGCACCGCGCTTAACACAGATTGGAGCAGCCTGCCCGGACCACCTGGTTCACACCAAACCCTGGCCCCTGCTGATTGAATGGACCCCTGATCAGAACGCCGAAGCGCTCACAGAAGCTCTGCGCAGCGACATTACAGCCTATATAACTCGCTATCGCACCTATCTAGAGGCACATGTCCAGCAAAATCTCGATCCTGATGCCGCTGCACCGGTCTATCGCGCGACCGACGTGGCCAGCGATCCCCATCCACGTGTCATCCTGATCCCTGGGGTGGGAATGTTCACGACTGGCAAGAATGCAACGATGGCCGATGTCTCTGCGCAATTGTATCATCGGGCAATTGCCGTCATGCGAGGTGCCGAAGTCTGCGGTGGCTTCATCTCGCTCAGCGAAGCAGAGAGCTACGCAGTCGAATACTGGCCGCTGGAGCAATACAAGCTCAAACTGGCCCCTCCTGAACGCGAGTTTGCACGCCGCGTGGTACTGGTAACTGGAGCAGCTGGCGGAATCGGCTCAGCCATCTGCCGGCGCATGGCCCAGGACGGCGCGCACATAGTAGCAACCGATATCGACCTGGCCGGAGCTGAGCAACTGGCCGTGTCTCTCAACCAGCACTATGGAAACGGGCGGGCACTCGCTGTGCAGATGGATGTGACCGACGAAGAGAGCGTGTACGCAGCCTTTGAGCAGGCAGCGTTGACCTTCGGTGGCATCGATGTGATCATTAATAACGCGGGTCTAGCCTCCAGCGCGCCGATTACCGAAACCAGCCTGGCCGAATGGAACCAGAATTGGGCTGTGCTGGCAACCGGCTATTTCCTGGTCGCGCGCGCAGGCTTTCGACTCTTGCAAGAGCAGAAATGCGGGGGCAGCCTAGTTTTCATAGCCAGCAAGAACGCTCTAGTAGCAGGCAAAAACGCCGCCGTGTATTCCACAGCCAAGGCAGCCGAGACGCACCTGGCACGCTGCCTGGCTGAAGAGGGTGGACCATTCGGCATTCGCGTCAACACGGTCAATCCCGACGCAGTGCTGGCCGGGTCGCGCATCTGGAACAGCGCCTGGCGCGAGGAACGCGCAGCAACCTATGGAGTAGCACCTGATCAGTTGGAAGAGATCTACCGCAAACGCACCACGCTGGGGGTGAATATTCTACCAGAGGATATCGCCGAAGCAGTCGCCTTTTTTGCCTCCCCGACGCGTTCAAGCAAGAGTACTGGCAATATGCTCAACGTCGATGGTGGAGTCGCCGCAGCCTATCCACGTTAACCAGGAGGAGCCGATGACAGCGAAACGGCAGTTGGCTGTGGTCGATCTGGGCGCTGAAAGCGGGCGCGTCTTTCTTGCCAGTTACGACGGCACGAATCTAACATTACAGGAAATGCATCGCTTTGCTAATCGACCGGTGCCTATCTTGAGCCACCTGTATTGGAATATACCCTCTCTCTGGCAAGAGATCCTCGCAGGTTTGCGCCGGGCGCGCGAAGTGGCGGGCGAACTGCACAGCATTGGCGTTGATAGCTGGGGAGTCGATTATGGGCTGTCCGACGTGTCTGGCCAGCTATTGGGACTACCCTTTCATTATCGGGACAGGCGAACTGACGGCATCATGGAGCAGGTTTTTGCCCGTGTGCCCCGCGAAACGCTGTATGCGCGCACCGGCATCCAGTTTCTCCCTTTCAACACTCTCTACCAGCTGGTGTCCCATCAACAGAGCCAGCCAAGGTTGCTGGCTTACGCGGACCGGCTGCTGATGATTCCCGATCTGTTCCATTGCTGGCTGAGCGGGGAACGCGTTAATGAATATACCAATGCCACCACAACCCAATGCTGGTCGGTTCCGCAAAAGCGCTGGGCCACAGAACTGCTTGAAACTCTGGGGCTGCCGACACATCTGCTGCCGCCTGTTGTCGAGCCAGGAACAGTAGTCGGACCTTTGCTGCCCGCGTTAGCTCAGGAGTTTGGAGCAGAAGTGCGCGTGATCGTACCTGCCACCCACGATACCGGCTCGGCCGTCGCGGCGATTCCCGCCGGAGACGCACCCGGCTGGGCCTATATCAGTTCTGGCACATGGTCGCTGGTTGGTCTGGAACTACCTGCGCCACTTATTAAACCTGAACTGACTGATGCCTTCACGAACGAAGGCGGGATCTTCTCAACCGTTCGCTACCTGCGCAACGTGATGGGGCTCTGGCTGGTACAGGAATGCCGCAATACCTGGGCGCGTGCGGGAGAAGTCTACAGTTATGACGAGTTGGGAAAGCTGAGCCAGCAGGCGTCGGCCTTTGGTCCGCTGATTCACCCTGATCAGCCGGTCTTTCTTCCCCCAGGCGACATGCCCGCACGTATCCGGCTCCATCTAGCCGAACGGGGCCAGGTCTTGCCTGAAACGCCCGGCGCTCTGGTCCGCTGTATCTTGGAAAGCCTGGTTTTGCGCTATCGCCAGGTACTGGAGATGATAGCCGTGGCAGGCGGGACTCCGCTGCACACTATCCATGTTGTGGGAGGCGGCGCACAGCACACGCAGCTTAACCAATGGCTGGCGAACGCGACCGGCCTGCCCGTTCTCGCCGGGCCGGTTGAATCCTCAGCGCTGGGGAATGCCCTGTTGCAACTGGTTGGCCTGGGCGAATTGCACACTCTGGCTGAGGTCCGCAGCCTATCCCGCGCAGTGACACAAACCCGGCAGTTTCTTCCTGAACCCGATGAGCGAGCGGATTGGGACGAAGCCTATCAGCGCTTTCAGGAAGATAGATGACAGGTTTCGTTCCTCGTCACACTTTCTCCTTGCGCGCGAACGCGATCAGATGTTAGACTAAAGCGTGTCGATTTCATCTGTATACGAAACAGCCACATGGTGGAAAAATCTGAAATTCCGCCTGATCATTCTCTATCTGTTGGGAAGCCTAATTGTGCTGGCCCTGGGTGTGCTGGGACAGATCCGCCTGTTGAACGAGGTTGGACACACTTTTGGCGGCTTTTTCTGGGGACTCAATACAGATAGCCAAGTGGTTGTTGTCTCTATTCCTTCCGGCCAGACTACGTTTACCGGCTCCCCTTCATCTCTCAGCACTAACGAGACGATTACGCGTGTCAACGGGCAGAGCCCGTCAACTCTTTCCAGCATCTACCAGCAGGCCCGGCCGGGCCAGCTTATTACCTATACGCTTGATGCAAACGGGCAGATCCAGACTGTGCGATACGCGGCAGAAGTTTTTACCCTGGCGATGTGGCTGCAAAACTATGGCCTGGCGCTGCTCGCGGGCCTTTGCTGGCTGGTGGTTGGCGGCTTTTTGCTGGCAACCGCTCGCGAATGGTCAGGGGCAATCGAAGGGCTAACGCTATTTCCGGTCGCGATGCTCTTTTTACTCTATAGCCACTGGGGCAATGTTTCAGCCACGTACCCTATGGACGCAGTGCTTCAACTGCTCTGGTTTCCTGCCTTTGGCTTGCTGGGAGCCGCTTTTATTCACCTGAGCTTGAATTACAGGCCAGATGGGTTTGGCACCGGACGTTTGCCGAAGTTGCAGGTGGACGCGCTACCTTATCTACCCTTGATCGCGCTGGAGGCTTTCTTTATTGGCTTGTTTCTGATCCGTGGCAGCGTACCTACCCGCCTGGAAGCTCTGCTGAGCCTGGGCTACGGCGCGCTGGGAGGCGCTATCAGCCTGGTCATTGGGATAATCTCCCTGATACGCATTGGCCTGCTTCGTTCGGCAGCCGGTGCAGCGCTCAGGAAACAATTGGGCGACCTGCTGACTATGTGGATTGGCGGAGTTGGCCTGGGGTTCTGTCTGGGTGTGCTGCCCGTCCTGCTGGCCGGCTCACCGCTCTTACCTTTGCCCGTTTTCCTTTTGCTGGGCACAATCTATCCTTTGATCCTTCTTTACGCAGTACGCTCGCTACGCTTGATCGGTCAGCTACAGGAGAGCATAGCACGCACGGAAGAAGCTATGCGCCAGCAGCAGCGCACGGCGGAAGATCTCAGGCGAGCCAACGTCGAACTTCAGCACGCGACTTCGCTGCTCCTGCATGCTGACGCGCATCTGCGATCCCTGCTTTCAGAACGTATCCACGACCAGCCCAAGCAACAGGCCCTGCGCATTCGCTCACTGCTGGGTCACTGGCAACATAAGCTCAAAGTGGAAATTGAGCACGATCCGTCGCTGCGCGGCTTTGCCCAACCGATCATCGAAGCATTGGGCAAGATCAGGAGGATCAGCGAGGAGCTAGAGGACGATCTTCGCGGCTTGCAACTGCTGGTCGAAGATGCCTATCAGAGGCGTAGCCTGGGGCTAAAGCTGCATCTGGAAAAACTCGTGCGCGAGGACCTGCCGGCTTTGCACCCGGAGTCGCCGCTCAAAGTCCAGGCCGATTTGTGGGCGCTGGACACGCTCAGCCCTGATCTTGAACGAACACCAGAGGGCGAGAAGTTTGCTGAGGCAGTCTCTTACACAGTCACGCAGGCACTGCTCAATGTCTATAACCACGCGGGCGCAACCTATGCCACCGTGCGCACGGTGCGCACTAATGGAGACTTAGAGGTACATATCATTGATGATGGGCACGGCTTTGACATCACCAGCATTGCTCCAGAGAAGACCAGCCTGTTCAAAGCCGAGCTAAAAGCGCGGGAAGCCGGCGGTACGCTGCTTGTTCGCTCGACAAGGCGTCCGGGAGCGCAACACGGCACATCGATTATCCTCAAATTGCCTTTTCCTGCCGACGAAATCTCTTCAAGACCCACAGAAATATTGCGTAACGAGAGGCAACAGGAGCGTCACATTGGGCGCAGACCGGTGTAGGCCTCCTTCGCGAGTCCAGCTCCCGCGTAGAAGTGCCACCTGCGAGGGCGGATAAAGAAGATGCGCGCCAAGGTTGGCGTCGGGGTGGTGCGTGCCAAGAACTTCCTGAGGACTGCGGCGGTTGTCCTGGCGCTCCCGGTGCGCGAAATGAATTCGGCAGTTGTAGTCTCAGATGAATTTACGATGAGCTTTCTTCATCTCGTCTGGCGAGTGATTCTCTCATCTTGAGCCAGGACCCACCAAGCGGTGTGTAGAGTGGCATGACCCCATGCTCACATAATCACATCACGAAATGAAGAGAGACGAATGAGACCGCAATTTTCCCAGGGATCTTCCCCGGACTTTCTCCTCGATCAGAAAAAACGTCATGCCGATATGACATGCTTGCTGGAAGTACCAAACCAGCTTCGTCAAGTACGAATTGCCTCACGAAAAATCCTACTTTGGCCGAAACGTTGCGCTAGATGCAGCGACTGCAGGCCGTGCTCTGGAAACTGGCCGCCGGGGAACTGGTTGAGCCAGAGACCGCTCAGACGGCAGTCGCTTCTTCTTGACAAGAGGCCGTCACTGTGGCATGAATGAATCAGCCCCGCCCGGCGCGCCGGGCGGCAACTTTGGCGGGAGTGGAGCCAAAGTTGGATTGTTAGATGAGGCAACGAATGCCCCAAAGTAAGATTTTTATGTGAGGCAATACGCCCTGTACAACGGTGCCACCATATGGTGCGCTTACGCCATCATGAATAATCTGGATATGCATCACAGCGATGATCCCTTGAATCTCCATGCAGAACGCTTCTATTCCGGTCATCGTCATCGATGATACGCTCGTCAAACGTCGCGGTGTCTGCGAATTTGTTGAAGAGACACACGCTCTGCGGCTGGAAGGTCAGGCAGCCAACTCAGCCGAGGCTACACTGCTAGTTGAAGCGGCCAGCAAGCGCGAGTTTGGCAACCCGACGCTAGCGAACTGGCTGGTGCTCTCCGACCTGCGTTTGGGGCACGAGAATGGCGTGGAGCTAGGCCGTGCTCTGCTCGGTCTCGCGCCAGACCTACGTGTGCTCATTTACACCCAGGAACCAAGCTGGACGTTGGCTAATGAGATTCTGCGCTGCGAGTACACACCCCGTGGTAAACCGCGCCGCTCGTCAAAGGAGCAACCTGGATTGCACGGTTACGCCTTGTTCGCCAATATCGAGCCAGTCTATCTCGAGCGCATCGCGGAAACTGTGATACGCCGCCATTCAACTTTTATCGATGCCGAGGTGCTGGACTATTTGTTGCAAAGGCTGCGCGGGCGACGTCTGACTCCACGTCAGGAGGAGTGTGCCTCGCTAGTCGCTCAGGGATTGAGCAATGACGAGATCGCGCTGCGCATGGGCTTTCTCAACGCGCAGGGCCAGCCCAATCTGGGGCCTCTGGAGAACCTGGTGAGCGAACTCTACCTGTTTTTTGCCATTGATGGCGCGCCCAGTGATCCAGGCCGACGCGTCTTGCTTGCCCATGCCTACGAGGCCTACACCGGTTTGCGCCCAAAATAGCCGCAGGCTACAGTTTTCAGTTTCCTTTTCCGGCAGTGAAAAAAGAAGAGAATACCTGGCAATGACTACCTGCGCACCTGAACACCGATCACGGTTCCTTGTTTTGCTTTCTCAGTATTTGTCTCAACGCTTGCTCACTTTCATCCACGCGCATTGGAAAGCGGAGAATCATCGAGGGCTCTTCCCTGGCTGTTCTCAGACTTTTGAGAAACCCTGGAATTTTGTCCCCCAAAGGGATTGACAGCACACACATTCTTCTGATATTATCCATGTGTGCCCAGCGGAGCTACAAAAAGTGATTAAAGGGCACCAGTGATCCAGGAGCCGTGGTGTAGTGGCCTAACATGTCTGCCTGTCACGCAGAAGATCGCGGGTTCGAATCCCGTCGGTTCCGGTTTTGCCAGTGTTCAAGACAC
>DATGKW010000033.1:0-5385 GCA_035294465.1 Ktedonobacteraceae bacterium | reverse complement strand
GAGTGGCAAGCAGCCCTCAAACAGCAAGGAATCCCAGAGAAAGGGAAGAAAGCTCATCAGGACAGGACAATATTCTTTCCCGCGCAAATTTCTCTCGATGCCAAACGGTTCAGTGCCAGTTCGACAACAGAGATATCGCTGGTAGATCAAGCAGAACTTGCCGAGTCGGAAATGGCATTGACCATTGCCGATCAGCAGACGCGCCTGCTTGTCCTCTGCTGCCCTGAAACCTGGGTCCGGCCCAATGACCAGACCCGTTCCGAAGAAGAGATCGAGCAGACGGGTGAGCAGTGGCGCATCTGGCTGACCGGCTGGGATCGCGCTGAACTGACTCACCAATGGAGTTACTCGCCGAATATCGGTCTGCCTGCCGACCCGAATATACCTACTCACGAAGTCCCGAAACCACCTGCGGTAGAAGTAGCCGCCATCGCGGGTCCACGCACGCGTGGCGACCAGCCTACCTTCGTCGCCGCTATGGCCATGCAAGGCGGGGAGCAGCTCTTCAGTCACGGTGTCTGTCTGACGCAGAACGGACAGGTTGTGCAGGTGTGCAGCGCGCCTCT
The DNA here is from genome assembly GCA_035294465.1 of Ktedonobacteraceae bacterium. GTDB lineage: Bacteria > Chloroflexota > Ktedonobacteria > Ktedonobacterales > Ktedonobacteraceae > Paraktedonobacter. Next base: position 4,819 of record DATGKW010000033.1, on the reverse strand, counting down.
GGGGCGCTATCCCTCTTTATGTGCCTGCCAGCAAACCGTCATTGGGGTAGATCGCCTGGAGAGCGGCTGGCGGCTCTGGAACTGGGCCGTGCTTGATGAACCGGGCCTGCACGCGACCCTCGCGCTCGATGCTACCTGTCAGCGTGCCTGTGTCCGGGCGCAAACGGGCGCAGACCGCTTCTGGCTGATTGAAGAGTCGCCAGCAGGCGTGCGGGTGAGCCTGCGTGACGCGCAGACGCTGGCGGAACTGACTCCCGCCCAGATGATTGAGGGCGCTCACCTGGCGAGCGATCTGGTTGATCGTCCGTTGGAGCCACACCGGACTCCGGGGTTGATCCCCTATCGTGAGACGCTGCTCGTGCTCGTCCTGAATGAGCAGGGAGGGATGGAACTCTATCAGGCGGTGGAATGAGTTGTCCGGCGTGGCCTGTACTGTAATTCTGGCCTATTCACGGCAAGATCAAGTGCAAGTCCCCAAACTCGTGCCACAGGTAGCGCTCTTGAAGCGCCTCACGATACGTGATCGCCAGGTGCTCGCGCCCGGCCAGCGCTTCCAGCATGGCCAGGTGGGTTGAGAGCGGCTCGTGCAGGCCGGTGAGCAGGCCGTTGACCGCGTGAATGCCGCGTTGAGGCGTGACCACGACATCGGTCCAACCCTCGCCTGCGTGGACAGTTCCACCAATGTCGGTGACGGTCTCCAGGGCGCGCACGACGGTTGTGCCTACGGCAATGACGCGCTGCCCGGCCTCGTGAGCCATGTTGATCAGCCGCGCGGTTGGTTCAGGCACACGATAATATTCCTCATAAGGAGGTTCCTGGCTCTCCAGGCTGGCGACGCCTGTATGCAGGAGTAGCGGCGTGACCTGAATACCCCTGGCCATCAATCGCGTGAGCAATTCCGGGGTGAAGGCTCGCCCGGCTGAGGGCATCTCGGCGCTGCCTATCTCTGTCACGTAAACCGTCTGATAATAGCTCTGCGGCCAACTCTGCTTGACATAACTATAGCGAATAGGGAAGCCATAGTGATCAAGATAGGGATGAAGCAGGCCGCGCAGCTTCAATGTTGCGATCCAGAGGCGATGCGAGACCTGGCCGGGCGCGTAGGGTGTGTGCAGGGTGACACTGGCTCCGGCGGGGAGCTGGAAGGATTCGCCCGGCAGGATATCGTAAAACGGCCTGGTCGTTTTCTCCTGGCTGTCCTGGTAGGCGCGCATCTCGACTACCCAGCGATCCTCAGGCAGATGGGTTGCAAGGTGCAATTCAAGCCGGGTGCCATCGCTGCGGCTGGCCGGCAGCGCGGCATTGAGCGTTCCGCTAGTATTGATGACCAGTACGTCGCCCGGAGTCAGAAAATCTCCAATCTGGCGAAAGCGGGTATGGATTACCTGGTTGGTCGCGAGGTGTGAGACCATCAGCCGCACCTCGTCGCGTTCCAGGCCATTCGCCTCAGGCGGTTCGCTGGCCTCCAATTCCGCTGGAAGCGTAAAGTTTAGCAGAGGTACGCCAGGCAGTCCTCGGTTGTATTCGGTAGTCAAAAGCATCGGTATCTTACTCATTGTTCATGCTTTCCTGATATGTTCAGTGGAGTATGGGCTTGTTTGCTTTTAACTATACTGTCTGGTGTGCTGAAGCGCATTGGGCGAGGGGACAGTTTGAGAACTGTACAAAAGAACAGCGGTCTGTTTTGCCTTAAGGGCGCTTTATACATCGTTTGTACTGGAGTCCGCTCAGGAATTTCATGGACAGAAGGAGCGTATCCAGAAACGCTTGCCACATGTGGCTGGCGCGGGAATCAGGAGCGTACTGAATCAGAAAAATGGTAATGCTCACTCAAACATGCTATACTCTGACCGCAACGACAACTATTTGGTAGAGTAAGCTTTCTTATGCCAGAACAATATGTCCTTCGCCCGTTTCCCTCTTCTCGACAGGCGGAATGGGATACTTTTGTGGCCGGGCATCCCCAGGGCCATCTTCTGCAAAGCTGGGGGTGGGGTGAACTGAAAGCGGGCGTGGGCTGGCGGCCGCTGCGGCTGGCCCTCTGGGAGAGAAAGCAGGAAAAAATTGTGGCAGCAGCCCAGATATTGCAGAGAACAATTCCCCATGTATCTCCGCGCCTGGGCCATTTGGCATATATCCCCAAAGGCCCCGTCGTGGACTGGGCGGCGTCCGCAGAGAACAGTACAGGTCTGGCACAACTTTTCTTACACAGACTGCGCAGCTTTCTGCGTGGCCAGGGCGCTCTGGCTTTGCAGATCGAGCCAGATCTGGCAGCCGATACCGCTGAGGGGCGGGCAGCACTGGCTTGCTTCAGAAGCCTGGGCTTTCACCAGGTCCAGGCTATTCAACCTCTACGTACCATCATACTTGACTTGCGCTCGAACGAGGAGACGTTACTGGCGCAGATGAAAGAGAAATGGCGTTACAACGTGCGTCTGGCTGCGCGCAAAGGTGTCGAAGTGCGCGCAGCTCGCTCTCTTGAAGACGTGCGCGCCTGGTATGCCCTGCTGCAAACTACCGGAGAGCGCGATCAATTTGGCATCCATACGCTTGATTACTATTGTAAAGCCTGGGAAATCTTCGCTCCCCGCCAGCAAGCCCGCCTATTTCTGGCCTACGCAGGCGAGGAACTGCTCGCAGGCATCTTCGTTAGCCTGCTGGGCAGGCAGGCTATCTACCTCTATGGGGCTTCCAGCAATTCCAGGCGTAACCTCATGCCCAATTATCTCTTGCAGTGGGAGGCAATTCGCTGGGCACGCCAGGTCGGAGCCACCGTCTACGATTTCTGGGGCATTCCGCCTACCGATGGGAGCGGCGAAGCACTGGCAGGCGTCTATCGTTTCAAGAGTGGCTGGGGTGGACGCACAATCTCTCTCATTGGCAATTACGAGCATACCTATCATCCTCTGTTGACGTATACAGCGAAGACATTCTTCATAAGGTAAATTGACATGAACTTGTAATACCGCGCCGTTAGAATTCAATAGGTGTACTTGTAAGTAAAGATCGTATGAGAGAAAGTATCTGTATATGCGGAAGCAAAAGAACGGGCTATTGAGTTCGAGCGGGCGGCGGAGCGCAATCATGGGGACGGCGCTGGCCTGCTTGCTTACCGGTATGCTGCTGGCCTACCACCTCTTGCCGCTCTGGTATGTGTACGCGGGTCATGTCACGCTTCCGACAGATCCCGGTGTGGCCAGTAGACCCGCGCAGAAAAACCACTATCTCTACTATGTGTTGAAGCAATCAGGAGGCTTTGTTCTGGCGCGCGCACTGGCGGGAGCAGACAGTCAACCGGTAGGGACGCCGCACGTAGTTGCGAGCTTTGGCGACGATTTTGGCCAGACAAGCGCCGATGCTATTATCTCGCTCCAGCCTTCGCCCGATGGCCGTTACGTGGCTATCGATGGCACGCGCAGCGATGGCGAGTTGCTCTGGATTTTCGACGCGCGTTACATGACGCTCAATCTGGAACCGGCGAACGCCAGCGGCACTTTTCTGCATTGGCTGCCTGGTTCAAGCGATGTTTTTCTCTATCGTCCCATGTTTCCTATGGGGCCATATGCGCCCCTGGATAAGGGAAGCTGGAATCCTGGTCTCTGGGAAGTAAACGCGGCCACCGGTAAAATTATCAATCTGGCCATTCGTGGGCCATCCGCCTATCTGGTTGATGCGGCCGCCTCGCCCGATGGGTCGCAGATCATCTATTCCACTTCCGCCGGCCTGGGCGAAGGCAGCGATATCTGGCTGATGAACGTTCATGGGCAGCATTCAACCCACCTGCTAAGCCTGTCCGGCGGTGTCTCAGGCATCGCGGGCATGTTCGCCTGGTCTCCCAATGGGCAGAGCATTGCGTATGAATCTCTGGTCGATAGTCCGACGCCTTTTCTTCCGGCTGGCGTTTGGGTCATGAACCGCCAGGGCAGCGACCGGCATTTTCTGGCAGAGGCCGATGGAGGACATGGTTTTGCTCTGAACTGGTCGCCCGATGGCACAAAAATTGCTTTTGTTGCACGCACAAACCCCGGCCAGAGCATGGCCGATCAGAGTACGCAGGCGCTGAAAAGTGCAATCGAAGTGGTCAATGTCAGCAGCGGACATGCCTGGACGGCCGCGAGTTCCGTGCAGACGGGAGCGCAGATCAACGCCGACCCGCTCTGGAGCGCCGATAGTTCGCGGATCACGTTCGCTGCCTATAATCCGCTCAACCCTGACCTCGGCGGCACTGTGCGCTACTGGTCTGTGAGCGCGACTCCTGATCCGGTTATGCCCAGCGTCGTGCCACTCTCGCAACCAGTTACCCATGTCATTATGCCTGGCTAAGTGGGGTGAATAGAGGGCCTGGGATTGTGGAGAATGCATTTGCATCTAGAAAAAGAAGAAGTATGAAATATTTACAGCCTTTTCAGCGGGTAAGAGAGTGTCTGATTGCCGGAGCCTTTATTTTCCTCCTTGCGGTAACTGGAGGGCAGCAGCCAGTGCGCGCCTCTCTGTCGCCAATGAGCGCTTTGTGGAGGCTGTTGCCCCAGAATCCCACACCCTTTATGCATCGCCCATATTATGGCGAGCAGCCGGTTCGAGACCGCATTAACTCATATTTTGATCATGACAAGCCCTGGTATGCTGATGACGGAGTCTTTGTGCGCTACGATGGCAAACGCTGGACAGGCTCAGATACGTCAGTTCTCAATTGCACTCCCGGCATGACTTGCTACGATGGGCACAATGGCTACGACCTGCATATGCGCTTCGAGCCGGTGCTCAGTTCGGCCTCCGGCACGGTTGTACGCGCGGGCTGGTACAACGCGTTAAATCATAG